>JBHYFR010000220.1:0-3617 GCA_051859425.1 Oceanicaulis sp. | reverse complement strand
AGGGGCCGGTCTTGCCCTCAAAGCTTACAAAGCGGTCCAGATCGAAGATGTAATTGGTGGTGCGCACATTCTGCAGGTCGGAGAATTTGATCGCCGCATTGGCCACCTTGCGCGCCACGTCCTCGAAGGCGTCCGGCGGCAGCTCGGCGCCCAGGCCGGCCTCGGTGAGGCGGGCGCGGGCGCGCTCGCGGGCCTGAGCGATCAGGTCGGCCAGGCGGAACGTGCCGCCCTCACGGGTGCGCAGGCGCTTGCCGTCCGGGCCGTTCACGGTGCCGAACTTCACATGCTCCAGCCCGCCCTCTTCGGCCAGGCCGGCCAGAACCGCCGCGCGGAACACCTGCTCGAAATGGTCCGACTGGCCCAGATCCACCACATAGAGGATGAGATCGGGGTCCTGCTCGCGGCGGCGCTCCAGAATGGTGGCGAGATCGGTGGTGGCGTAAAGCGCCGAGCCTTGCGAGCTCACCAGGATCAGCGGCGCCAGCTCCTTCTTGTCGTCCTCGCGCCCCACCCGGATGATCCAGGCGCCGTCGGACAGCTCGCACACGCCGCGCGCCTTGAAATCCTCCACCATGGGGGCGATCAGGTCGTTGACGTCGCTCTCGCCCTTCCACAGGTCGAAATGCACGCCCAGATCATCAAAATCGACCTTCAGCGCGGCGATGGACACCGCGATGAAGTGGCGCAGCAGCGCCCGGTATCCCGGCCGTCCCGCCTGCAGCTCGGCCGTGGCCTTGCGCGAGCGTTCCTGGCGTTCGGGATCGGCCTTGCCCTTGGCGCTGGCCTGCGGATACAGCCGCGCCAGATCATCAATGGTGACCGGCGCTTCATCCGGGTACGGCCCGGTGAAGCCGGCGTCGAAATAAGGAAGGTCCGGCTGCTCGTCCTCCAGCTCGGTGATCAGCTGGCCCATCTGCAGGCCCCAGTCGCCCAGATGGATATCGCTGACCACCTCATGGCCGCGAAAGCGCATCAGGCGCTGCAGGCTGTCGCCGATCACGCTGGAGCGCAGATGGCCCACATGCATGGGCTTGGCCACATTGGGCCCGCCAAAGTCGATCATCACCTTCAGCGGCGCATCCGCCGCGCGCGCGCCGGTGCGCGGATCGGCCGCCAGCGCGTCAGCGCGCTGATCGTAGAGCGCGTCCTGCGGGGTGATGTTGAGAAAGCCCGGCCCGGCGATCTCCACCGACAGATCGGGACGCGCCGCGGTCAGATGCTCCGCGACAGACCCCGCCAGCGCGCGCGGATTGGCCTTGGCGGCCTTGGCCGCGGCCAGCGCGCCATTGCACTGATAGGGGGCCAGATCGGGCCGGTCGCTCTCGATCACGCCGCCCAGCTCACCCGGCAGACCGGCCGCCTCGAACGCCGCGGAAACCGCGCCCGTCAGCTCTTCAACAAGAGAACTCATGGGCGCGCCCTAGTCCTCCTGGCCGGCGGTGACGCGGAAGCGCATGCCGGACCGGTTGAATTCCAGCTGCTCATCGGTCAGCTCGAAGCCGATCAACACTTCGAAATTGACCCCTGACGTGTCCGGGTCAACGCGTGGAATGCGGATCGAGGAAAACTCCTCAACCATCTCCACCCGGTCAGCACCCGCAGGGAAGTTCGCGGTGACCTGAAAGGTCTCGCGGTGGATGACCGCTGTGACATTGCGCTGCGGATCGAGGCGGACGACCGTGATGAACATGTCGAAGGTTTTGCTATTGCCCACCGCCGCCGGGCCGCGCCCGAAGCCCAGGCGCATGCCCATTTCCATCTCGATCGGGGTCGCAGACTGGTCGGTATAGGTGCAAGCGCTGGCCACATTGAGAATTTCACCTGTGAAGCCCACATTGCCGTAGACAATTTCCTGGCCGGCGAAATTGACGATACGGTGCGCGTCATAGAGCGAGAGCGCATTCGGGCAGGGGCCCGGATTGGGCTGGGGTCCGCTCAGCGAGTCGCGCACCCCCTGGCAGCCGGAAAGGGTCAGGGCGGCGGCGGCGAGGCTGATGGCGGCGAAACGCATGACGAAAGGTCCCGGACCTGAGAGCGCGGCGCCGGACGGCGCCGCCGATGACATCATCCGGCACACCCTTGCAGGGCGGGCCGGGTCTGGTAGACGTCTCTACGACGCGCGCGCGCCAAGGGCAACGCCCGCCCGCGCCGGCTGACAGAGGATCGCGATGACCGACAAGCCCGCCCTGACCGTTCTGCTCGCCGCCCCGCGCGGCTTTTGCGCCGGTGTGGACCGGGCGATCCAGATCGTCGAGAAGGCGCTGGAGCGCTATGGCGCGCCGGTCTATGTGCGCCATGAAATTGTGCACAACAAGCATGTGGTCAACCGGCTCAAAGCCATGGGCGCGGTGTTCGTCAAGGAGCTCCACGAGTGCCCGGATGACCGGCCTGTGGTGTTTTCCGCCCATGGCGTGCCCAAGCGCGTGCCCGCTGAGGCCGCCCGGCGCAATCTGCTCTATGTCGACGCCACCTGCCCGCTGGTGTCCAAAGTCCATGTGGAGGCCGAACGCCATCACAAGGCGGGCAAGGAAATCCTGCTGATCGGCCATGCCGGCCACCCGGAGGTGATCGGCACGCTGGGCCAGCTGCCCGAAGGGTCCATCCATCTCATCGAGACGGTGGCTGACGCCGCCGCCTTCACGCCGCGCGACCCGGACAATCTGGCCTTTGTCACCCAGACCACCCTGTCGGTGGATGACACCGCCGAAATCGTCGCCGCCCTTCAGGCGCGCTTTCCCGCCATGGCCGCGCCGCACAAGGAAGACATCTGCTACGCCACCACCAACCGCCAGGCCGCTGTGAAGGCCATCGGCGCGGATGCCGAACTGGTGCTGGTGGTGGGCGCGGCCAATTCCTCCAACTCGGTGCGGCTGGTGGAAGTGGCGCTGAAAGCCGGGGCGCGCGCGGCGCATCTGGTGCCCAGCGCCGAAGAGATTGACTGGGCCTGGCTGGACGGCGCGGCCACGCTGGGCGTGTCGGCCGGCGCCAGCGCGCCGGAGGATCTGGTGGAGGATTTGCTGGCCGCCGTGGCGGAACGCTACGCCATCACCATTCGCGAAGTCGCTGTGGCGCGCGAGGACGTGGTGTTCAAACTGCCGCGGGAAGTGGCGTGAGCCAGACCGTCATCATCCATACCGACGGTGCCTGTTCGGGCAATCCGGGACCGGGCGGCTGGGGCGCGCTGCTGGAGTGGAATGGCGCGCAAAAGGAAATTTCCGGCGCGGAGGCCGAAACCACCAATAACCGCATGGAGCTGATGGCCGCGATCGTGGCGCTGGAGACGCTCAAGCGGCCCTGCCGGGTGCGGCTGGTGACCGATTCCATCTATGTGCGCGACGGGGTGACGCGCTGGCTGCGCACGTGGAAATCCAACGGCTGGAAGACGTCTGCGAAAAAGCCGGTGAAGAACGAGGATTTGTGGAAGCGGCTGGACGCGGCGGCGGCGCGCCACGAGATCAGCTGGGAATGGGTCAAGGGCCATGCCGGCCACCCGGAAAACGAGCGCGCGGACGCGCTGGCGCGTGCGGCGATCAGGACGCTGACCGGAACCCCTGAGACGCCTGACACGCCTCAGGGCTGACGGGGCGGATGGCCGGCTCAGGCGCCCGGGGCGGTGA
>JBHYFR010000219.1:0-3650 GCA_051859425.1 Oceanicaulis sp. | reverse complement strand
GCGGCGATCTGCGCGCGGGTGAAATCACCGAACGCCTCCAGGCTCTGCACATCGAAATGCTGTTTGAGCCGGCGTTCGCCCGCGCCGGCGTCAAACTTGGCGCGCGCGCGCGCCGTGATCGCGGCGGACGGGGCGAGGCTGGCGGCGAGGCGCGCATCCTCATCGGCGCACAAAAGTTCGGACGGGTTCAGCGCGGCCAGCTCGGCCTCCAGCGCGTCATCGCTGATCAGGGCGGTGGCGGCGAAACTGCCGTCGGTGACATCGGCCCAGGCGAGCGCGCGCGTGCCGTCGGCCAGGCGGGCCAGCGCCGCGATGCGGTTGGCGCTGCGCGCGTCCAGCAGGTCTTCCTCGGTCAGCGTGCCGGGGGTGACGATGCGGGTGATGGCCCGGCGCACCACCGATTTGGCGCCGCGCTTCTTGGCTTCCGCCGGGTCCTCGATCTGCTCGCCCACCGCCACCTTGAAGCCCGCCTTGATCAGGCGCGACAGATAGCTCTGGGCGTGGTGGACCGGCACGCCGCACATGGGGATGGGCTGGCCCTGATGCTCGCCGCGCTTGGTCAGCGCGATGTCCAGCGCCTCGGCGGCGCGCACCGCGTCATCAAAGAACAGCTCGTAGAAATCACCCATGCGGTAGAACAACAGCGCCTCGGCCGGCGCCTCAGCGCGCAGCTCCAGAAACTGCACCATCATGGGCGTGGCCCCCTCCGGCGTGGGGAAGGCGCGCTGCATCAGCGTGTCAGGATCAGCCGGTCGGGTCATTGTGCGCAAATTACCCGCGTGCGGGCGCGGAGCAAGGCCCGCGCGCTGGCCCCCGGCACGAAGCCGGACCCGCGCCGATTTAAGCTGACAGCTTGCCCGCCACTCCGGCATGATATGACGTGTGGGCCGGATCATCGGGGGCAGAGCCATGGCGTCATCGTTTCTGATCGCAATAGTCAGTGCGCTGGCGCTCGCCCAGGCGGGCGAACCCGGCGCGCCAGCCTCCAATCGCGATGGCGATGCGTTCACGCAAGACATGGCGGCCTTCCTCGTCGGACAGGACGCGGACGGCCCG
Source organism: Oceanicaulis sp. (assembly GCA_051859425.1). Classification (GTDB taxonomy): domain Bacteria; phylum Pseudomonadota; class Alphaproteobacteria; order Caulobacterales; family Maricaulaceae; genus Oceanicaulis. The sequence continues at coordinate 2,594 of JBHYFR010000219.1, read as the reverse complement.
CTCATCGATATCGCCAACTTCACCGACGGCGCGGCGGCGGCGTTTCTGTCCGAGCACGACATTCCCGGCCTCATCGTCTCGGTGGTCCAGGGCGGCGACACCTTCGCCGCGGGCTATGGCCTCAGCGATGTCCAGGCGGGGCGCCCGGCGGGCGCGGATGATGTGCGCTTCGAGATCGGCTCGGTGTCGAAAACCTTCATCTGGACCGCCGTGATGATGCTGGAGGCGGACGGCCTGGTGGACCTGCACGCGGACGTGAACACGTATCTCACCAGCTTTCAGGCCGGGCGCGGGGGCGAGCCGGTCACTTTGGCCCAGCTGATGAGCCACCGGCCGGGGCTGGAGGACAGTTTTGCGATCTTCCTGCCGCAATTTGCCGTGATGGACCGCCCGCAAGCGCTGGCGCGCACCGAGCCGCGTCAGGTGATGGGCCGGGGCGAGGCGACCGCCTATTCCAACTGGGGCACGGTGCTGGCCGCCCAGGTGGTGGAGGATGTCTCCGGGCTGAGCTACGCCGATTTTCTTTATGAGCGCATCCTTCAGCCGCTGGGCATGCATGACACCACGTTTCTGGAGGGTGATGCGCGCGCGGACCAGCCGCCCTTGTCGGTGAGCTATCATATCCGCAACGGCGCGCCGGTGGCGGCCCGGCGGGTGGATATCGGCGCCTTCGGGCCGGCGGGCTCCATGGCCTCCTCCGCCGCGGACATGGCGCGCTGGATGCGCTTTCATCTCAACGGCGGGGAACTGGACGGGGTGCGCCTGATACCCGCCGAGACCCATGCGCGCATGCTGACCCGGCTCTATGACGACCGGCCCGGCGGGGCGGACATGGCCCATGGCTTCATGCACTGGCGCGTCGGCGGCGTGGACGTGTACGGCCATGGCGGATCGATCAACGAGTTCCTGTCCATGATGGCCTTCGCGCCGGAGCTGGACGCCGGCGTGTTCGTCTCGCAAAACGCCTCGCCGGCGGTCACGCCCGCCTTCCGCCTGCCCGATCTGGTGCTGGCGCGCCTGATTGAGCAGGCGGGCCTGCCGCAAGCGCCGGACGCGGCGCCGGAGGACGCCCATGCGCGCGCACAGGAGGCGGCAGGGCGCTATATCGTGAACCGGCGCGCCCATTCGGGCATGGAGCAGGTGCTGGCGGTGTCGGGCGTCATGACCGTGCGGGCGCGCGGCGACGGCGCGCTGGCCGTGACCGACGCCATGGGCGAGGCGCTCTATCATCCCGTGGGCGAGGATGTCTGGCAGAACCGCCATGGCCGGACCCTGATGGCGATCCGCGGGCCGGACGGCGCTGTGCGGCGCATGTCCGACATGCTGGGCACGGCCAGCTATGACCGGATCGGCTTGTCCACCGATCCCAATCTTCTCAACGCCGCCATCACGCTGGCGCTGATCGCGTCCCTGACCCAGTGGCTGGGCCTGTGGCGGCGCCTTGGCGGGCGCCGGCGCGATGGCCGGGGTGAAACCGCGCGCGGCCTGGCGGTGTCGATCTTCAACCTGGCCGCCGCCGCGCTGGTGATGGCGTTCCTGGCGGTGCTGGTTGCGGCCACCGCCGGATTGCAGGGGTCGGGCATGGAGATATTCGCCGACTATCCCCCGCCCTTGCTGCGCGGGGCCATGGCGCTGGCCGGGGCGGTGGTGATCGCAGCGGTGCTGGCGGTTGCGGCGCTGGTTCCGGCGGTCGCCATGTCGGGCTGGTCGATGTGGCGCATGGCGCACCATGGCCTGTTCGCCGCGGCGCTGGCGTTTCTCGCCTGGGCGCTGGTCAATTGGGGGCTGGCCTTTGGCGGGCATGCCGGCGCCTGACAGCCGGGTTTTGCCACGGTGCGCGAACCTTGTAGGTTAGCGCTCCCGCCGCCCGATTTGTGACCCAGGAACGCCCCGCCATGACCGACCGCCGCCCCCGCGTGGATGATGAGGAAGCGCTGAACTTCCACCGCTATCCCACGCCCGGCAAGATCGCACTGCAAGCCACCAAGCCCATGGCCACCCAGCGCGATCTGTCGCTGGCCTATAGCCCCGGCGTGGCCGCGCCGGTCAAGGCGATCGCGGCGGACCCGGACGCGGTCTACGACTACACGTCCAAGGGCAATATGGTCGCCGTGATCTCCAACGGCACGGCCATTCTGGGCCTGGGCGATCTGGGCGCGGCCGCCTCCAAGCCGGTGATGGAGGGCAAGGCGGTCCTGTTCAAGCGCTTCGCCGACGTGGACGCCATCGATATCGAGGTGGAGGAAAACGATCCTGACGCCTTCGTGGAATGCGTACGCCGGTTCGGCAACACGTTCGGCGGCATCAATCTGGAAGACATCAAGGGCCCTGATTGCTTCATCATCGAGCAGCGCCTGCGCGAGGCGCTGGATATCCCGGTCTTCCATGATGACCAGCACGGCACCGCCATCATCACGGCGGCGGGCATCATCAATGCCTGCCAGCTGACCGGGCGCGACATCGCGGACCTGAAGGTCGTGGTCAATGGCGCGGGCGCGGCGGGCATCGCGGTGCTCGAACTGATCAAGGCCATGGGCGTGGCCCATGACAACGCGATTTTGTGCGATTCCAAGGGCGTCATCTACAAGGGCCGC
>JBHYFR010000218.1:0-3651 GCA_051859425.1 Oceanicaulis sp. | reverse complement strand
GGCGATCAGGACGCGGGTATTGGGGTAGGAGGCCAGCCACGCAGCCTGACGGCGAAGCGTTTCGCGCGCTTCATTGGTCAGATCGTGACGGTCGAAGCCGTAGAAGACGCGGTCGCCCGCGGTGGCCTCGAAATGGGCAGCACTGCCCGGCGTGGGGCCGGCCGGTTCGCCCGAGCCGTAATCGGCACGGTTGTCGACAATCGGGTCCGGGCGCGGATCAGGCGTCGGGTCCGGGCGGCTGGCGCAGGCCGAGGCCAGAAGGCCCAGCGCGGCGACGGCGGCGAAGGTGAGGCGCATCATGGTTGTTATCCCTCCAGAAACCTGCAGGCCGAGGCCGCAAGGCACGCGCATTTATCCGAAAACCGGGCGTACGCGCAATTCCCCTCGACAACGCGCAAGCCCGAAATTAGTTGCATGCCCGGTTCATTCGATCAAGGGCGACCAGGCCGGGTCCGAGGCCGCGCCCTGGGTGGGCAGGCGGCGCAGATTGAAGCCCGCAAGGTCCACGCTCCAGATCGAGTATTGCGTGCCGTCGCGGTCAAAATCGCCGCGTGTAAACGCCAGAATCCGGCCATTGGGCGCCCAGGTCGGGCTGTCCACGAAATAGCCTTCATAGAGGATGCGCTCGCCGCCTGAGCCGTCCGCGCGCACCACGCCCAGCGCGAAGCGGCCGCCGGACTGCTGACGCACGAAGGCGACCAGATCGCCGCGCGGGGACCAGGCCGGGGCGTAATACTGGCCCTCGCCAAAGGTGATCCGGCGCACATCGGACCCGTCGGCGTTCATCACATAGAGCTGCGAGCGGCCCGAGCGGTTGGACGAGAACACGATCTGCGTCCCGTCCGGGGCCGGTGACGGCGAGACATCGTCCGCTGGGTGGCTGGTGATCTGGCGCAGGATCCGGCTGCGCAGATCATAGCGGAAGATGTGGTGCGAGCCGTGACGTTCGGCGGCCACCAGAAGCGAGCGCCCGTCCGGCGAGAAGCGCGGCGCCAGGGACTGGCCTCCGCCGCTGATCGAGGGTCCGCCGCCCTCAAACAGGGATTCACGCCGGCCCGTGCCCAGATCATAGAGATAGCTCATATTGCGCCCGTCTTCGCGCTGGGCGACGAAGGTGATCTGCTGGGCGCCGGGCGAGTAATTCGGCAGGAGCGCCATGAAGGAGCGGTCGGTGAGCAATGACGGGTTGGCCCCGTCCTGGTCCATCACCGCCAGACGGCGCAGGGTCTGGCCATCCGCGCCGGTGGATTCGGCGACATAAACGATGCGCGAGTCGAAATAGCCCTGCTCGCCGGTCAGCCGCTCATAGACCGCGTCGGACACCTTGTGGGCGATCCGGCGCCAATTGTCCGGCGTGGTGGCGAACTGCAGGCCCAGCAATTGCTGCTCGGTGGTGGTGTCCCACAGGCGGAAGGCGATCTGCATGCTGTCTTCGCCATCGATCGTCACGCGCCCGGTCAGCAGGGCCGAGGCGTTGATCACCCGCCAGTCGCCAAAACGCGGGCGCAGATCGATATTCTCGATGCGCTCGATGAAGGCGTCTGAATCCACCGGGGCGAACAGGCCTGAATTGCCCAGATTGTTATTGATCACGCGCGCGATCTGCGCGCCCGCATCGGCGGCGCGCCCGTCCGCACCGACAAAGTCGGGCACCGCCACGGGCATGGGATCGAGATGGCCGTCCGTGACATCCACCCGCAAGGGTCCCTGGGCCAGGGCGGGCGCGGCAAGCAAGGCAAGGGCCGCAAGGGCGGCCGCTAGGCGGGCGAGGCGGGCGATGATCATCGGGCGGCTCCGGACTTGTGGCGGTCAGCAGGAACGGGACGTTGGACGCTAGCGCACAGCCTGTGTGTCAACCATGACTTCAAGATGGCGCCACTGCCCATAGGCTTCGGGCGGCAGGCGGTAGGGCTGGCAGTCGATCACGGCGCGCACGGCGCGCTCGCCGGCGACCCGAAGAAACGGATTGGACGAGTTCATCACCCGCGCCTCGTCACGCAGGCGCGGCGGGCTGGACAGGGCGCCGTTGCGCTCCAGGCGCACTTCCACGATCACGCGCAAATCCATATTGGCGGGCGCGTCGGCGTTGGAGCGGGTGCAGCGCGCGATCTGGCTGCGCAGCATGTCCTGCAAGGTGGCTGTCATGGCCGTGCCCTCGCCTGCGCCGCGCCGGGCCTCGCCTTCTTCGGCGGGGCGCTGACGGGTTTCCTGACGCGAACGGTCCACCAGACGCGACAGATCATCCAGGTCCAGTCCGCGTTCGGGCTGGGGCTGAGGGCGCGGCTGGGGCCGGGGCGCGGGCGGCGGCGCCGGTTCCGGTTCGCGCGCCGGTTCCGGCTCGGGCTCGGGCACCGGTTCGGGTTCCGGCTCCGGCGGCAGCGGGATGGGTTCGGGCTGGGTCACCGGTTCGGGCCGGGTCTCCGGCGCCGGCGTGACCGGTTCGGGCTCAGGCTCGGGCCGCGTCGGCTCAGGCTCGGGACGTGCGGCGCGCACATTGGTCACGTCAGACAGGGTCACCAGCTCCACCGGAATGATCACCGAATCCGAGGCGTATCGCGCCGCCTGCGGGAAAGCGATGAAGGCCGACGCCACCAGGGCGAAGTGGATCATGGCCGACGCAATGAATCCGAGGGCCTGGCGCATGGCGCGTTCCTAGTCGCGGACAGGGTCTGTGACGAGGCCGATATTGGGATAGCCCGACGCAGACACCCGGGCCATCACCCGCACCACCTCGCCATAGGCCACGCCCTGATCAGCACGGATATAGACGCGCGCGGCGGAGCGGGTGCCAGCGATCGCCTGCAGGCGCGGGCCGAGCTCGTCAAAGCCCACCTGTGTTTCCATGAGGAAAATCGTGCCGTCCGGCTGAATAGTGATGGTCAGCGGCTCTTCTGATGTGGTCATGGCCCGCGCCTCGGTGTCGGGCAGATCCACCTCGATTCCCACGGTCAGCAGCGGCGCCGAGATCATGAAGACGATCAGCAGCACCAGCATCACGTCTACAAACGGCGTGACGTTGATTTCTGCGTTGGGCTTCCAGCGCCGCCGGCCGCCGCCCGACCGTCCGCCTGAATCAATTCGCGCGCCCATGGCCCTAGCTCTCCCGGCTGGCGAGCGCGGTCAGGTCGTCGACAAAGCCTTCCAGCCGTGCGGCGTACTTGCCCAGATTGGAGCTGAGCGCGTTGAAGAAAATCACCGCCGGGATCGCTGCGAACAGGCCCAGCGCCGTGGCGAACAGCGCCTCGGCGATGCCCGGCGCCACAACCGCCAGCGAGGTGTTCTCCGCCGTGGCGATGGCGCGGAAGGCGTTCATGATGCCCCACACCGTGCCGAACAGGCCGATGAACGGCGCTGACGAGCCGATGGAGGCGAGGATCCCCAGGCCTTTTTCCATCTTGGACAGTTCGCGGTTGGCTTCCGCCCCGCCGCTCTTGGCCACCGAAAACCCGTCCCAGTCGCGCAGGGCCGCGGCCAGCACCCGGCCAAAGGGTTCTTTGGGATCGCGTGCATAGCGTTTGGCCAGATCGTCCAGCGCAGCGCCGGACCAGAAATCGTTCTCGAACTTCACCGCGCGGCCGTGGGCGCGGTTGAGCTCCATGGCCTTCTCGATGGCGATGGCCCAGGACCAGATCGACATGAAGACCAGAATGC
>JBHYFR010000217.1:0-3710 GCA_051859425.1 Oceanicaulis sp. | reverse complement strand
CTGGCGTCACGGCCTTTAACCTCCATGCGCAGCGCAACGGGAGAAACTTGGCTGCAGGCCGGTGTCAGGAGAAAAAAATTGTGCGAGTGTCCAATTTGCTAGACACTTGCCATTAAGACGAACCGAGGCGCATCCATGACCCTGACCTTTCCCTTCCCCGCCATTGTCGGGCAGGAGGAGATGAAGCAAGCCCTGCTGATCGCTTGCGTCGAACCCAGAGTGGGCGGGGTGTTGATCTTCGGTGATCGCGGCACGGCCAAGTCTACCGCCGTGCGCGCGCTGGCCGGTCTGCTGCCCGAAATCGAGACCTATGAGCACTGCCCCTATAACTCCGCGACGGGCTCAGATCCCATTGGCGGCGACGCCAGATCGCGCGGGACTGTGGTGCGCAAGCCCACCCCTGTGGTGGATCTGCCGCTGGGCGTGACCGAAGACCGGGTGGTGGGCGCGCTGGACATCGAAAAGGCGCTGCGCAAGGGCGAGAAGGCGTTTGAGCCCGGCCTGCTGGCGCGCGCCAATCGCGGCTTTCTCTATATCGACGAGGTCAATCTTCTCGAAGATCACATCGTCGACCTGCTGCTGGACGTGGCGGCCACGGGCGAAAATGTGGTGGAGCGCGACGGGCTGAGCGTGCGTCACCCGGCGAAATTCGTGCTGGTGGGCAGCGGCAATCCCGAAGAAGGCGAGCTGCGCCCGCAATTGCTCGACCGGTTCGGCCTGTCGGTGGAAGTCGCCACGCCGCGCGATATCGAACACCGCATCGAGGTGGTGCGCCGGCGCGACGCGTTTGAGCGCGATCCCCACACATTCTGCGAATCCTGGGCCGAGGCCGGCGCGCAGCTGAGGGCGCGCGTCGCAGCGGCTCAGGAACGCGTGGCTGCTATCGAGACACCTGACGCGGTGCTGCGGCGCGCCTCGGAAATCTGCATGGCGCTGGGCGCCGATGGCTTGCGCGGGGAGCTGACCCTGATACGCGCCGCGCGCGCCCAGGCCGCACTTGAGGGATCGGACGAAATATCGCTCGATCATCTGCGCGCCGTGGCGCCGTCTGCCCTGCGCCACCGCCTGCGCCGCGATCCGCTGGACGAGGCCGGGTCCTCCGCCCGCATTGAACGCGGCCTGGCCGAGGCCTTCGCGGCGTGAGCGAGACCGCCCATATGCGCGATGGCTGGGGCGAAGCGCGCCTGGCCGCCGCGCTGCTGGCGGTGGATCCCGGATTGGGCGGCGCGCTGCTGAAAGCCCGCGCCGGTCCGGCGCGCGACGCCTGGCTGGACAGCTTGCGTAACCTCGTGAACGAGGCCGCGCCCTGGCGGCGCATCCCGGCGGGCGTGAGCGATGAGGCGCTGTTGGGCGGCGTCGATCTGGCCGCGACGCTGAAGGCGGGACGCGCCGTGCAGCGCCCGGGCCTGCTGGACGAGATCCGGGACGGGGTGGGCGTGCTGGCCATGGCCGAACGCGCCGAGACCGGTCTGGCGGCGCGCCTGGCCATGGCGCTGGATGCCGCCCCGGCGCCGATGATCATCGCGCTGGATGAAAGCGCCGACCCGGATGAAGGCGCGCCCGGCGCCCTGAGCGAACGTCTCGCCTTCCATCTCGATCTGTCGGGCGTGTCCCTGAGCGATCTCAACACCGCCGGGCCCGGCCATGACCGCGAAGCCATCGCCATGGCGCGGGTGCGCCTGCCCCATATCGTCAATGCCGGCGCCGAGCGCGCCCTGACCCGGACCGCCGCCGCGCTGGGCATCACCTCGCTGAGGCCGCCTTTGCTGGCGCTGCGGGCGGCGCGGGCGGCCGCCGCGCTGGATGATCTTGACGAGATCGGCGAGGCGCAGGCCGCGTTGGCGGCCCGGCTGGTGCTGGGACCGCGCGCCCTTCACCTGCCCCAAGAAGACCAGGCGGACGAGCAGCCGCCTGACAGCGAGCCCGACGCCCCGCCCCGGGACGACGAAGCGCAGAACGATAATCAGGAGCCTGACGAGCAGCACGACCAGGCCCTGTCGCCCGATGACCTGACCGAAATCACCACCGAGGCGGCCAGGGCCGCCATCCCCGCCGGCCTGCTGGCGCGGCTGGAGGCGGGCGTGTCCAGCAGCCGGGCGAGCAGCGCGGGCCAGTCGGGCGCCACGCGCAAGAGCGGCCAGCGCGGACGCCCTGCCGGCACGCGCCGGGGCGATCCGGGCGAGGGCCGCAAGCTGGATGTTCTGGCGACCTTGCGTGCGGCGGCGCCCTGGGGCCGAGTGCGGCGGCGCGGCTGGGACCGGTTCACGCCCGGCCCGGCGCTGGAGGTCCGCCGCGAGGATTTCCGCATCAAGCATTTCAAGCAGAAGGCCGAGACGCTGACGATTTTCGTCGTCGACGCCTCGGGCTCACTGGCGCTCAACCGTCTGGCCGAAGCCAAGGGCGCGGTGGAGCTGATGCTGGCTGAGTCCTATGTGCGGCGCGACCAGGTCGCCTTGATCGCCTTTCGCGGGACGGGCGCCGAGACCCTGCTGCCGCCCACCCGCTCGCTGACCCGCGCCAAGAAATGCCTGTCCGCCCTGCCCGGCGGCGGCGGCACGCCGCTGGCTGCTGCGATCGAGGCGGCCGAAGCCCTCGCCCACGGGTCTGCCCGGCAGGGACGCACCGTGACCCTGGTCTTCCTCACCGACGGGGCGGCCAATGTGACGCGCGCGGGGACCGGCGGGCGCGACATCGCGCAGGCCGAAGCCCATGACGCCGCCCGGCGCCTGAGCGCGGCGGGACATGGCGCCATCATCGTTGATGTGTCAAAGCGCGGCGCGGAAACGGCCAGGTCCGTCGCCATGAACATGAACGCGCGCTATGTGCGCCTGCCGGCGGCCAATCCCGGCGCACTGGCTGATCTGGCCCGGACGGCAGCCGCATGACCCTCGCGCGGATCCCGGACACCTGGCCTTATCGCGACGCCAGCCAGATGGTGCCCGCGGGCGGGGTCAGCTGGCATGTCCAGCGCTTCGGGACCGGTCCGGTGCTGCTGCTGATCCATGGCGCCGGGGCCTCGACCCATTCCTTCGCCCCGCTCGCACGCGAGCTTTCCGGCGCATTCGAGATCGTCATGGTCGACCTGCCCGGTCACGGGTTTTCCGGACCGATGGAAGCGCCCGAACTGCCGCTGGTGGCTCAGGCGCTGGGCGCGCTCATGACCCGGCTGGACGCCGCGCCGTCCATTGTGGCCGGCCACTCGGCGGGCGCGGCCATCGCCCTGCGCATGACGCTGGACGGGCTGATCCAGCCCCGAGCGCTTGTCGGGCTCGCCCCCGCGCTGCAGCCTTATGGCGGCGCGGCGGACGGCATTGCGTCAAAAATGGCCCGCCTGGCCCTGCTCAACCCGCTCACCCCGCGCCTGGTGTCCATGCGCGCCAATGAGCAGAGCATCGCGCGCCTCATCAACCGCACCGGCTCGCGGCTGGATGAGGACGGCCTGTCGCGCTACTGCGAGCTGTTGCGCCAGCCGGGGCATATCGCGGGGACGCTGCGCCTGATGGCCCACTGGAAGCTGCGCCCGCTGCTGGCCGATCTGGGCCGGGTGACGGCGCCGGCCACCATGGTGCTGGGCGAAAACGACCGCGCCACCCCGCCAGACGAGGCCTGGGCGGCGGCGCGCCGCATTCCGGGCTGTCAGCAGGTGCGCCTGCCCGGCCTTGGCCATCTCGCCCATGAAGAAGACCCCGGCCACACGGCCGATATCATCC
>JBHYFR010000216.1:0-3718 GCA_051859425.1 Oceanicaulis sp. | reverse complement strand
CGGGCGTGACGATGCCCCCCGCCGACAGGCCCAGCATCACGTCAGCGTTCGCAATGGCCTCTTCCAGCGTGCGCAGATGGGTCTTGCGCGCATGGCGGCGCAGCTTGTCATGCAAATCATTGCGGTCGGCGTGCACCACGCCCTTGAGGTCGATAATGGTGACGTTCTCGTCCTGGACACCCAGCGACTTGATCAGCTCCAGCACCGACAGGCCCGCCGCGCCAGCGCCGATCAGCACCACGCGGACCTCCTCGAACTTGCGCCCGGTGAGGTGGCAGGCATTCATCAGGCCAGCCGCTGCGATGATGGCGGTGCCGTGCTGGTCGTCATGAAAGACCGGAATGTCGAGTTGCTCGCGCAGGCGCGTCTCGATCTCGAAACATTCCGGGCTTTTGATGTCTTCCAGATTGATGCCGCCGAACGTGTCGCCGAACCCGGCCACGCAGTCCACGAAGCGGTCCGGGTCGGTGTAGGCGATCTCCAGATCGAAGGCGTCGATATCGGCGAAGCGCTTGAACAGCACCGCCTTGCCCTCCATCACCGGTTTGGAGGCGGCGGGGCCCAGATCGCCCAGGCCCAGAATGGCCGTGCCGTTGGACACCACAGCCACCGTATTGCCCTTGGAGGTATAGTCGTAGACCGCATCCGGGTCCGCCGCGATGGCGCGCACAGGCGCGGCCACGCCGGGCGAATAGGCCAGCGCCAGATCGCGCTGGGTGGCCATGGGCTTGGTGGCTTTCAGGGCGATCTTGCCCGGCGGATCGGCGCGGTGAAACGCCAGCGCGTCTTCATCGGTCTGGGAAAGGCGTTCAATTTCGGACATGGCGCTTTCTGAAATACGCAGCGAAGGGGTGTCAGCGGTGCAGCTATACGATGACCCGGCGCGCGCGGCTACATGGCGCCGGTCAGGCGCTGCAGGGCGCGCTGCCGGGCGCGCCGGTCCCGCTCCACCTCCAGCACACCGGGCAGGCGTGCCAGCACATCGCCTGCGCTCGCGCCGGGGCCAAGCTGGCGCCCGGCGTCTCCGTGCAGCCAGACTGCTGCGCTGGCGGCGTCGAAGGGCGCGGCGCCCTGGGCGAGAAACGCGCCGATGAGCCCGGCCAGAACATCGCCAGTTCCGGCAGTGGCGAGGCGCGCGCTGGCATGGACATTGACCCGAACAGCCCCGCCGGGCGCGGCGATGACCGTATCGGGCCCCTTGAAGACGATCACGGCGTGGGCCAGGCGCGCCGCCTCGCGCGCCGCTTCGATCTTGTTGAGCGCGCCTGCTGTCAGGCCGGGAAACAGGCGCTCGAACTCGCCTGCGTGAGGCGTGAGCACGCAGCGCGGATGCAGCCGGGCGAACAACGCTTCGGGCGCATCGGCGAACACGCTCAGGGCATCTGCGTCCAGCACCAGCGGGATGCGGCGTTCAAGCGCCAACGCCACGCGCGCTTTCAACACATCATCCAGTCCGGCGCCCGGACCCAGCACGGCGGCGGCGGGGCGTGACGCCGCCATCACCGCCTCAAGATCGCCCGGCCCCAGCGCCCGGATGACCAGCGCGGGATCGCCGGCGGCCTCGGCCACAGCGTCTGCGGGGCAGGCCAGTGTGACAAAGCCGGCGCCGCCCAGAAGCCCGGCCCGGGCCGACAGGCGCGCCGCGCCGCTGGCGCCGGATGGCCCGGACAAGACCAGCAGCCTGCCGCGCGTGTGCTTGTGCGCGTCCGGCTCCAGCGCCAGTCCCGGCACGGGCCATAGATCAGGATGGTTGAGCTGCGCGCACGGCTGCGCCTCCCCCTCCCAGCCGTCAGGAATGCCGATATCGGCGCAGACGATCTCGCCGCACAGCGCCCGGCCCGGCTGCAGCACATGGGCGGGTTTCAGCCGGTGAAACGTGACGGTCAGGTCCGCCCTGAACGCCGCGCCCCCGGCCCTGGCGCTCAAACCGTCGAGCCCGCTGGGCAGATCGGCGCTGACCACCACCGGCCCCTGGCCGCACGCCCCGGCCAGCCTCGCCGCCTCGCCGTCCAGCGCGCGCGTCAGGCCCGCGCCGAACAGGGCGTCGATGACCAGGCCGAACTGCGCCGGATCGCACCGCTCCAGCGCCTCCACCGGCCCGGTCCAGCCGCGCGCGGCGCCCGCCGCATCGCCCTTCAGTTCTGAAACAAGCACGGCGGAGAAGACCCGCACCGGCCAGCCTGCCCCGGCCAGATGACGCGCCGCCACCCATCCGTCGCCGCCATTATGACCCGGCCCGCACAGCACCGCCGCGGGCCTTGGCGCCCAGCGGGCCATGATGGCGTTGGCGATGGCCCGCCCCGCAGCCTCCATCAGCACCGCGCCGGACACGCCGTTCGAGATGGCGAACCGGTCGGCGCGGCCCATGGCATCCGGCGTCAAAAGGGCGTGTTGCGTACTCATGGGCGGCTCCTGCGCCTCGTCAGCGTGCATGGGCGCCTCATCGGCGGGCGCCGCGTCGCCATTGGCGCCGCGCCGCGCGGGCAGGCATTGCCCGCGCCCATCGCCCCGCTAGCGTGCCCGGCGATGCGGAGGACGGACATGAAGAAAATCGAAGCCATCATCAAACCGTTCAAACTCGATGACGTGAAGGAAGCCCTCCAGGAGATCGGCCTGCAGGGCCTGACCGTGACCGAGGTCAAGGGCTTCGGACGCCAGAAAGGCCATACCGAACTCTACCGCGGCGCCGAGTACGTCGTCGACTTCCTTCCCAAGATCAAGATCGAGCTGGTGCTGCCCGACGCCCGGGTGGACGCCGCCATCGAGGCCATTGTCAACGCCGCCCAGACCGGGCGCATCGGCGACGGCAAGATATTCGTTCTGCCTGTGGAGGCGGCGATCCGCATCCGCACCGGCGAAACCGGCGACGACGCGCTCTGACGCGCCCGCCCTCACCCTGTCCACCCCCTGACCGGAGCCATATCCCCATGTCTGACAAGATCATGAAACTCATCGAGGAGCACGATGTCGAGTATGTCGACCTGCGCTTCTCCGATCCGCGCGGCAAGCTGCACCACGTGACCTTCCACAAGGACATGGTCGACGAGGACTTCTTCGAGGACGGTCAGATGTTTGACGGCTCCTCGATCAATGGCTGGAAGGCCATCAACGAGTCCGACATGACGCTGAAACCGGATATCGAGACGGCCCATATCGACCCGTTCTTCCAGCAGACCACGCTGAACATCATCTGCGACGTGCTCGATCCCTCCACCGGCGAGGCGTATAACCGCGACCCGCGCACCACCGCCAAGAAGGCCGAGAAATTCCTGGCCGCCTCGGGTATTGGCGACACGGCGTTCTTCGGTCCCGAAGCGGAATTCTTCGTCTTTGACGACGTGCGCTGGAGCGTAAAGCAGAACGATACCGGCTATATCCTGGATTCCGAGGAAGGCCCGTACAACTCGTCCAAGAAGTATGAGGGCGGCAATCTGGGCCACCGCCCGGGGCCCAAGGGCGGCTATTTCCCGGTCCCGCCGATCGATTCGCTTCAGGACATGCGCTCGGAAATGCTCTCGGTCATGTCAGAGCTGGGCATGCAGCCGGAAAAGCATCACCACGAGGTGGCGCCGTCCCAGCATGAGCTGGGCATGAAATTCGCCACGCTCACCACGATGGCCGACCGGATGCAGCTGTATAAATATGTCATCCACAACGTCACCGCCGCCTACGGCAAGACCGCGACCTTCATGCCCAAGCCGGTCTATGCCGACAACGG
>JBHYFR010000215.1:0-3729 GCA_051859425.1 Oceanicaulis sp. | reverse complement strand
GGGGGTGGAAGGAAGAAGGAACCCTTCACCGCACCCCCGGAAAGCTCCCCACCTCCTGCACCCGGATATCCGGGAAGCTGTCCACATATTGAATCGTGAAGTCGGGAAAGCTCGTGACCTCGCGCCAGCGGCCGCATGAATCGGGGAAGCTGGACACCCACTGGACGCGCAGATCGGGAAAACTCGTGCCGCGCTGGACGCGTATATCGGTAAAACTCGTGACCACCTGGACCCGGCCGTGCAAAGGCTGGCCGTTCCAGGTGCAGTCCGGCGCGATATCCGCCGCGCCGGCCTGGCCCGCGAGCGCGAGCGCCGCCGCCGCCGCCGGTCCGGCCAGGGTGAGCATCACCGCCATGACACGCCGCCTTTCGCCGCCTGTATCGCGCCAGAATCGGGCGGCGGGGCTGAACCGGCGGTGAATGGGGGCGGCGCGGCGTTTATCCCCCTCCCCTGTGGCGGGGCGTATCATGCCCCCATGATGACAGTGCGCGATGATGACGAACGTGAAGCGCTGAGGGCGCGGGCGAAGGCCATGCATGATATCGCCCATGCGCTGAACGTGCCGGCCTCCACCCTCTATCGCTGGGCCGCCGAGGGGCGCTGGCGCGCCTGCGACCTGGCCCGCGCCCGCGCGGCGGCGCAGCCCCTTCCCCCTGTCCCGGCGCCGGCAGACGGCGCGGCGGCGGGCGCTGAAGCGGAGACGGCGCAGGCGGAGGCGGCGCAGGACGAGGCGGCTTCAGAGCCGCAGCCCTGGGTGCCCCTGGGGCCGCTGGAGGCGCGCCTGGCGGGCGAGCGGGCGCTGATCCTGGCCGTCGAACTGATGCAGGCGGGCCAGCTGAGGCAGGCCGGGGAGGCGATGCGGCTGTGCGAGCGCGTGCTCAATTCGGCGCGCCTGCTAGAGGCCCTGCCCCTGCCGCCGGGGCATGACGAGGCCGAGCGCCGCGAGGAAGAGGCGGCCAGAGAGGAAAGGTTCAGGCGGATCCGCAATATGGTCAAGCTCGCCCTGCGCGGGCAGGTGAGCGGCCTGCCGCACTGGGCGACGACCAAGGAATTCCTCGCCGATACGCTCTATCCCGACCAGTATTACCGCAAGGGCCGTGGCGCCGTGATGGGCCATATGGGCCCCGGCCCCATCGACGCGCTCGAAGCGGCGGAAGCGGAAGCGGAAGCGGCGGCCAAGGCGGCGGAGGCAGGGGCTGCGGCGGTGAAGACGGAGACGGAGACGGAGACGGAGACTGAAACGGAAGAGGAAAGCGGGACCGGGGCGCAGGTGCGCCGCCTGTGACCTCGCCCGGCCCGCCGCCTACAGCGCGTCCACCGGGATTTTGAGATAGGTCAGGCCGTTATCCTCCGCCGGGAGCGTGAACCGGGGTGGGGCGGACCGGCCTCACCCCTTCTTCGGCGGCATCGGCACAAAGGCCGACACCCGCGCCACGTAAGCCTCATACCCGGGGCGGGATTTCTTCAGGCCACGCTCCAGCAGCGGCGCGCCGGACCAGCGCATCAGCGTCCAGGTGGTGAACAGGGGGCCGATAACCGCGAACAGGCCGGGCGTGGTTTCCGCCGCGATCAGCCAGATGCCCCACCAGGCGCACGCCTCGCCGAAATAATTGGGATGCCGGCTCCAGCCCCACACCCCGGTGTCGAGCACCTTGCCCGTGTTGGCCGGGTCCGCCTTGAAGCGGGTCAGCTGCCAGTCGGCGAGGGTCTCATATCCGATCCCGAATATGGCGAGCGCGATGCCGATGAAGGCGAGGGCGCCGAAGGCGGCGGGCTCGGCCGCGACTTGGCCCAGCTGCACCGGCAGGCTGGCGATGAACAGGAGGCCCGCCTGCGGCCCGAACACGAACAGCGCCGTGGTCTTGCCAAAGCTCCAGCCGCGCTTCTCCCCGGCGTTGCGCACGATGGCGGCGTAGCGCTTGTCCGCGCCCTCATGGCGCCAGCGCCAGAACAGATACCCGCCAAGGCGCAAGCCCCAGACCAAAGCCAGGCCGGTGATCACCAGCTGGCGCATCTCCCAGCCCTCGGCCATGACAAAGCTGGTCACCGCCATCAGCGTGATGCCGAACGCCCAGAAGGCGTCGATGAAGCTGGGATCGCGCGTGCGTTGGGCGAACAGCCAGAGCGCGGTGAACAACACGATCACAATGGCCGCGTTGGCGGCGAGCAAGGCAAAGGCGGACATGGCGGCTCCAGGTCAGGCGGGACGTGACGCGGTGGAGCCTAGCGGGGTCAGGGGCGCATGTCGCGGGGGGATGGCTGCAGGGGCATGGAACCCCTACCGCACAATCCATCGCCAACCGCCGATGCCGGCGAGCATGGCGGCCAGGAAGACATAGACCTCTCCCATGCCCAGTGCGGCGGCGCTGATCGCCGGGCCAGGGCAGAAACCGGCGAGGCCCCAGCCGGCGCCGAACAGGGCGGCGCCGCCGATCAGGCGGGGATCCAGCTGGCGCGCGGTGGGCAGGGAGAAGCTGCCCGCGAAGAGCGGCTTGCCGCGCGGCAGGATCAGGCGGTAGCCGATGGCGGTGACGCCCATGGCCCCGCCCATCACGAAGGCGAGCGACGGATCCCATGTCCCGGCCACATCGAGGAAATTGAGCACCTTGGCCGGGTTGATCATGCCGGAGATGACAAGGCCGAGCCCGAACAGCAGGCCGGCGCCCAGGGCGGCGAGCGGCAAGGCCAGTGTGGCGGAAGGCGCAGGGCGGGCGGTTTGCGTATCACTCATGGCGAACCTCAAACGATCAGATGGCGGGTGATGAAGACGGTGGCGGCGCCCGCAGCCATGAACACGGCGACGGAGACGAGGCTGCGCGGGGAGAACAGGCTGAGCCCGCACACGCCATGGCCGGACGTGCAGCCCGAGCCCATCTGTGTTCCGATCCCGACAAGCAGGCCGGCGGCGATCAGGGTGAGCGGCCCGGCCTCAATGGCAATCTCCACCGGCCCTGAGGCCAGCATGACGATCAGGGGTGCGGCGATGAGGCCCGCCACGAAGGCGAGGCGCCACAGCCGGTCCGGGACAGACGGGCCGATCAGGCCCCCCGTGATTCCTGAAATACCGGCGATGCGGCCATTGGCGGCCATCAGCCAGACGGCGGAGAGCCCGATCAGCGCGCCGCCGATCAGCGCGGAGACGGGGGTGAAGGGCGTAACGGCGTCCATGAGACATCCTCTCTGGTCTTCGGGGCGGGGATGGGCCGGCTGAGACATCCCGCCGCGCCTCGCCCCCTTGATTATCAGTTTTGATAAATGATATATGTTCCATCGAAACGCAAGAGGGCTCTCCCATGAATCTCACCCTGCCTCCCACACCGGCGCCGCCGGATATCGACATCGCCCAGCTGCGCATGCGCGCCGGGGAGGTGAGTGGCTTGCTAAAGCTCTTGGCCAATCCCGGCCGGTTGCTGATCGCGTGTGAGCTGATGGATGGCGAGCGCACGGTCAGCGAGATCGAGCAACGCACTGGCGTGCGCCAGCCCAATCTGTCGCGTGATCTCGCCCGGCTTCGCGCCGCCGGCCTGGTGGCCGCGCGCCGCCAGGGCAAGACGGTGCACTACCGGCTGAAGGATTCGCGCATCACACTGCTGATGGGCGCCCTGTGCGCAGCCTTCGCCGCCGACCTCAAGAGCGGCTCCAAAACACCCTCCTCCGCAGACAAGGATATCTGATCATGACAGGCAAACCCGACGTGAAAGCCTTCTTCGACCCGGCCACCTTCACGGT
>JBHYFR010000214.1:0-3768 GCA_051859425.1 Oceanicaulis sp. | reverse complement strand
CCCGTGGTCCAGGGCGCCAGATCTGACAGGACAATATCCGCCGGTCCGCCCAACGCCTGCTTGAGCGCTTCGGGGGCGCCCGGTTCGGTGAAATCCATCTCCAGCAGGATGGCGCCGGGGATTTGCGGAATCTCCAGAAGATCAATGCCGGCCACATGGCTGGCGCCGCGCTTGAGCGCCACTTGCGTCCAGCCGCCCGGCGCCGCGCCCAGATCGGCCACGCGCATGCCGGGGCGCAAAAGGCCGAACTTGTCATCCAGCTCGATCAGCTTGTAGGCGGCGCGCGAGCGATATCCCTCCTGGCGCGCCTTGGCCACATAGGGGTCATTCAGCTGCCGGTCGAGCCAGCGCTGGGAGGAATGCTTGCGCCCGCGCGCGGTCTTGACCCGGGTGCGCAGCTGTTTGGCCGCACGTGCATCGCCGCCCGCGGTGACGGGCCCCGACTGGCGCCGGCGGCGCGGTTCTTCGGTGTCGTCGTCAGAGCCGCTCATGTCGGGGTCTTTCTTCTGCGCGAACCGGACCGCCCGCGTGCGCCGCGCCGGCGGCGCGGGCGCATCAGGCCCAGAAGCATGCCTTCTCTCAGGCCCCGGTCGCCGACCCGCACGCGCTCGCTGGGCCAGGCGTCCATGACGGCTTCATAGATTGCACAACCGGCGACCACCAGATCGGCGCGGTCATCACCGATGCAGCCTTCACGCGCCCGGTCGGCCCGGCTCTGGCCGGCCAGGCGCAAACAGGCGGCGCGCGCGTCCTGCGTGGTCATCCACATGCCGTCCACGCGGTCACGGACATATTTCTCCAGATTGAGATGCACCCCGGCCACCGAGGTGACGGTGCCCGACGTCCCCACGATATGCGCGCGTCCTGCTTCAAACAGCGGGCGCAGCCGCCGTGCGCCCTTGGGCGGACGCAAGTGCTCGGTGGCGCAGGCCTTCATCGCCTGATACCAGGCGGCGCGCTGATCGGGGTCGGCCGGTTCGGGGAAGCGGTCTGACAGCGTCACCACACCCAGCGGCATGGTTGACCAGCCGCGCAGGGGCGGGCGGCCGCCCGACTGGAGCGCGCCGCGCGCGCGCCACTCGGCCAGATCCACCCAGCACAGCTCGGTCGATCCGCCGCCGATATCAATCACCAGGGCGGCGTCGTATGCCGGGTCGAGCAGGTCAAGACTGCCCTGAACGGCCAGGCGCGCCTCTTCCTCGGCGGTGATGATTTCCAGGTCCAGCCCGGTCGTGTCTTTCACCCGGGCGAGAAATTCCGGGCCGTTGCCGGCGACGCGGCAGGCCTCGGTGGCGATGGCGCGCAGGCGCGTGACGCCGCGCCGCTTGACCCGGTCAGCGCAGACGCTCAGCGCCTCGATGGCGCGGGTCATGGCCGGTTCGGACAGCTGACCGGTGGACAACAGGCCTTCGCCCAGGCGCACAATGCGCGAATAGGCGTCCACCACGCGGAAGCCGTGGTGGGTCTTGCATGCCAGCAGCATCCGGCAATTGGTGGTCCCCAGGTCAATCGCCCCGTAAACCGGGTCGGAAGACCGTCGGCGGTTGGCCCCGTCCGGCCGCGGCTTGGGCCCTTCGGCCCCGGCGGCATCCTTCGCCATGTTTCAACGTCCCTGTTGCGGGCGGCAGGATGCGGCGCGCCACCCGTTACGGGGGTGCAGCCCTCAGCATTCTGTCGCGTCGCCGTCTTCTGTTGACCACAACGATACCATGCTTCTCGCCCAGCGTAAGCCGCGCACGGCGCCCGGGTCTGGAACCGCGCGGCCAAACGCCTAACTTCAAGACCCGGAGGCCCATGCGATGTCCACGAACGATCAGCTGCTCAGACAGGCGAAATTTGCACCCGGCGATGTCGTGCGCCACCGTCTGTTCCCGTTCCGGGGCGTGGTGTTCGATGTCGATCCGGAGTTCGCCAATACCGAGGCATGGTGGCTGTCCATCCCCGAGGCGATACGCCCGGCCAAGGACCAGCCCTTCTATCATCTGCTTGCCGAGAACGATCAGAGCTACTACACCGCTTATGTGTCCGAGCAGAATTTGCTGCCCGACGCCCATAACGGCGCGGTAGGCCATCCTGGCGCCCAGGAGCTGTTCACCGGGTTTGACGGTCAGCGCTACGGTTTGAAGCCGCGTCCGGGCTGGGCCAACTAGGCCGTTCCGGCCGCCTGCACCGCCGCCAGCGCAGCATCGCCGCCCGGCATCACCGGACGGACCCGGGCGGGCAGGGTGAAGGACACGGTCGTGCCCTTGCCCAGCACCGAATCGATGCGCAGCGTGCCGCCATGCAGCTCGATCAGGGATTTGGACAGGGCGAGCCCGAGCCCCGAGCCCTGATGACTTTTGGCGATCTGGCTTTCGATCTGCTCGAACGGACGGCCCAGCCGGGGCAGCTGATCGGCGGGAATGCCGATGCCGGTGTCAGCGACCTGCAGCACCACGCCATCCGCCGCATCGAAGCCGCGCACCTTCACCTGACCGCCGTCTGGCGTGAATTTGACGGCATTGGCCATCAGATTGAGCATGACCTGCTTGAGCGCGCGCGGGTCGGCCTCGATCTCGGGCAGATTGGCGACGTCCACGATCAGGCTGATGGATTTTTCCTCGGCGCGCGCGCGCATGATCCGCACGCACTGCTCGATCAGCTCACCCGGGCGTACCGCCTCGGGCTGCAGCTGCATCTTGCCGGCCTCGATCTTGGACATGTCGAGAATGTCGTTGATCAGCAAAAGCAGGTGCTGGCCGGAGCTGAGAATGTCGGTGACATAGCCCTTGTAGCGTTCGTCGCCGAGGGGGCCGAACATCTCCCCCGCCATGATTTCGGAAAACCCGTTGATGGCGTTGAGCGGCGTGCGCAACTCGTGGGACATGTTGGCGAGGAATTCGGACTTGGACCGGTTGGCTTCCTCGGCGCGCAGGCGTTCCTGCTGGTGCGCGCTGGCAAGCTCCTCGACCCGCGCCTGGCTGAGCTTGAGGTTCTCCACCGTGCCGCGCAGGGTCCGGTCATTGTCGCGCAGCGCCGCTTCCTGGGTTTTCAGCGCGGTGATGTCGGCGCCCACGCTGACCAGACCGCCATCGGCGGTGCGGCGCTCCGAATAGTGCAGCCAGCGCCCGTCAGCCAGCTCCAGATCGTAGGATTCCGCACTGGACGCGCCATGGGCTTTGCGGATCGCGCCCGCCGCCAGAGCCTCCACATCGGCATATCCCATGCCCGGCTTCAGGGCGGTGTCCGCCAGGCCGAAGAAGTCGCGGAATTTCCGGTTCCACAGGACCAGCCGGCGCTTGGAATCCCACAGCACGAAGCTTTCGGTCATGGATTCCAGCGCGGCGCGCAGGCGGGTTTCGGCGGCCTGGACCCGCGCCTGTGCGCCCTTGCGCTCGGTGATGTCGATGGCCACGCCCACCAGACGGCGCGAACCGGTCATGATGCGCCCGCGCATCTGCAGCCAGACCGGCAGCTGGGCGGCGCGCACCTCCACATCCAGATCATGGGACTGGGCCGCGCTGCGCAGGGCGGCGCGCACGCGGTTGCGGTCCTCCTCGCTCAGCAGCAGCAGAAATTCCGGCCCGGACATTTCTTCAGCCTGGGTGCGCCCCAGTATCTGGGCGAACCAGTCGGTGAGCAGCACCGTATCGGTGTCCAGGTCCCAGTCCCAGACCCCGACGCGCGCGCCCTCCATGGCCAGATGCAGGCGGTTCTGGGATTCGCGCAGGCGCCCCTCCGTCACGCTCAGATCGCCCATGCGCCGGTGCAGCACCAGGAACAACGCCA
>JBHYFR010000213.1:0-3822 GCA_051859425.1 Oceanicaulis sp. | reverse complement strand
AGCGGCGCTCGGGGCCCATCATCACCTTGTCCTTGGCGTCCTCCAGCTCCCGCATGCCGACAATGCGCTTGTTGCGCCGTGCGGCCAGAAGCGCAGCCTCATTGACCAGATTGGCGAGATCGGCGCCGGAGAAGCCCGGCGTGCCGCGCGCAATCGTCTTGGGGTCCACATCGCCGGCCAGGGGCACTTCGCGCATGTGCACTTTCAGGATTTTCTCACGGCCCGTGACGTCCGGATTGGGCACATGAACCTGACGGTCGAAACGGCCCGGACGCAGCAGCGCCTTGTCCAGCACGTCGGCGCGGTTGGTCGCGGCGATGATGATGATGCCTTCATTGGCCTCGAACCCGTCCATCTCCACCAGGAGCTGGTTGAGGGTCTGTTCGCGCTCGTCATTGCCGCCGCCCATGCCGCCGCCGCGCGAGCGGCCCACAGCGTCGATCTCGTCGATGAAGATGATGCACGGGGCGTTCTTCTTGGCCTGCTCGAACATGTCGCGCACACGCGATGCGCCCACGCCGACGAACATTTCAACGAAGTCCGAGCCCGAGATCGTGAAGAACGGCACGCCCGCCTCGCCCGCAACGGCGCGCGCGATCAGGGTTTTACCTGTGCCCGGCGGACCGATCAGCAGGGCGCCCTTGGGGATTTTGCCGCCCAGGCGCTGGAATTTCGACGGGTCTTTGAGGAATTCAACGACTTCCTGAAGCTCTTCCTTGGCCTCGTCGATGCCGGCCACGTCCTCGAACGTGACGCGGCCCGATTTCTCGGTCAGCAGCTTGGCCTTGGACTTGCCAAAGCCCATGGCGCCCCGCCCGCCGCCCTGCATCTGGCGCATGAAGAATATCCACACCGCGATCAGCAGCAGCATCGGGAACCAGCCCAGGATCAGGCCCCAGAAACCCATGCCGCCATCGCCGGCCGAGCGGGCGGTGATCTCCACATTGGAGTCGCGCAGCGCGTCGGACACGCGCGCATCACCGGGGATGACCGTGCGGAATGTTCCGCCATTGCTGGTCTCGCCGGTGATCACATCGCCCTGGATGGTCACCGAGCGGATCTGGCCGGCCTCCACCTGGTCGAGGAAGCGGGAATAATTGACCTCGGTCGCCGCCGGTTCGCGCGCCGGGCCCTGAAGCATGTTGAACAGGGCCAGAAGCAGGATCAGCAGGATCGCCCAGACGAGGATATTGCGCATGTTCATGACGTTGTTTGCATCCTTCGCGCGTCGTGTCCGCCGGATGGTCCGGTCAGGACATGCCCGGCGGCGCACCGCCTTGAGCTTCACATATGGGTCTGCACAGGCCCGATCTCCAGTGCGGCGCATGCCCGCACCTGCATCTGCGCTCCATCAAACCACGCCGGAAGCGCGGGAGGAAGCGTCAGACTGCCGATCCGCTCGCGCACAAGCCAGCGTCCCGGCCCGTCCGCGCCAGCAAGAACGGCGCCGGAGGGGGTCTCGATCACGATCAGTCCGGGGCGCAGCACGCCCGGCGTATCGGCTTCGCCCAGGCCGGGTCTGCGCGCGCCCAGCAGTTCCAGACGCATCGGGGCTGTGGCGGTGATTTCATAGCGGCCGTCAAACACGCCGGTTTCGCCGGGCTGCAGCTCAAGGGGCGCAGGCCCCTGCGCTCCATCCGCTCGTCCCGCCGCGCCCGGGTCGCGGCCAAGCAGGCCGGAGGCGGTGAGGTGGGCGCCTGCGCCGGTCATGGCCTGATTATGATGCGCCGCAGCCAGGAAGCGGTGAATGAGCGCAGGCGATGGCTCGCGCGCCTGGCCGGAAACGGCAGTCAGCAAGGCGGACATGGCGCGCCGGGCCGCCTGCGTCCCCGTATTGGAGAACCCTTCCGGCCGAAAGCTGACCCCGCCCCGGGGCGTGAGCGTGCAAAACCAGTCGATGGCGCCCGCCGCCGCGCGCCCGTCCAGCTCGGACCGGACCAGCGCGGCCTCGCCCGCATCCAGAATTGCGGCTGCCTCAGCCGCGCTCAGCGGCGCCTGGCGAACGCGCACCCGCTCATACCGGCGATCAGTGTTGGAGGGGTCTTCAATCCACTGCGCATCGAGGCGCCGCAAGGCCATGCGCAGATCTGCGCGCCGCAACCCCAGCAGGGGCCGCACGATGGCGAGGCCCCGCCCTTCAGGCCAGACCGGCGAGGCGCTCACCGGTCCCATGGCGGCCAGGGTGCGACCGCCGCCCTGGCGCGCGGCGCGCATGCGCAAGGTCTCGATGCGGTCGTCCAGCGTGTGACCCAGACACAGCACGCGCGCGCCCAGCCTGCGGCAGGCCAGCGCCATCAGACGGTGACGCGCCAGGCGTGCGGCGCCCTGACCGGGCCGGGGCGCGTCCCAGACCAGAATATGCGGCGTGGCGCCCAGCGCCTGTGCGCGCGCGGCGGCCAGCTCGGCCTCTGCGGTGCTGTACGGGCGCAGGCGGTGATCCACGATCAGGGCGTGAAGGGGCGCGCCGGGCCAGAGGGCGCGCAGGGCGATCAGCAGCGCGGTGGAGTCCCCGCCCCCGGAGAACCCGGCCGCCAAGACGGGGGCAGCCGCACCGGCAGGTTCATGCTGGCGATAGGGGGTCACCGAGCCGCCAGACCGTGCCGGTCAGCACCCGGTGCGCGAACGCTCGCGTTCGGCGCGCCGGCGCGCATCATCGCCGGCATTGGGGTATTCGCGCGCGAACGAGCCCAGAAGCTGGCAGGCGCGGCCGGTCTGGCCAAGCCCGGCGAAAGAGGCGGCCAGACGCACCAGCGCGTCCGGGGCCCGCACTCCGCGCTGGTCCGCGCGCAGCGAGGCGATATAGGCGTCGGCGGCGTCCTGCAGATCGCCGTTCACGAAATGGGTCTCGCCCAGCCAGTACCAGGCCTCGCCTGCACGCGGATGGTCGCCATGCTGGCTGGTGAAGGCCTGAAACCCGTCGCGCGCGCCCGCGAAATCGCCGTCCAGAAGGCGCGTGCGGGCCCGGGCGAACACCTGGTCAGGATCGCCCGCGCTATGCGGAGCGGCCCCGGCGGCGGACGTTCCGCCATTGTCATCGGGCAGGCGCAGCGGTTGGACCGCTCCGGCGCGCGCCTCGCCAAAGGGATCATCGGGATTGATTTCATCGGGGCCCAGAACCAGCCCGCCATCGTCGGACGCCATGGCCGGGGCGCGCTGTAGCTGCTCGATGGTCTGGCGCAGCTGGCGGTTCTCGAAATTCAGCCGCTCGATCTCACCGGTCAGCACGCGTTGCTCGCGCTCCAGCGCATCCAGCCGCGACAGCAGGGCCTCGGCGAGCGGGTCGCCCGCTTCGGCGCCGGATTCCAGCTGGGCCAGGCGCGCCTCGAGATTATCCAGCCGCATTTGCAATTCGCGCCGGCTCTGGGCCTCGGCGGGCGCAGCCAGCGCGATTGCAAGCAGGACGAACAGGGCAGGCAGGGCGGCGCGCAACATGGCGGTCTCCTGAAAAACGCGGGGCGGCAGGCAGTCAGGCGCGTCAGTTTCCGCGCTGGCACGGCGAAATCAAGGCGCCGCTGAAGCCCGGACAGCACAGCGCCCGCAAGCTGTGGCTTGCGGGCGCGTTGCAGACGTCGAAATCAGGTGCGGGGTCTTACGACACCGCGCCGGACTCGATCACCGTGGTGGCGTTCCGGTTGATCGCCCAGCACTGCTCGGTGGACTGGCGGCAGGTGGGCCGCTCCTTGCCATACGAGACGGTCTGGATACGCGAGGGATCAACGCCCTGGGCGACCAGGAAGTCGCGTGCGGCGTTGGCCCGGCGCGCGCCGAGCGCCAGGTTGTATTCACGCGTGCCGCGCTCGTCGGCATTGCCGGCGATCAGGA
>JBHYFR010000212.1:0-3824 GCA_051859425.1 Oceanicaulis sp. | reverse complement strand
GCTGCTGGTGGGCTCCATCTTCATCCAGTCGGTACCCGCCATGACCACCTGGCGCATGACGCTGGCGGTGGAGCTGGAGCGCGCTCTGGTCGATCCGCGCGGCGATATGAGCGAGGCCTCGCTGCGCCGGGGCGGGTATAACGCCGCGATCCAGACCGCCCTGCGCGATGAGTTCCCCGACATGGAATCGCGCGACGAGCTGCGTGACCTGTTCGGCCTGTACAGCTCGATCAACGCGGCGCGCCTGCTCAATCAGGTGGTGGCTGACCCCTCGCTGGTGGGGCAGACCGTGCGCTTCACCTTCCCCATCGACGATGTGGCCGACCTTTATCTCAAAGGCGCGACGGTGAACGAGTCCACCGCGCCCGGTCCGGCGCCGCTGCGCATCGTGGGCGGTGAAGACCGCGCCGTCGCCCTGTCGGCGGACCAGCCGGTGTTTGACGCCTTCGTGGACGATGTGCGCGACGTGGCGCGCGCCCGGGCCCGCGAGCTGGAGCAGCGCGCCAGCCGCGCCGAGGCCGCGCTTTCGACCGCCATTGATCGCGATATCCGCGCCATCTACGAATCCGAAGCCCGCCGCGCCCGCGCCCAGGCTGAGCGCCTGCGCGAGCGTCTCGATGAGGACGCGGCGGTGGTGCTGGATGCGCAAATCCCCAGCCTTTTGATCAAGGCTGGCGGCGCGGTGATCCGGGTCACGCGGATCAGCGCCGACCGCACCCGGGCCGAGGGCGAGACGCTCCTGGGCGCCCCGGCGTCCGGCGCCGCTTTGGCCGACTGGACGCTGTGGACCATCGAAACGCCCCAGGCGGGCCGCAGGATCAATGACCGCCAGATCGCTCTGGCCGACGCCCTGCGCGACCGGGGGCTGGTGTCGGCGGGGCTCAATACCGAGCTGTTCACCTATGCCGACAGCCGCGAGCCGGAGCTGGCCGGCGTGCTGGGCGCGCTGATCGGGTCGGTGCTGACCATGTTCGTCACCATGCTGCTGGCGGTGCCCATCGGGGTGGGGGCGGCGATCTATCTTGAAGAGTTCGCGCCCAAGAACCGCATCACCGACTTCATCGAGGTGAACATCAACAACCTCGCCGCGGTGCCCTCCATCGTGTTCGGCCTTCTGGGTCTGGCGGTGTTCATCAACACGTTCGGCATGCCGCGATCGGCGCCGCTGGTGGGCGGCGTAGTGCTGGCGCTGATGACCCTGCCCACGGTGATCATCTCCTCGCGCGCGGCGCTGAAAGCCGTGCCGCCGTCGATCCGCGAGGCGGCGCTGGGCGTGGGCGCGTCGAAGACGCAGGCGGTGTTCCACCATGTGCTGCCGCTGGCCGCGCCGGGCATTCTGACCGGTTCGATCATCGGTCTGGCCCAGGCTCTGGGCGAGACCGCGCCATTGTTGATGATCGGCATGGTCGCCTTCATCGCCGATGCGCCGTCGCTGGGCCTGTCGGGCTTCACCGAGCCATCGACGGTGATGCCGGTGCAAATCTTCCTCTGGTCGTCGGCGGCCGAGCGCGCGTTTGAAGCGCGCACCGCCGCCGCGATCCTGGTCCTTCTGGTCTTGATGATCAGCCTCAATGCGGTCGCGATCTATCTGCGCCGCCGGTTCGAACGCAGGTGGTAGCCATGGCCCACGACACCAGCCCCGCCCCGTCCACGGTGTATCATCCCGCTCCGGCGGGCATGGACATCAAGGTCGCCGTGCAAGACCTGTCCGTGCGCTATAGCGGCGCGCTGGCGCTGGACCGGGTGCGCATCGACATGCCCGACCGCGCCGTGACGGCCTGCATCGGCCCGTCAGGCTGTGGCAAGTCCACCTTCCTGCGCTGCATCAACCGGATGAATGACACCATCGACACGGCCCGTGTGACCGGCTCGATCCGAATCGATGGCGAGGAGGTCAATGACCGCTCCATTGATCCGGTGCTGCTGCGCGCACGCGTGGGCATGGTATTCCAGAAGCCCAACCCGTTTCCCAAGACGATTTTCGAGAACGTGGCCTATGGCCCGCGCATCCATGGCCTGGCCGCCAACAAGGACGAGCTGGCCGCCATCGTGGAGACCAGCCTGACCAAGGCGGGCCTGTGGAAGGAAGTCGCCGACCGCCTGCACCAGCCGGGCACGTCGCTCTCGGGCGGCCAGCAGCAGCGCTTGGTGATCGCGCGCGCCATTGCGGTGAACCCTGAAGTGATCCTGATGGACGAGCCGTGTTCGGCGCTCGATCCCATCGCCACGGCGCGCATCGAGGAGCTGATCGACGAGCTGCGTGAGAACTACGCCCTGATCATCGTCACCCACTCCATGGCACAGGCCGCGCGGGTGTCGCAGATGACCGCTTTCTTCCACCTCGGCGCGCTCGTGGAGTACGGGCCCACCGAGGAGATTTTCACCAATCCGCGCGACCAGCGCACCCAGGATTACATCACCGGACGCTTCGGTTAGGCCGTTCGAAGCGCGACACAACGGATTTTGAAACTGGCCCATGAAAGGCTCGGCAGATGACCAACCAGGTCAAAGCGCCGCATATCGTCAAAGCCTTCTCCGAGGAGCTTGAACAGCTCTCGGCCGATGTCGCCGCCATGGGCGGGCTGGCCGAGAGCCTGGTGTCAGATGCCCTCGAAGCCGCCGCCACCCGCGACGGGGATCTGGCGGCCGATGTGGTCGCGCGCGATGTTCAGGTCGACGCCATGCAGCGCGACATTGAAAAGAAGATCATCCGGCTCTTGGCCCTGCGCCATCCCATCGCCCAGGATTTGCGGGTGTGCATTGCGGCGCTGAAAATCGTGTCCGATCTCGAACGCGTCGGCGATCTGGCCAAGTCCATCGCCCGGCGCGTGCCCACGCTCAATGACAGCGACCCTACGGCGTTCGCCGCCTCGGTGGACCGGATGGGCAAGCTGGTGCTGAGCCATCTGCACGAAGTGCTCGACGCCTACGCCACCGGCGAGACGGCGCGCGCGGTGGCGGTGTGGGAGCGCGATGATGATGTGGACGAGCACTATAACGCCCTGTTCCGCGAGCTGGTGCGCGCCATGACCAATGAGCCGGCCATGATCGGGCCGGGCGCGCACTTGCTGTTCATCGCCAAGAATCTGGAACGCATCGGCGATCACGCCACGAATATCGCCGAGGTGATCCACTATCTGGTCACAGGCCGCGAACTGGCGTCCGAGCGCCCGCGCGGACCGCGTCCTGAAATGTCTCGATAGAAGGGGGCCGCTATGCAGCCGCATGTTCTGGTCGTCGAGGATGAGGACGCGCTGTCCGAACTCCTGCAGTACAATCTGAAGAAAGAGGGCTTCCGGGTCTCCGTCGCCGCCGATGGCGAAGAGGCGCTGATGCTGGTGGAGGAGCGTCAGCCCGACGTGGTGGTGCTCGACTGGATGCTGCCGAAAATCTCCGGCATCGAAGTGTGCCGGCGCCTGCGCAGCCGTCAGGAAAGCCGCAATCTGCCGATCATCATGCTCACCGCGCGCGGCGAGGAAGCCGACCGGATCCGCGGCCTGGACACCGGGGCGGACGACTATATCGTCAAGCCCTTCCTGATGAAGGAATTGTTCGCCCGGGTGCGCGCGGTGCTGCGCCGTATCCGCCCGGGTCTGGCCGAGGACACCGTCCAGGCCGGCGATATCACCATGGACCGGGTGGCCCACAAGGTGGTGCGCGCCGGGCAGGACATCCATCTGGGCCCCACCGAATTCCGCCTGCTCGATCACTTCATGCAGCATCCCGGCCGGGTCTTCTCGCGCGAGCAACTGCTAGACGCGGTCTGGGGCTCGGACGTGTATGTGGAGACCCGCACCGTGGACGTGCATATCGGCCGGCTGCGC
>JBHYFR010000211.1:0-3866 GCA_051859425.1 Oceanicaulis sp. | reverse complement strand
CGAATGGGTGGCGAGCTCGGTGCGGGGTGCGTGATGAGTCATGGCGATACAAAAGCGCGTGCACACGCGTCTGTCGATAGGCGACGCGCGTCGTCCATGACCGGAATTTCACGCTGCGGCATGCATCCGTATGGCATGGTGCGCGCATCATATGACGACAGGCGCGCCATTCGCGGCGCGCGCAAGGGAGGATCAGATGATCAGGGTTTGCACAGCGGGACTGGCCTTGTTGCTCACGAGCGCCGCCCCCGGCGCGTTCGCGCAGGACGGTCAGGCGTTTGACGCCGAAATCGTTCAGATCAGCAATTTCATCGGCCGTATCGAAGTGCGCGAGGGCGGCGAGGGGATCGTCGTGGAAGCGCGTGCCGGGGCAGGCGGCGAGGCGGCGCCGGAGCTGCGCCTGACCGGCGGCGTGGTGGCGATTGATGGCGGACTGTCGGTCACCCGCGTCAATTGCCGGCGCCGTAATGGCGAGGCGCATCTGGGCGGCGGCGGTGGCTGGTTCGGGCTTGGCGGCGGCGCCTCGCGCGCCATCAGCGACTATCCCTCTCTGGTGATCACGGCTCCGGCCTCCATGGCGCTGGTGATCCGCGACAGTATTTTTGAAGGTCAGGCCGGCGCGCTGGGCGAAGCTGATCTGGCGATGCGCAGCTGCACCCATTTCTCCGCCGGTGATGTGTCGGGCGAGCTCAAGGCGCGCATGTCCGGCTCGGGCGCGCTGACCACGGGCGCTGTCGGTGCGGGCGCAGACCTGGCGCTGTCAGGGTCCGGGCGCATCACCACAGGCGATATCGCAGGGTCGGCGGACGCGCGCGTCTCGGGCTCGGGTGGCATCCGCATCGGCGATGTGGCCGGCGCACTCAGCGCGGTGGTGTCCGGCTCGGGCGGGCTCAACGCGGGTGATGTGGGCGAATTGAACGCGGTGGTGTCGGGCTCCGGCTCTGTGCGTACGGGCGAGCAGACCGGCGCCATGTCGGCGCGCGTCTCCGGTTCGGGCTCTGTGCGCGCGGCGTCAGGCCGGGCCCAGCCCCTGCGGGCCACGGTGTCCGGCTCGGGTTCGGTGCGCCATGGCGGCGAGGTGGTGGATGCCGACGTGTCCATCAGCGGCTCGGGCGGTGTGCGCGCAGAACGCTTCACCGGCGAGACACGCTGGCGCGGGCGCGGTGCGCCGGCATCGTCGGCTAGCTCTTCGGGTTGATCCGCGGGTCGTGGCGGGAGGCCTCGTAGAGGGCCACCGCCGCGGCCGCCGACACATTCAGGCTTTCCGCCTTGGGTCCCATGGGAATGCGCGCCAGCGCGTCGCAGCTGTCGGCCACGCGCGGGCGCAGACCCGTGCCCTCAGCGCCCATGACGATGACCAGGCCCGGCCCGGCGTTTGCGGCGATCAGCGCACCTAGCGAGGCTTCGGCTTCACCCGCCAGTCCGATCACGAATCGCCCGGACTTGCGCAAGCTGAGCAGCGTGTCGGCGATATTGGTCACGCGCACATGGCCAATCACCTCGGCGCAGCCCACCGCCGCCTTGCACAGCGCGCCGAACAGGGGCGGGGCCTTGCGGTCCTGGACGATGATGGCGCGCGCGCCGAACGCGGCGGCCGTGCGGAAGATCGCGCCGGCGTTTTGCGGGTCGGTGATCTGGTCGAGCACCACCAGGAGGCCGTGGGTGGGCTCGGCCACCGCCTGCAGCAATTCAGGCTCCAGCGCCCCGGCTTTCAGCGCGAATCCCTGATGCACCGCGCCCGGCGGCAGCTTGGCGTCGAGCTCACCGGGCATTTCAAGGCGCGCGAACGCGAGATCGGCCTCGGTCAGATCGTTGGAGGCATTGCGCGTGACATGCAGCGAGATGCGCTTTCGGCGCGGATTGGCCAGCGCCGCCAGCACTGCGTGGCGCCCCCAGATCCAGCCCTCATCGGGGCTTTCGCGGGGGCCTGAACCGCGCGCTGCAACAGGCTTGCGGGGCGTATTGCGCCGTATAGGGGTCATGACTATAGTCCGCGCTCCAAATCGGGGAGCCGCCTCGTTAAAGCGCCTTGCGCTCCAGTGCAATGACGCTTGAACGGGGCTGTTTTGCGAATTGGCCCGGCGATCCGGCTCCGGCCGGTCAGCACCGCACAGTTTGCGGACCCTTGGAGGGGTGGGAGAGTGGTTAAATCCAGCAGACTGTAAATCTGCCCGCTTCGGCGTACGTTGGTTCGAATCCAACCCCCTCCACCATCCT
The DNA here is from genome assembly GCA_051859425.1 of Oceanicaulis sp. Taxonomy (GTDB): domain Bacteria; phylum Pseudomonadota; class Alphaproteobacteria; order Caulobacterales; family Maricaulaceae; genus Oceanicaulis. Next base: position 1,649 of record JBHYFR010000211.1, on the reverse strand, counting down.
TCGCTCGCTGCGCGAGCTTCGGCTGGGCAAGCCCCTTCCTATAATTCGAGCGAAGGATGTCTCGCCGTAGCCGAAGGCGAAGGCGGACTGGCTTCCCCCAACTCTCATCGAAGCGGACTTGTCCCGCCGAAGCCGAAGGCGTAGGCGGAAGGCGTCCTCCCTCACACCATCAACGCCAGCGCTGTCACCAGCGGCAGCGTCAATGCGCTGGTGAGCACGGTCAGTGTGATCATGCCCGCCACAAGTCCCGGCTCCGAGCGGAAATCGGCGGCGAAGGCGTAGGTGACGGCGGCGGCGGGCGCGCCGCCAGCCAGCGCCAGCAGGGCGGCCTCTTCACCGCGCAGGCCAAAGCCCAGCGCCAGGCCCAGATAGATCGCAGGCGAGATCAGACTGCGCAGGAGCGCTGCGGCGGCCAGCGCCCGCAGGCGGCCCTTGAGCGCTGCGAAATCGAGCCCCGCGCCCATGGCCAGCAGGATCACCGCCATCGTCCCGGCTGCGGTCAGTTCCAGAGGGGTCAGCAGTGCGGGCCAGCGCGCCAGGCCCGCGATATTGGCTGCGAGCCCGGCGATGCAGGCAATCAGCACGGGATCGCGCGCCATGCGCGTCAGCGCCGCTTTCAGGCCTGCGCCCTGGCTGATGGTGAAGCCGGCCACAGCTGCGCCCGCACCAATCAGCACGCCGGGCAGCACGACAGCTGCGCCGGGAATGTCCGGCCCGAACAGGCGCTCGGCCAGCGCCATGGTCAGAACAAGGTTCCACAATGCGGCGACCGCCACGAGGCCAGCGATTTCAGGGGCTTTCAACCTGAGCAGCCGTCCTGCCGCCAGGCTCAGCGCGATCATGATCAGCGAACCCAGCGTCGATGCGCCCGCCAGCGTGGCGGCGCCGGCCTCGCCAAATTCCGCCCGCGCGATCAGAACGAACAGGAAGGCGGGCAAGAGGACGCGGTGGTTCAGGGCGTTCACCCCGCTCCAGAGCTCGCGGCCCATCAACCCGCTGGCGCGCACGCCCCAGCCCAGCACGATCATGGCGAAGACGGGCGCGAAGGCCGAGGCGATCAGCATGCTCATCCGCCGGCGATCCAGATCCAGAACGGCATGGCGATAAAGGCCAGCAGCGTCGTCGCCGTCACATGGCCGGCCATCAGGCGCGCATCGCCGCCCATTTCACTGGCCAGCACATAGGATGCCGCCGCGCCCGGCGTCGCGCCCACCGCTACCAGAACCGCCAGCGCCACGCCCTCCACCCCGAACGCCAGGCCCAGCCCATAAAAGGCCAGCGGCGCGGCGATGAGCTTGAGCGCGACCGCCAGCGTCAATATGCCCGGCCTTGCGCGCAGCGACGAGAAATCGAGCCCGGCGCCGATGGTCAGAAGGATCAGCGGCAGGGCCGCACGCCCCACGAGGGCCGCCGTGTCGGCGACGAACCCGTCCTGGAACACGCCGCTGACATTCGCCGCCAGCCCCGCCAGGCACCCCAGGATCAACGGGTTGACCGCGATGCGCCGGGCCACGCCCTTGATGTCGGGCGGCGCGTCATGGGCGCCCCAGACCGATAACACCGCCACGCACATCACATTGACCAGCGGCACGGTAGGCGCAAAGACCAGCGCAGCCGGCGCCGCGCCTTCCGCGCCGAACGCCTGCGCG
>JBHYFR010000210.1:0-3919 GCA_051859425.1 Oceanicaulis sp. | reverse complement strand
AGACGCGTGGCGCCGTTGCCGCTTGTACCTGACACTGATCGTGGTGGTCGGCACAGTTTCGGCCTGCGCTTCTTCGGGCGGCTCCATCGAAGACAGCGTCGCGCCGATTGCGCCGACAACAGAAAAGTACGCGGCCATCGTTGTCGACGCCAAGAGCGGCAAGATGCTCTATGGCGCCAACAGCAACGAGCTGCGCTATCCCGCCTCGCTCACCAAGATGATGACGCTCTACATGCTGTTCGAGGCGATGGACCAGGGCCGCGTCAATCGAACGGATCTCATCCCGATCTCGCGCAATGCCGCTGCCCGCCCGCCCTCGAAACTCGGACTGAAGGCCGGGCAGTCGATTCCGGTCGATACGGCGATCCGGGTACTGGTGGTCAAGTCCGCCAACGATGTGGCGACCGCGGTGGCGGAATTTCTCGGCAACGGCTCTGAAGCCCGTTTCGCCGAGATGATGACGGCCAAGGCCCGCTCGCTTGGGATGACCCGCACCACCTTCAAGAATGCCTCGGGTCTGCCGGATCCCGGTCAGGTGACGACGGCAACCGACATGGCGCGGCTCTCGATCCTGTTGCGTCGGACCTTTCCGCACTACTACGGCTATTTCGGCCAGACCGAAGTCACCGTCGCCGGCCGCACCATCAAGGGCCACAACAAGGCAATGGAGATGATTCCGGGCGCGGACGGGCTGAAGACCGGACGCACCAGCGAAGCCGGGTTCGGGCTGACGGCGTCCGCCGTGCGCGATGGCCAGCGCCGCATCATTGTGTTCAACGGGATGGAGACCGAGCGCGCCCGCGCCGACGAGGCCGAACGCCTGATGCGCGCGGCCTTCACCGAGTTCGAGCTGATCAATCTGGTGGAAGCCGGGGGCGAGGTCGGGCAGGCCGAAGTATATCTGGGCCGCACCCCGACGGTCGCCTTGCGCGCCACCCAAAGCCTGAGCTTCGGCACTCACCGGCGCGACAGGGACGGTTCGCGCGCCGAGATCGTCTATTATGGTCCGCTGCGCGCACCCATCGCACAGGGCGATGTGGTGGCCGAGCTTCAGGTCACGACGCCGGACGGGCGCCGGTTCTCCGTGCCGCTGGAAGCGGGCGCCGACGTGCCGCGCAAGGGCATGTTCGGCCGGGCCGGAGAGGGGCTGGTGCGCCTTATCCGGGGCGGCTGACGGCGTGACGCGCGGACGCTTCATCACGCTGGAGGGCGGCGAGGGCGCTGGCAAGACGACGCTGGCGCGGGCTCTGGGCGAGGCGCTGGGCGCGCGCGGGCTGGACATTGTGCTGACCCGCGAACCTGGCGGCACGCCCAATGCCGAAGCGCTGCGCGCGCTTCTGGTGGAGGGCGATCCCGGCCGCTGGTCACCGGTCAGCGAAACCCTGCTTTTATATGCTGCGCGCGAGGATCATGTGCGCCGCCTGATCGCGCCGGCTCTTGAGCGCGGCGCCTGGGTGATCTGTGACCGGTTTTCTGATTCCACCCGCGCCTATCAGGGCGTGGCCGGTGGGCTGCCGGCCGGGCATATCGACGCCATCGAGACCGCTGCGCTGGGCGCCTTCAAGCCGGACCTGACGCTGATCGCCGATCTGGCGCCTGAGGCCGGGCTGGCGCGCGCGGCGGTGCGGGGCGAAGCGGTGACACGCTTTGAGGCGAAGGACGGCGCGTTTCACACCCGCCTGCGCCAGGCGTTTCTGGCCATCGCCGCCGCCGAGCCCCGGCGCTGCGCCGTGCTGGACGCCAACCTGGACCCGGCCGCGCTGGCCAGCGCTGCGCTCGCCATCATAGATGACCGGCTTGGCGGGCCATGAGCGATACCCCCGAAGCTGATCGCGAGGGCGATCTCGCCCACCCGCGCACGGTCTATGACCTGTTCGGTCAGGACCGGGCGGCGGCGGCGATGGAGGACGCGCTCTCGCGCGGGCGCATGCATCACGCCTGGATGATCACGGGGCCCAAGGGCGTCGGCAAGGCGACTCTCGCCTGGCGCCTCGCCCGGCGCATGCTGGGGGCGCCGGCGGCCGGGCCCGCGCCGCTGTCCGCCGATCCGGGCCATCCGGCCTGCCGGCGCATAGAGGCGTTGTCGAGCTCTGATCTCCTGCTCATCCGGCGCCCCTTCAACGACAAGACCGGCAAGCTGAAATCGGAAATTCCCGTGGAGGAAACGCGGCGTGCGCCGGACTTCTTCTCCAAAAGTTCGGGCGAGGGCGGTTGGCGCGTGTGCATTATCGACAGCGCCGATGAGCTCAATGCCAACTCGGCCAACGCGCTTCTGAAAACACTGGAGGAACCACCGCGGCGGGGGCTTCTGCTGCTGATCGTCAACGCGCCGGGACGACTCCTGCCGACCATCCGCTCGCGCTGCCGCACCCTGGCGCTGCGCCCGCCGCCGGTGGAGGCCACGGCGCGCTGGCTGAGCGATGTTCATGGCGTGGATGGGGATGACGCGGCCCGGGCGGCGGCACTGGCCAATGGCGCGCCGGGCCGGGCGCTGGTGCTGGCGGCGTCGGGGGCTGCGGCATTGAAAGACGTCATCGACGCAGCATTGGGCCAATTGCCCGATATCGATCCGGCGGCGGCGCGCAAGCTGGCTGACGGCGCCGCGCGCAAGGACGGCGAGGGGGTGCGGCGCACGCTGATGGACTTCCTCATCAGCTATACCCATGAGCGCGCCCGCAGCGAGGCGCTGGCGGGGCCGGGCGGGGCGGATGCGTGGATCACGGCGGGCGATCAACTCACCCGGCTGGCCAGTGATACCGAAACGCTCTATCTCGACCCGCGCCAGTCCATTCATTACGCCCTCAGCCTCGTGCGTACGGCGGCCGCCACACGATAATCGCGCCATGTTCATTGACACCCATGTGAATTTGCACGGGCCGGACTTCGCCGGCGATCTGGACGAAGTGCTGGCGCGTGCGCGCGGCGCGGGCGTGTCACCGATGATTGCGATCTGCTGCAAGCTGAGTGATTTCAGCGCCGTATCTGCGATTGCTGAAGTGCATGATGATATTTGGTGCACCATCGGCGCCCATCCCCATCACGCCAAGGACCGGCCGGACATCACGGCGGCGGAGCTGGCGGACATCGCGCGCCATCCCAGGGTCGTGGCCATTGGTGAGACCGGGCTGGATTTTCATTACAATTATTCGCCCGCCGAAGATCAGTACGCCAGCCTGCGCGCCCATATCGAGGCGGCGCGGATCACCGGCCTGCCGATCATCCTGCATTGCCGCGACGCCGATACACAGATGGCTGATCTCCTGGAGGCGGAGATGGAGCAGGGGGCGTTTCGCGCCTTACTCCATTGCTATACCGGTGGGGAAGAGCTGGCCCGGCGAGCCTCGGCGCTGGGGGTGTGGTTTTCGGCCTCGGGCATTATCAGCTTTAAGAAGGCCGACGATGTGCGCGCCGTGTTCCGCGATGTGGTCCCGCATGACCGGGTGATCATCGAGACCGATTGTCCGTATCTGGCGCCTGTGCCCAGGCGCGGTCAGCGCAATGAGCCGGCCTTCCTGCCTCATGTGGCCGACGCGCTGGCCGCACTGCATGACTGGACCCGCGAGGAGACGGCGCAGCGCACCACACGCAATGCGCTGGCGCTGTTTGACCGGATCCGCGTGACGTGATGGCGGGGGTGCTGCGCGCGCGGATACTGGGATGCGGCTCATCGGGCGGCGTGCCGCGCCTGGATGGCGACTGGGGTGATTGCGATCCGGCGGAGCCGAAAAACTACCGGCTACGCTGCAGCTTGCTGCTGGAAGCTGCTCAAACTATTGAGGATTTGGTCTCCGGGAAAGTAACCCGCGTGCTGGTCGACACATCGCCTGATCTGCGTATCCAGCTGCTGGCGGCGCGGGCGGAGACCCTCGATGGCGTGGTGTTCACCCACGCCCATGCCGATCAGGCGCACGGGATCGAC
>JBHYFR010000209.1:0-3931 GCA_051859425.1 Oceanicaulis sp. | reverse complement strand
GACCACTGAACAGATGGCCCGCTATGACGCCATTATCGCCGAGCGCGCCAATCAGCGTCAGGATGTGCGGCGCGGGACACTCTGGGTGCAGACCGCTGACGGTCGCCTGGAAGCGCGCCAGGTGGGGCTGGGTCTGTCGGACGGGCAGTTCACCCAGGTTCTGGGCGATCAGCTGGCCCAGGGCGAGCGCGTGGTGGTGCGTGTGCGCGAGGCCGGGTAGATGAGCGCCCCGATGATCCGCGCGCGCGGCGTCACCCGCGTCTACCAGCTGGGCGGCGGCGATGTGCACGCCCTGCGCGGCGTCGACCTGGATATCGCGCGCGGCGAATACTGCGCCATCATGGGCGCGTCAGGCTCGGGCAAATCCACCTTCATGAACCTTCTGGGCGCCTTGGACCGGCCGACGTCCGGCGAGCTGGTGATTGATGGCGAGGCGTTGCAGGGCAAGCGCCCCGACGAGCTGGCGCGCTTTCGCAACCGGGCGGTGGGGTTCGTGTTCCAGCAGTTCAATCTTCTGCCGCGCACCACCGCGCTCGATAATGTCGCCCTGCCCCTGCTCTATCGCGGCTGGAGCCTGAAGAAGCGGCGCGAGCGCGCCGAGGAATGCCTGCGCATGGTCGGTCTGGCCGAGCGCATGGATCACCACCCCTCCCAGCTCTCCGGTGGTCAGCAGCAGCGCGTGGCCATCGCCCGGGCGCTGTCGGGCGAGCCGGCCATCCTCCTCGCCGACGAACCCACCGGCGCCCTCGACAGCCAGACGTCGGACGATGTGATGGACCTTTTCGACCGGCTGAACGCGGCCGGGATCACGCTCATCATCGTCACGCACGAAGCCGAGGTGGGCGCGCGGGCGCGTCGGCGGATCACGTTTCGTGACGGTTTGATCGTGGAGGACGTGACATGAGCCTGCTGGCGGCTGTTCTGGTCGCGCTGACCGCGCTTCGGGTCAATGCGCTGCGCTCCTTCCTGGCCATTCTGGGGGTGATTTTCGGCGTGGCCGCCGTGATCACCACCGTCTCGCTGGCCCAGGGGGCGCGCGACGCGGTAGAATCACGCATCGCCTCGCTGGGCGCCAGCACGCTCAACATCACCGCCGGATCGCGCGCACGCGGCGGGCGTCAGGGCGGCGCCGGTTCGGGCACGCCGTTCTCGGACGCCGACGTCAATGCGCTGCGCACCGAACTCGATTTCATCGCCGCCGCCTCGGGCCTGGTCCAGACGAACGTTACCGCTGTGGTGGACGGGCTCAACTGGCCCACCCAGATGATCGGCTCCAACGCCGAATACATGGAGGTGCGCGACTGGGCGCTGGCCGAGGGCCGCATGTTCAATGAAGGCGAGTCCCAGCGCGCCAGCCGCCTGGTGGTGATCGGCCAGACCACAGCGCGCGAGCTGTTCCCCTCAGGCGGAGCGCTGGGCGCCACGATACGGGTCAACTCCCAGCCTTTCGAGATTATCGGCGTGCTCGGCGATCTGGGCGCGGGGGCCTTTGGTCAGGACCAGAATGACGTGCTGCTGGCGCCCGTCACCACCGTGCGCTCGCGCGTCACAGGTTTTTCGCGCGCGGGCGTGCGCGATCCGGTCCAGCAGGTCTGGGTGAAGGTGGCGCCGGGCGTGAACATGGAAATGGCCACCCTGGAGCTGGAAGATTATCTGCGCGTGCGCCGCAATGTGGCGCCCGGCGGGCAGGACAATTTCTCCATCCGTAATTTCGCCGACCTGATCCGCGCCTTCAACGAGACCCAGCGCGTGCTGGGCCTCCTGCTCGCCTCGGCGGGCCTGATCACGCTGCTTGTGGGCGGGATCGGGATCATGAATGTGATGCTGGTCTCGGTCACCGAGCGCACGCGCGAAATCGGCCTGCGCCTGGCGGTCGGCGCGCGCCGGCGCGATATCCGCAACCAGTTCCTGATCGAATCGGTGGTGTTGTGTTCGGCGGGCGGCGTGATCGGGTTGGGCGTCGGGGTGCTTGTAGCCAGCGGCATCGAATCCTTCGGACCGGCGCTGGGCCTCACCGGCCTGGCGGTCTCCGTCGATCCATCCATCGCCCTGATCGCGATCGGGTCGGCCGCATCCATCGGCATATTGTTCGGCTTCTATCCGGCGATGCGCGCCAGCCGCCTCGACCCCATCGAGGCGCTGCGCCACGAATAGAGGCTTCGGCTTAGCGCCGGGATGCGGCGGTGATCACGCGCCACACGATCCAGATCGGCACCACGATCACCGCGCCCAGCGCCAGATAGCGCAGCGCCCAGCCGAGCGTGGACCCGATGGAGTCAAAGAAGGCCGTCCAGGCCCGCCCGACCGCGCCGAAGAAATCCACCCACAGATCGGCCGGATCCACATTGAAAGCGGCCAGGATCAGTCCCACCACCACGCACAGCACAACCAGCAGAACGATGTCGCTCGGCTTCACCGCAGCCAAGCGCTGCCAGAAGCTGCGCCGGGCATGCGGCGGCGGAGTGGTTTCAGGCGTCTGGGTCATGCTTCGCTCTCCTGTCCTGAGCTGACATCACCGATGCCAGCCGAATGCGGCGCAATCGCGGCGCATCCCCGCGCCGCCTTGCGTCAGGATGTTGAACGCGGCTTGCGCGGACGACGGGCCGGCGCAGACGCGGGCTTGTCCGCGGCCTTTTTCGCGGCAGGCTTGCGCGCAGCGGGTTTGGCCGCTGCCTTGGCCGCCGGTTTAGCTGCGGGTTTGGCTGCAGTTTTGGACGCTGCGCCCGTCTTGGCGGCAGAGGCCGCGCGCGGCTTGCGCGCGGTCTTGCGCGCGGTCTTGCGCGCGGTCGGCTCAGGCGCCGGCGCCGGTGCGGGCAGCGCGTCTTCCGGGGCCACATAAGTGAGCTTCGCCGCATGCTCGGCGGCCGCAGCAGCGGCTTTGAGCACGGCGGCGCTGCGGGCGGCGGACGGCTTGCCAGGCGCGCCGGCATCCTTCTGCACCATGACGCGGTGGGGGAAGGGAATGGAGATGCCTGCGGCATCAAACGCCAGCTTGATGCGCCGGTTCGCATCCCAGAAGACCGGCCAGAAATCGGGGGCGTTCACCCAGGCGCGGCCGAAGAAATCGATGGAGGAATCGCCGAACTTGCCCAGCTCGACGAACACCGCCGGGTCCTTGTGCACGCGCGCGTCGGCCTCAAGCACATGGCGGATCACCTCGCGCGCCAGCTCCAGGTCCGTGTCGTAATCCACCGAGAAGGTGAAATCGACGCGCCGGGTCTTATAGCCGGAGAAATTGGTGATCACATTGCCCCAGGCCCGGCCGTTGGGAACAATGATCTGCTTGTTATCGGGCGTGTTGAGTTCGGTGAGGAACAGATTGATGTCCTTGACCGTGCCCATGGTGCCGGAGATGTCGACGAAATCGCCGATCTTGTAGGGGCGGAAGAACACGATCATCACGCCCGCGGCCACGTTGGACAATGTACCCTGCAAGGCCAGGCCCACCGCCAGCGTCATGGCGCCCAGGGCGGCGACCAGCGACGTGGTCTCCACGCCGAACTGCGTCAGCACCGCAATGATAACCACCGCGATGATGACGTATTTGACCACCGAGGCGAAGAAGATCGCCAGCGTGGTGTCGATGCGCGGATGCGCCACGGCCCAGGCCCGCACGCGCTTGGAGATGAAGCCGGCGGCATACAGGCCGGCGATCAGGATAGCTGCGGCCATGAGAATGCTCATGATCGCTTCAATGCCTGTCACGGCCAGCCAGTCGATAAGCTGATCGAATTCAACATTCATTCCGGCGTTTTCCATATATGCGTCCCCCATGCGGCAGGCTTTTGATTGGGGCTTGGCGTCATGCCGGCGCCAGCCCCGCGTTCAGACAGTCCAGAGTTAGCGGAAGGGCGGCTCGTCGAAGCTTCTCAGCTTGCGTGAATGCAGCGCCGCCGAGCCCTCGCGCTTGAGGATTTCGATGGCCTCGATG
>JBHYFR010000208.1:0-3942 GCA_051859425.1 Oceanicaulis sp. | reverse complement strand
CAGATCGCCCGCCCAGTCGCCGGTAAAGGGACGCCCGGTCCGGTTCGCTCCGGTGCGCCCCGGCGCCAGGCCGACGATCAGCAGGCGCGCCGCCTCATCGCCAAAGCTGGGCACCGCGCCATTGAACCAGGCCGGTTCGTCACGCGCGTTCAGCTGGCGGTAGGCGACCAGGCGCGGGCACAGCGCGCAGTCACGCGCCGGCTCGGGCCTAGTTGTCATCGCCGTCATCACCTTCGTCGTCGGCGCCTTCGGCATAATCGCGATAGCGCCGCTCGCGGCCGACCAGCTTGCCCAGATCGGCCAGTTCGATAAAGGCGTCGGCCTGGCGGCGCAGATCGTCGGAGGCCATGGGCGGGCTGGACTTCAGGGTGGAGACCACCGAGACGCGCACACCCTTGCGCTGAACCGCCTCGACCACCTTGCGAAAATCGCCATCGCCGGAGAACAGTACGATATGGTCGAGATAGCCGCAGGCCTCCATCATATCGACGGCCAGCTCCACATCCATGTCGCCCTTGACGCGCCGGCGCCCGCTATCGTCGGAATATTCCTTGGCCGCCTTGGTGACGATCTTGAAGCCGTTATAGTCCAGCCAGTCGATCAGCGGCCGGATCGGGGTGTATTCCTCATTTTCCAGCAGCGCGGTGTAATAATTGGCCCGGATCAGCCGGCCGCGCTTGCGGAACTCCTCCAGGAGCTTTTTGTAGTCGATGTCGAAATCGAGCCCGCGCGCCGCCGAATACAGGTTTGCGCCGTCGATAAAAATGCCAAGCCGCTCGTTGGGATAGAAGGTCATCGCCTATGCCTTTCGCTAAATCGATGATGGATAATGGGCCACGCCAAGCCATTTATATCGGACTGGGCGCAAACCAAGCATACCGGGGCCGCGCGCCCCTTCAAACGCTCATATCAGCTTTGGACGCGCTGGCTGCAGAGGGTGTGGCGACCGTGTCCGCCTCGCGTCCCTGGCGCAGCCCGGCCTGGCCCGATCCGGCCGATCCGCCCTTTGTGAACGCCTGCATCGCCGTGCGCACATCCCTGGATGCGCCGGACTTGCTGACTGTGCTGCACAAGGTGGAGGCGGCGCACGGGCGCGCGCGCGCGATCCGCAATGCGCCGCGCACCCTGGACCTCGACCTGATCGACTATCAGGGCCGCACGGGCCGGTTTGCCGGCGGGCTGGATCTGCCCCATCCGCGCCTGGCTGCGCGCGCTTTCGTCCTCCTGCCGTTGAAAGATATCGCCCCGCGCTGGCGCCATCCGGCCAGCGGCGCCACACTGCAAAGCCTGATCGCCGCCCTGCCCGAGGCCGAGCGCCGCGCCTGCCGCCCGGCCGGCGGGGTGTTGTGCGCTGCGGCGTAAGGCTTGAAGGCGCCGCCTGCGTGGGTTATCTGCACAGGTTCACGTCTCGCTTGGTTTTTTGGAGGCCCGCGCATGGCCCGCGTCACTGTTGAAGACTGCATCCAGAAGGTGGAGAACCGCTTCGAGCTGGTTCTGCTGGCCGCCCACCGTGCGCGCACCATCGCTGCCGGCGCTCCGCTGGTGGTTGACCGCGACAATGACAAGAACCCGGTGGTCGCCCTGCGCGAGATCGCCGATGACAAGCTTGATCTGGGCGGCCTGACCGAAAACCTGATCACCGGCCTGCAGCGCGTCATCCCGTCCGACGACGAGGAAGAGGCAGAGCGCGAGCGTCAGGCCGAGGCCCGCCCGGCCCTGCCCGCTCCGGAAATGGACGAGGCGGCCATGCTCAAGGCGCTGCAGTCCGACCGCGACGGACCGGCTGACGGCCGACTGTAAGCCGTGACGGCGCTGGCGACCCCGTCTGCGCTTCTGCCCGCCGACGCCATTCCAAGCGCCGACGCCCTGGTCGCGCGTGTTCAGGCCTATGACCCTGAAGTTGATGGCGATCTGATCGCGCGCGCCTACGACTTTTCCAAGCTTCATCATCAGGGCCAGTTCCGCAAATCGGGCGAGCCCTATTACGGTCACACCGTGGCCGTCGCCATGCTGCTGGCCGAGCTGCGCCTGGATGCGGCGACCATCTGCACCGGCCTGCTCCACGACACCGTTGAAGACACGCACGCCACGCTTGAAGACATCACCAGCCAGTTTGGAGACGATATCGCCCAGCTTGTGGACGGAGTGACCAAGCTGGGTCAGATGGAGCTTGGCTCCAAGCGCACCAAGCAGGCCGAAAACCTTCAGAAGCTCGTGGTCGCCATCACCCGCGATGTCCGCGTCCTGCTGGTGAAGCTGTGCGACCGGCTGCACAATATGCGCACGCTGCATTTCCATTCGCGCCAGGACAAGCGCGAGCGCATCGCGCGCGAGACGCTGGAGATTTACGCCCCGCTGGCCCGGCGCATCGGTGTGAACCGGGTGTGCACCGAGCTGGAAGATCTCGCCTTCCGCAATCTCAATCCGGCCGCGCACGAATCCATTCACCGCCGGCTGGAGGATCTGCGCCTGACCCGTCATGACGCCGTGGCGTCGGTGTCGGCGCAGCTGTCAGAGCTGATCGACGAGGCGGGGCTCGATTGTGTGGTGTTCGGGCGGGAGAAACGCCCCTATTCCATCTGGCGCAAGCTGGAGCGCAAGGGCGTGTCGTTCGACGATATCGCCGACATCTACGCCTTCCGGATTCTGGTGGATAAGCCCATCGACTGCTACACCGCGCTGGGTCTGGTCCATCAGCGCTGGCGCAGCGTGCCCGAGCGGTTCCGCGACTATATCTCCACGCCCAAGCCGAACAATTACCGCTCCTTGCACACCACCATTATCGGCCCGTCCAATATCCGCATCGAGCTGCAGATCCGCACCCATGACATGGACCGCATCGCCGAGACCGGCGTCGCGGCCCACTGGCGCTACAAGGCGGGCGGATACGCCTATGACGCGGCGGCCGCCGAGGCTGCGGGCGGCGATCCGCTGGAGCGCCTGCGCCCGCTGATGGAAATCCTGGAACAGGGCGGCGATCCGGAAGATTTCCTCGAGCACGCCAAGCTCGAAATGTTCGCCAACGAGGTCTATTGCTTCACGCCCAAGGGCGAGCTGATCGCGCTGCCCGGCGGCGCCACGCCACTGGACTTCGCCTACGCGGTTCATACCGAGCTGGGCCATGCCGCCATCGGCGCGAAGATCAACGGGCGCGACCGGCCGCTGCGCACCCGGCTCAACAATGGCGACATGGTCGAGATCATCAAGGGCGGGGTGCGCCAGCCGCCAGCCGGCTGGGAGGATCTGGTGATCACCGGACGCGCGCGCGCCGCAATCCGCCGCCTGATCCGCTCGTCCGAAGCCGAGGAATTCATCCGCATCGGCAAGGTGATCGCCGAGCACGCCTTCCTGCGAGAAGGCAAGGTGTTCCGCGAATCCGCGTTGGGCGACGCCCTGCGCCGGCTGGAAATGGACAGTGTGGACGACCTCTACCACGCCCTGGGCAAGGGCCGGGTTTCGTCCGTCGGCCTGCTCGAAGCGGTGTATCCCGGCCATCGCGAAATGCGCGGGCGCCGGCCCCAGGACCGCGAGCGCATCGCCGACGCCAAGGCCGGGCTCTATGTGCACGGGCGCGGCCTGACCCCGGGCGTCAGCCTGCACTTTGCGCCCTGCTGCTCGCCCATGCCCGGCGACCGGATCGTAGGCGTGATGCGCGAGGGCAAGGGCGTGGAGGTGCACGTCATCGACTGCGAACGCCTGGCCGAAATGGAAGACGAGCAGTCGCTGGAAAACTGGATCGATCTCAAATGGACCCCGGAAGCGGGCGCCCATGGCGTGTCCATCGGCCGGGTTCTGGCCACCGTGCGCAATGAGCCGGGCGTGCTGGCCGAGATCGCCGGCGCGGTGGGCGAGGCGGGCGGCAATATCACCGATGTGAAAACCCTGCAGCGCACGCGTGACTTTTTCGAGATGGCGTTTGATGTGGAAGTGTTCGACGCGCGC
>JBHYFR010000207.1:0-3949 GCA_051859425.1 Oceanicaulis sp. | reverse complement strand
AGCGCGCCGCCGCCCAGCGTGATCTCGACATCTAAGCGCTGGCCGTCCAGCAGGACCGACCACTCATGCACGCGCCCCGGCGCGGGCGGCGGGGTCAGGCGCCCGCTCACCCCGGCGGCCCGTTCGGTGAACACCGTGTGCACATAGGCCGCCGCGGCGGTGATCCAGCGCAGCTGGCTTTCGCGCGGCGCCGTGCCGTTAAAGCCCTCGGGGAAGTGCTGCTCGATATAGCCGGTATGGATGCGTCCGGCGCGAAAGTCGGGCTCTTCCAGCACCGCTGACAGGAAGGGCGCGTTGGACTGCAACCCCTCCACATGCAGCCGGTCCAGCGACACGCTCAGCGCATCAATTGCGGCTTCGCGGGTTTTGCCGTAACCGATCACCTTGGCGATCATGGGGTCGTAGAACAGGGAGATTTCATCGCCCTCGCGCACCCCGGCATCAACGCGCAGGCTGCCCGGCCCCGCCTCGCCCTCCTCGGGCTGGATATAGCGCTTGAGCCGCCCAATGGAGGGCAGGAAGCCGCGATAAGGGTCCTCGGCATAGAGGCGCGCCTCCACCGCCCAGCCCTTGATGCGCATGTCGGCCTGGGTAACGCCCAGAGGCTCGCCGGCGGCGACGCGGATCATCTGCTCCACCAGATCGATATCGTGAGTGAGCTCGGTGACCGGGTGCTCCACCTGCAGGCGGGTATTCATTTCCAGGAAATAGAAGCTCTTGTCGGGCGCAACGATGAACTCCACCGTGCCCGCGCTGTCGTAATTGACCGCCTTGGACAGGGCGACCGCCTGCTCGCCCATCTTGCGCCGGGTGGCGGCGTCCAGGAAGGGCGACGGCGCTTCTTCCAGGACTTTCTGATTGCGCCGCTGCACCGAGCATTCGCGCTCGTTGAGGTGAATGACGTTGCCGTGCTTGTCGCCCAGCACCTGGATCTCGATATGGCGCGGGCGCTCGATGAATTTCTCGATCAGAATGCGGTCATCACCGAAGGAGGATTTGGCCTCGTTGCGCGCCGCCTGAAAGCCTTCGCGCACTTCGCCCTCGGAGCGGGCGATGCGCATGCCCTTGCCGCCGCCGCCTGCAGACGCCTTGATCATCACCGGATAGCCGATGTCATTGGCCACTTCGACGGCCTGCTGGTCGTCCACGATCTCGCCCTTGAAGCCGGGCACGGTGCTGACGCCAGCCTTGGCGGCGAGCTTTTTGGATTCCAGCTTGTCACCCATGGCCGCGATGGCGTCCGGGTTGGGCCCGATCCAGGCGATGCCTTTTTCGGCCAGCGCGCGCGGGAAAGCCGCGTTTTCCGACAGGAAGCCGAAGCCGGGATGCACCGCGTCGGCGCCGGTTTCGACACAAGCGGCGATGATCTTGTCCATGTCCAGATAGGACTGGCCGGGCGCGGGCGGGCCGATGAACACGGCCTCGTCAGCCATCTGCACCGCCAGCGTATCGGCGTCCGCCTCGGAATAGACCGCCACGGTAGGCACGCCCAGCCGCTTGCAGGTCTTGATGATCCGGACAGCAATCTCGCCACGATTGGCGATCAGGATTTTCTTGAACATGAATTGCGCCAGCCACGCTTGAAGGAAATCAGTACCGGGGCCGGTTTAGCGCGCCTGCACACAAGGCGGCAAGCAGGGGTGCGCCGGACCGGCAGCTTGACGCGCGCCCGCGCCATGGCCGAGCATCCGCCCGGACAAGCCGGAAAACGGCTGCGGGAGGATTTTTGAATGAGCACCATTACCGTCACGCCGTCGGGCGCCGCGCTGGGCGCACGCATTACCGGCGTCGACCTGACCCGGCCGCTGGATGCAGACACCGTCGCCGCGATTCGCGCCGCCTGGCTGGAGCATCTGGTGCTGGCCTTTCCCGGCCAGCCCATGAGCCATGACGATCTCGAACGCTTCACCCTGTATTTCGGGCCGTTCGGCGATGATCCCTTCATTGAGCCCCTGCCCGATCGTCCGCGCATTATCGAGGTCAAACGCGAGGCGCATGAAAAAGCGTCGGTGTTCGCCGCCGCCTGGCATTCCGACTGGAGCTTTCAGGATACGCCGCCGGCCGCCACCATCCTGCACTCCAAGGTGATCCCGCCGGTGGGCGGCGACACGCTGTTCTGCAATGGCTATGCCGCATATGAGGCTCTGTCAGAGGCGACCAGGGCCCGGATCGAGGGTTTGCAGGCGGTGCATTCAGCCGCCCTGGCCTACGCGCCGGACGGCGTCTATGGCGCCATGGACGGGCCGGACCGGTCCATGACCATCCGCCCCGACGAGCGCGCCCGCGCCGCGCGGCTGCATCCGGTGGTGAAGACCCATCCCGAAACCGGACGCAAGACGCTGTTCGTCAATCCCGGCTATGTGCGCACGATTGAAGGACTGAGCGATGAGGAGGCCTTCTTCCTGCTGATCGAGCTGTATCAGGCCGCCCATGACGACAGCATCGTCTATCGCCACAGATGGGAGCCGGACATGCTTTTGATGTGGGATAATCGCTGCACCCAGCATATGGCCACCGGCGGGTATGACGGCCACGCCCGGCTTCTGCACCGCACCACGGTGGCGGGACCGTAGACGGGCTCACTCCCAGACGCGCTGGAAAACATAAGCGCCCGCGCCAGGGACCCTGAAGGCGTATTCGCCGTCCTCGAGCCGGCCCGCTTCCGAATACTCGATGCGGTTGAAGCTGATGGCGATGCGCGCATTGATCCCCATGGTGCGGCCTGACTGGGCGGTGATCGTGCACGCTTCCCCGGTGACTTCCAGCACGGTCACCCGGTCCTCGCGCGAGACCGGGAGAAGCTCACAGCCTTCAGGATAGCTGATCAGGTCATCGGGCGTGAGATCGGTGAAATCGGACCAGCCGGTGCGGCCCTCGAAGGCTTCGGGGTTGCGCAAAGCGTGGAAATCCATGCCGGTGAGCGGGCTTTCATCAGGCAGGATTTCGCTGTGGAACACCCACAAGCGCTGGCGGGTCACCGGCCCGTCAGGCCCGCCCGCGCGCCATTCGAGATAGACCGCATCGCCCGGAATGTGCGGCGTGTCGATATCAACAAAGCGCGCATGCTGCAGGTCGAGCCAGTCATAGGGGTGGCCGGCCGCGGGCGGGCGCTTCAGGCTCTCGTCAGCCGCCTCGTACTGAGCCGCATTGGACCAGACGCCGGCTAGCAGACTCGCCATGACCTGCCCCTCGCGCTCGATCTCGCCTGCTGAGCCGCGCGAAGATTCGCTGGCCACCGCCGTGGCCATAGCCAGCGCCAACACCGTGATCATCGCCGCCTCACCATCCATTACGCCTCAGCCAAGCCTGCCCGATTGCGAGCCGCGGAGCAAATGGGGGGGGCGTCAGGATGGCCACGCGACGAAAAATCCCCTATGGGTTGCACGCTCGGGTCTGCTTTCGCCCCGGCGCGTGCAGGGAGTCGGGGATGGCGCGGCGGCCACCAAAGGGGAAAGCGCCACGGTCAGGCGTGAAAGACCCGAAACTGCTGTCGGCCATGGCCGCCAATCCCAGAAATGACTGGCGAATTGAACAGCTTGTAGCGGTCGCTGAGAAAATCGGTCTGCGTGTCCACCCGCCCAAAGGCGGCAGCCACTATGTGTTCTCCAGCGACCAGGTCAGGGAAACTCATCTCACCGTGCCTTATAAACGACCGGTAAAACCTGTATATGTAAGGCTGTTCGTAGAGTTTTGCCGGGCGCATCTGGACCTGCGGGAGGCCTCCAATGGCTGATACCCTTTATGAAATTCGGGTCACGCCGCTCTCCCAAGAGGATGGGGGCGGGTATATGGCCATGGTCCCCGATCTCGAAGGGTGCGTATCAGACGGGGAGACCCCGCAGGAGGCGGTCGCGAACGCCATGGACGCCATTGCCCAATGGCTTCAGGCGCGCCGGGATATGGGCCGGGAGATTCCGGCGCCCGGCTCGAGTGCCCGCCAACAAACCCA
>JBHYFR010000206.1:0-3956 GCA_051859425.1 Oceanicaulis sp. | reverse complement strand
ATAGCGGTTCGCCGGCACCGCAAGGCAGTATTCCACAACCGCGATCGACCAGCTGATCAGGATGACCATCAGGATGGGCGCGCTTTTGAATTTGAGGTGCCCGTACCAGGCCAGCGTCATGAAAAGATTGGACCCGATCAGGAGCAAAACAGGCGTTATGTGCGGCCAGGACAAGGCGGGCATGGGCGGCGTCTCCGCAAGGCGGGGCTGTAAAGCCGCCAGATGCGCCTGCGCCGCCGGTCTTGCAAGCGGGATCTTCGCGGGTGGGGACGAGGACGGGCTCGCAGACGAAAGCCGCTTTCCCGGATCGGCTGCACCGGCCGGGAAAGCGAACGGATATGGGATTAGCCTGGCCTTCCGCCCTACCCGCCTGCGTTCGGGGCCGCCGCGCGCACGCCTTCGTCCACGTGGGTTTCGAACTTCTCGAAATTGGCCACGAACATGTCCGCCAGCTTGCGGGCCTGGGCGTCATAGTCAGACGGGTTGGCCCAGGTCTGGCGCGGGTCGAGGAGTGCGGGATCAACGCCGGGCACGCTGACCGGCACGGCAAAGCCGAACACCGGGTCGATGCGCATCTGCGCCTCGGCCAGCGAACCCTCCAGGGCCGCATTTAACAGCGCGCGCGTCACCTTGATGGGCATGCGCTCGCCCGTACCGTAAGGACCGCCGGTCCAGCCGGTATTGACCAGCCAGCAATTGACGCCGTGCTGCGCGATCAGGGTCTTCAGAAGCGCGCCATACTCGGCCGGGTGGCGCGGCATGAAGGGCGCGCCAAAACAGGTGGAGAAAGTGGCGCTGGGCTCGGTCACGCCCTTCTCGGTGCCCGCGACCTTGGCGGTATAGCCCGACAGGAAGTGATACATCGCCGCGGACGGCGTCAGTCTTGCGATGGGCGGCATCACCCCGAAGGCGTCACAGGTCAGCATGACGATATTGCGCGGATGGCCGCACACATTCTTCGCGCACGCATTGGGAATGTAGTGCAGCGGGTAGGCGCCGCGCGAGTTCTCCGCCAGCGTGGCGTCGTCCAGGTCCAGCTCGCGGGTGGCCGGGTCCATCACCACGTTTTCCAGCACCGTGCCCCACATGGAGGTGGTGGCGTAGATCTGCGGCTCGGCCTCGCGCGACAGGCGGATCATCTTGGCGTAGCAGCCGCCCTCGAAATTGAACAACCCGTCCGGCGACCAGCCATGCTCGTCATCGCCGATGAGCCGGCGCTTGGGATCAGCCGACAGCGTGGTCTTGCCCGTGCCTGACAGGCCGAAGAACACCGCTGCGTCCTCCTCACCCACATTGACCGAGCAATGCATCGGCATGATGCGCTTTTCGGGCAGTAGGTAATTGAGGATCGTGAAGACCGACTTCTTGGTCTCGCCGGCGTAGGACGTGCCGCCAATGACCACCAGCCGCTCGGCGAAATTAACCGCGATGACGGTTTCCGAGCGCACGCCATGGCGCGCCGGATCGGCCTTGAAGCTGGGCAGGTTGATGATGGTGAAGCCGGGCTCGAACCCGGCCAGCTCAGCGGGGTCGGGGCGGCGCAGCAGGTGGCGGATGAACAGGCCGTGCCAGGCGAGCTCGGTCACCACGCGCACCGGCAGGCGGTGGGCCGGATCGGCGCCGCCGAACAGCTCGTGCACAAACAGTTCGCGCCCGGACATATGGGCGCGCACATCATCCCACAACGTCTTGAAGTGGGCCGGGCTCATGGCCTCGTTGAAATCCCACCAGACGGTATTTTCCGTCGTGGCGTCGCGCACGGTGAACTTGTCGCGCGCCGAGCGGCCGGTGTGCTGGCCGGTGGTGACCGCCAGCGCGCCGCCCCTGGCCACGCGGCCCTCGCCGCGGCGCACGGCCTCTTCGTAAAGCGCCTCTTCGGTCCAGTTGTAATGCAACACAGCGCCCGAAACGCCGAGATCGCGCAGATCCCGGGCCTGTATCTGGCCGTCAGCCATGGTGTCCCCCCATATCGGGTTGAAGTCAGCCGCCCTCTGCCGGAGCGATCCCTGGGCAGTTTGTAGCCCCCGCCGCCGCAAAAATCACCCCTTCGCACGCCCGCCACCTGCGCCATTTGCACACACGCGCGTGTGGTCTAGCCTGAAAGCAGATAAATCATGAGGGGTTGGACCATGACGCTGGCAGGATTGATCGCAGCCGGGACGCTGGCCCTGGCGCCAGGCGCAGGCGTGGAGACGGACATGCTTGATGAGGCCGCGGCGCAGCGTTTCGCCGCCCTGGCGCTGGATTGCGTCCATCGCGAATACCCCAACAAGATCGCCCATGTGATGGTGTCCGACGCAGACGCCCTGCCGCCGCGCGAGCTGACCCCTGTCTTCTACGGCTGCTTTGACTGGCACTCGGCGGTGCATGGCCACTGGCTGCTGGTGCGCCTGACGCGGCTCTTCCCCGACGCGCCGTTCGCCGAACCCGCCCGCGAAGCGCTGGCCCAAAGCTTCACACATGAGAATATGGCAGGCGAGCTGGCTTACTTCGCCGGCGAGGGCCGGGCCTCGTTCGAGCGGCCCTATGGGCTGGCCTGGTATCTCCAGCTGACCGCCGAGCTGCGCGCCTGGGACGACCCTCAGGCGCAGGAGTGGGCGCAGGTGCTGGCCCCTCTGGAAGACGTGATCGAGGACCGCTTCCTCTCCTGGCTGCCCAATCTGGTCTATCCGGTGCGCTCAGGCACCCATAACCAGACCGCCTTCGGCTTCGCCCTGACCCTGGACTGGGCGCGGGCGGCGGGGCGCGAGGCGCTGGCGGACATGCTCGTCGAGAAATCCACGGCCTTCCATCTCAATGACCGGGACTGCCCGCTCCATTACGAGCCGTCGGGGACCGATTTCCTGTCGCCCTGCCTGATGACCGCCGACCTGATGCGCCGGGTGATCCCGGCTCAGGACTATCCGGCCTGGCTGTCGGCCTATCTGCCGGGCATTCCCGAAGACGGCTCGGCGGACTGGCTGGCGCCGGGCGTGGTGCTGGACCCGTCCGACGGCCATCTGGTCCATCTCGACGGGGTCAATCTGTCACGCGCCTGGAACCTGCAGGGCATCGCCGCCAGCCTGCCCGAGGACGATCCGCGCATCGCGTCGCTCAACGCCGCCGAGGCGGTGCATACCCGGGAGGGCGTCGCAGCGGTGTCTGAAGAGCATTATGAGGGCAGCCATTGGCTGGCGAGCTTTGCGGTCTATCTGGTCAGCGGCAAGGCGCGCGAGGCGGCGGCGCCCTGACACCTTACAACCCCGTGCGCGCCTGGATCGCGGCGGTGACGCGCGCGTGCAGGGCGTGCGGGTCCAGCCCGGCGTCCAGCGCGGATTGATCGGCTGCGCTGGCGATCACCTCGTCACGCACATCCCGCCAGAGCTTCAGCAGGAAGCCGCCATGATCGTCCGGCGCCCAGTCAGGGCGCGCCTGCGGCGCGGCGAGGCCCGCCAGCAAGGCGGCGTCAGACGGATCAGGCCGGTCGGCCCGCGCGCCGGGATGGGCGCTGAAGTGGCCGGCGATGGAGGCCAGCGCCCCCGCCCGGTCATCGCCCCAGCGCTCCACCTTCACCGCCGGCGCCAGCCTATCCAGGCGGTCCAGATGCGCGCTCAGCGGATCGCGCCCCATCGCCCCGATCAGGGTGGGAACGCTCACCCGGTCCGGCCCGTCCTCACCCCTGGCCTTGAACGCGGCGCGGTAGGGGGCGGGATAGTGCTCATGGGCGGTCAGCCAGTCGCGCAGCCGGCGCAGGCGCGTCTCCATGGGCGTGGGCGGCAGGGCCATGCGCGCGTCCAGCCGCGCCCGGTTCCAGGGGAAGAAGACACGCTGCTCCTCCAGCCGCGCCCAGATGCGCGCCAGATGCGAGCCGTCCCAGACCGGCGGGTAGGTGACGCAATAGTCCGCCATCAGCACCGCGCGCTCATCCGGCGTCCACACGGCCAGGCCGTCCAGCGCCAGCGCGCTGACGCGCTCCG
>JBHYFR010000205.1:0-3967 GCA_051859425.1 Oceanicaulis sp. | reverse complement strand
CAGCGCTGTCCGGACTCCCTCCCCCTCGGGGGAGGGCCGGGGTGGGGGGGGGGAGCCGGTTCGGCCAAAGGCACGTCACTCGTCATCGTCGCGCACCCCACCCCAACCCTCCCCTCAAGGGGAGGGAGTTAAACTGCCAGCCTCAAATGCGATTGCCCCCTGTTCAGGGGATGGCGGGGCGGGCGCAATGAGGCAAGCATGAGGTTGCAAAGCGGCGTGTGCGCCGGATCGATGAAGGATTATCGAAATGTCAGAGACACTGATCAGCCAGGTCACAGCGTTCGCGGGTCTTGCCGCCGCTGCCGGATTGACGGCCGCCCTCGCCGCCAGCCCCGCCTCCGCCCAGGCCATCGCCGTCGGCCAGTCGATCAATGGCGAGCTCACCACCTCTGACCGTCAGCTCGGCGATGGCAGCTATTTCGATTGCTATGAGCTGCAGACCCGCGCCGGTCAGCAGGTGCAGATCGACCAGTCCTCTTCCGCCTTCGACAGCTTCCTGATGGTCAGGCGCGGCGGATGCAACAATTTGGGCGACGTGATCGCACATGACGATGACGGGGGCCCCGGCCTGGACTCGCGCCTGGTTCTGCAAGGAGACGGAACCGTCTGGGCCATCATTGCCAACAGTGTCGGAGGCGGCGAGACAGGCCGCTACCAGCTGCGCGTCTCCGCCGCAGGATCCGGGCCGACGCCAGCGGCGGCAACACCGCGATCCGCCCACGCGTCCATCTCAGTGGGCCAGTCGGTCAATGGCGCGCTGAGAAGTTCGGATCCCCGGCTCAGCGATGGCAGCCACTTCAACTGTTACAATCTCCAGACCCGCGCCGGCGAGCGCCTGCAGATCGACCAGATATCCTCCGCGTTCGACAGTTATCTGATCATCAGGCGAGGCGGGTGCGACAATCCGGGCGTCATTATCGCTGAAGACGATGATGGGGGCGGCAATCTGAATTCGCGCATTGTGCAGCAGGGAGACGGTGGCCTGTGGGCCGTCATCGTGAACAGCCTCTCGGCCAACGAGACGGGCCCCTACCAATTGCAAGTCATCAGCGCTGGCTCCGGGCAGGCCCAGCCCGCCGCGGCGCCGGCCGCCTCCATCCCCCAGCTGCCGCGCGTCCAAAGCGAATGGGGCGTCGAGCCCCATGTCTGCCATGCGGCCTACACGGCCATGGTGCAGATGCGAGCCGAGACGCCCTATGTCTGGGCGCCGGATGATTACGGCAATGTGGGGTCGATTGACTATGCGCAGCGGGCCTCCCGCACAGGAACCGGCCTGACAAGCAGACAGCAGGGCATGGCAAGGACCTACGCGGAGAATTTTCAGCTGATGGCGCTTGTGGGCGAAATGGGTTTCGAGCCCAACGGCACGCCGAACGGGCACCGCCCCCTGGCGGAGTACCTGTCAACGCTGGGCGATTGCGACCGCGCCAACGGCTTCACGCCGGTCACCGCCTATTGAGTTGAAGCGCCAGTCATCCAGCGCCAGACATCCCTGTCAAAACAAGGCCGCGTGTTGCGCGCGCCTTCTGGAGATCCAGCCATGTATCTCGCCACCCTCGCCGCTCTGGCCCTCACGGGCGCAGCGCACACGTCCGGCCAGCCTCCCGAGGCGCCCGGCGCCGACATCAATTGCGCGGCTCATTACGCCTACATGGCTCATCTGGATGCGGCCCGCCAGGACGCCTGGGAGGAGCGCGGAAAAGCGGCCGTCAACGCCCATGCCGAGGCGCATGCGCCCGCGCCGGGTGAGGAGGACCGCTTCGCCCAGGCGTTGAGCGTCCTGATCTCGGACCGTGTGGAGGCGCTGACCACCCCCATACTGGCGCTCAACGCGGATGCGCAGATGGATCGCGGGCAGCGCTTGGCGGCCATGGCCGCTGAATTCACCAATGTCTGGACAGACGTGAGAGCGTGCGACAGCCGCTACAGCCTCACGCCCCTGCCAAGCCCGTTCAACTGGATCGATTGATGTTGATGCACACCTTCATGCCAAAGGACCTGCCCATGACAGCCCTCCTCGCGGCCAGCCTGGCAGCCCTCACCCTCGCCGCCGCCGCCCAGGCGCAATTGCCGCCGCCGCCCGCCGAAGGCGTGAGCGCCGACCTTGATTGCGCCTCGGTGTATATCTCCATGGCCTCTCTGAGCGCCGGGCTCGCCGGCGAGGAGACCCGGGAACCCTTCACGGCGCGCGCGCATGCCGCCGTTCAGGCGCATATCGACGCCCATCCCCCTGCACCGGACCAGGAGGACGCCTATCGCGCCTTTCTCGGCGAGGCGATTCAGCGCTGGTCGCGAGGGCTTGAGGCCGGTTTCGAGCAATTGCAAAGCCTCGGCGGGCCTTCGTCCCCGGACGGGATGGCGGGCTTCGTCCGCCTGGGCAATATCCACTGGGAGGCGGTGCAAGCGTGCGACGCGCGCTTTGAGCACGCCCCCCTGCGCAGCCCGTTCGCGTGGCACGGCTGAGTTGGAGCACGAGGATACAGGCATGACCGCGACCCGCTATCGCTCCACCCTGGCCGGGCTTTGGTTCGCCATTCTTTTGGCGGCCGGCGCGCCGGCCCACGCCCTCACGCCCGAGGCCGCCTATGACCGGGCCATGAGCGCGCTTCAGGCCGGCGATGACGCCACGGCGCGCACCCTTGCGGCGCAGGCCTGCGGTGAGGGCGCGGCGCGCGGTTGCCTGATCGCGGGCTTTCTCATGAAGGAAGGGCGCGGCGGCCCCGTGGACGACAGCACCGCCCGGCGCTTGCTGGGCGAGGCTTGCCGTGGCGGTCAGGCCGACGGCTGCTTCCAGCAGGGCTTGTTGTGGCACCACGGCCAGGGCGCGAGCCAGGATTACGCCCTGGCGCGCGGGGCCTATCTTGAGGGGTGTGAGCTCGGCTCCCTAAGAGCTTGCAGC
Source organism: Oceanicaulis sp. (assembly GCA_051859425.1). Taxonomy (GTDB): domain Bacteria; phylum Pseudomonadota; class Alphaproteobacteria; order Caulobacterales; family Maricaulaceae; genus Oceanicaulis. The sequence continues at coordinate 1,068 of JBHYFR010000205.1, read as the reverse complement.
AATCTCGGCTTTCTCGTTGAAAATGGCCATGGCGGCGATGCGGACATCGCCCTGGCGCGCTCGTTGTACGCCCGTGGCTGCAATGGCGGGAACATGCCCGGTTGCCTGAATTACGGGCTCAGCTTTCGCAATTTCGAGCCGCGCGACCCGCAACAGGCCCGCACCGGCTTCCAGGCCGCCTGTGACGGCGATTGGGCGGACGGATGCTATATGCTGGGGCTGCTCCAGCGCGACCATAACGAAGCCGATGGCGCCGGCGCCTCATTCCAAAAGGCCTGCACGCTGGGTTCCGCCGAAGGATGCGGATTATGGGGCATAGTCCTGTCCGATCCCGGACCGGACCGGGACGTTGCAGCGGCGCTGGCCGCCTTCCGGCAGGGGTGCGAGGGCGGGTTTGCGCCAGCCTGCCATAATGTGGGGAACTTCCTGCGCGCCGGGGTGGGCGGACCTGCTGACGCCGGCGAGGTGCGCAATGCCTACGCTCGCGCTTGCGAATTGGGACACGAGGCTGCTTGCAGACAACTTGCACAATAGGGACGATGGCGGCATCACGCCGCCCCGCGCCCTGGAAAGGCTAATGAGATGACGCGCGTATTGATCGTTGAAGACATCGCTGATGTGCGCGCCTGGCTGTGCGCCGTGGTCACGCAGGCCTGCCCGGACGCGCAGATCACCACAGCGCCCGATGTGCGTCAGGGCAAGGCGGCGGCTGAGGGCTCAGGCTTTGATCTGGCGCTGGTCGATCTGGGCCTTCCGGACGGGTCGGGCGTGAATGTATTGCGCACGATCAAATCCCATGCGCCGGGTACCCTGTGCGTGGTGGCGACCATACTGGGCGATGACGCGTCCATCGTTTCGGCGCTGGCGGCGGGCGCGGACGGGTATCTGCTGAAGGATCAGCCCGCCGAGGTGCTGACCCGCCAGATCCGCCAGACGCTGGCCGGCGCGCCGGCCCTGTCGCCCTCCATCGCGCGGCGCATCATGGATCATTTCCGCCTGACTGGTCCCGCGGCGCCCGATTGCGACCTGACCATCCGGGAAAAGGAAGTGCTGGCCCATATCGGCCGA
>JBHYFR010000204.1:0-3986 GCA_051859425.1 Oceanicaulis sp. | reverse complement strand
CGCCCGCTTCCCGTCACCCTTTGGCGGCGTGAGCGATGCCTGGAACGATATCCTGCAGCAGTCCATCGAGTCGGGCTATGAGCAGTTCCTCGCCGTGGTCGGCGAAAGCCGCAACATGACCCGTGACGAGGTCGACGCCGTGGCCCAGGGCCGTATCTGGACCGGCGCCCAGGCCCATGAGCGCGGTCTGGTGGACCATCTGGGCGGCTATGACGAGGCCATCGCCGCTGCCGCCGCCCGCGCCGGACTGGAAGAGGGCGCGTTCCGCGTGAAGGAATTCGTGGAGGAGCGTGATCCGTTCCAGGAGTTCCTGAAAATGATCGGCCTGTCCTTCGTCACGGGCGCGCTGGACGGCGTCAGCCTGCTGCCGGGCGGTCCGTTCGGTCAGGCCGCGGCTGAAGCCGGCGCCGAGCTGCAGCGCATCAACATGATGAATGATCGCCGCGGCGTGTATGCCAGCTGCCTGGAGTGCGAGGCGTTCCGCCGCGTGCAATAGGCGGGCGCTTTTCAAAACGCCTGAATGAAGCCCGGATGCGCAAGCGTCCGGGCTTTGTTCTTGAGGGATTACCAGATCAGCGCAGGCGCAGCGTAGCGCGCCGACACGCCGTCTTCGGCCAACAGGGCCGCGGCGGCGTCCGCATCAAACGCGCCCGGCAGGCGCTCGCCTGAAATGCCGCCGGTGATGAACAGCGCATCGATCCCCTCGCCCTGGGCGCCGGCGATGTCGGTCCTGGGCCCGTCGCCGATGGCGAGCAGGCGGCTGCGGTCCGTCTCCACGCCCAGCGCTTCAAGGCGGCGGTAAGCCAGCTCATAGATCGGTGGATGGGGTTTGCCGGCCAATACGACCGGTCCGCCCAGCGACTGATAGAGCTGCGCCAGCGCGCCCGCGCAATAGCGCAGCGCGCCGCCTACCTGTACGACGATGTCGGGATTGGCGCACACCAGTGTCAGACGGCGCAGCGCCGCCTCGGCGAGGAGATCGCGATAGTCTTCAGGCGTCTCGGTCTCAAAGCCGATCAGGCCGGTGCAGGAGATGAAGGCGGCGTCTTTCAGCGGTGCGAATGTCAGCCCCGTGCCCTCATACAGGGCGTCATCATAATCAGGCCCCAGCTTGTAGGCCGGCCCCGGCGCGCGCCGGGCCAGTTCCTCGAAAATGGCGTCGCCCGAGGTCACGGCGGCGTCCCATGGGCCGTCGCCTGCGCCCAGCCCGGCCAGGTGGCTGAGCAGCCAGTCATGGCGCTGGGGCGAATTGGACAGAAGGATCACGGTTCCGCCCGCGTCGCGATAGCGCTGAAGGGCGTCCAGCGCCTCGCCGATCAGCGCGCGTCCGTCGCGGATGACGCCCCAGACATCGCACAATATGACATCGTAATCGGGCTGCAGGGCGGACAGGCGGTTCGGGCCGCTCATGGGGCGGGCGGGCGGTATTCCAGCCCGAGATAGCTGACCACGCCGAACGCCATCACACCGGCGAACGCGGCCAGGCGCAGCACGCGGTCGGGCCATCCCGGCACGACGGAATAGGGCGCCTGCCCCCCCACTTCGCGCACCAGGAATCCCGCCACCATCAGGATGATGATCCCGGTGACGAGACCGCCGGCGAAGATCAGGCGTTCAACGCCGTGAGCGGCCTGGAAACCGGCAAGGGCGCACAGCCCCAACGCCCCATGGGCGTAGGTGAGCTTGCGTACGAGGGCGGGGCTGGCGGAGGGAGGACGTGCTGACATGTCGCCGAATATGGCGTGTGCACGCATGGGTGGCCAGCCGGTTTAGCCAGCCCGGCGCATATCCTGATCCGTCTGGCTGAGCACGTCCTCGCGTACCGGGCGCGGGGCGCCGAACAGATGGCCCTGGGCATAGGCGATATCCAGATCGAGCACTTCGACCACCGTGGCCTCGGTCTCGATCTTCTCGGCCACCAGATCCACGCCATAGCGCGCAAACAATCCGGCGATGTCCTCGGGCGGCAGGGCGCCCGGTTCGCGTCCGGCCACCGGCTCGCCGCCGTGCAGGCTCGCCACCAGGCGATCGCCGGGGATTTTCACAAAGCGCACGCCCGCACGCTGCAACTCGCTGAGATCGATATTGAGATCGCTGACCTGATCCAGCGAGAAGCGGAAGCCGTAATCGGCCAGGCGCGCCATGTTGCGCGCGGCGATCGCGGAGCGGCTTTCAAAGGCCGCGCGGGGCATCTCGAAGATCAGCGCCCCGGCCAGATCGCCATTGCGGCGCAGGAAATCGAGAAAGCCGGGGAAGAAATCCTCATCGGCCAGCGAGCGCAGGGACACATTGCAGAACACGCCCACCCGCCGGTCCGACTTGGTCAGCCGGCGCACGATCTGCACGCAGCGCAGCAGCAGGAGATTATCCACCTCGGCGATCATCCCGGCGCTCTCGGCCGCAGCGAGAAAAGCGCCCGGCGCCACCACCTCGCCCGTGCTGGTGCGCAGCCGGGTGAAGCCCTCATAGAAACAGGTGCGCCGCTGGGGCAGGCCGACCACAGGCTGGAGGTAGAGATCGACCCGGTTGGCGTCGAGCGCCTCGCGGACCATGGCCGCCGCGCTTGAATCGTCATGGGCGCCGTCCCGGCCCTGGCCGGGCGCGGGCGCGGGCGCGGGCTCAGGCGCGGCGCGCGCTGCGTCCAGCCGGGCGAGTATCTGAGCCACCAGCGTCTCGTCTCGCGGCGCAGCGGTCTCTCCGCCATCCGGCGCAGCGGGCCGGGCGCCGCCCGACAGGGCGTCCAGCCGGGCCTGGGCCTCGTTGAGCGTATCGACCATGCTGGCGTTGGCGCGCTGCAGGGATTTGAGCTCGGCCTCGAAGCGGGCGCGTTCCTCGGCGCGGGCGGCGGCGGCGTGGACCTGGCCGGCGATGAGAAACACCACTGCGCCCATCAGCCACGCCAGTTGCTGGCTCATCAGCTCGAAGCGCTGGAACGCAAGCGCGGCCACCACCGCCACCATGGCGTAGGTGAGCACCACCAGAATGTCGCTGACGCGAGCCTTCATGTCCGTTGCGTCTCTTTCCGCCGCGCCCGTTCCGGTGCGCGAATCAGCACGCATGATCATTACCAGACTAGGCTGCGTTAAACTTCGTTGTCACATCGTTAATCCCGGCGCGCCGGTCACCCGCCGGTAACCCTGCGCCAAGGCGGGGCGTGCGCGGCCATAAGGCTTGCGTCAGGGTTGGGGCCATGACCCCTGTTCTCGCAACCGGACTTCAGGCCTTCACGCAGGCCAACGCCCGCATGACCGCGGCGGCTGACCGCACCGTGCGCGCCGGGCTGGCCCCCACCGATGGCAAGCCCCGCCAGAATGGCTGGAGCCAGGATATCGTGTCAGCGCGTGTGGAAATGGTCCGCGCCCATCATCAGGCTGCTGCTGCGGCGACCTCCGTGCGGGCCGCCAGCGACATGGTGGGCAAAATCCTGGACGTGATGGCCTGACAGGGCGTCAGAGCGGGCGGATCGCCGCCGTGGCGCTGGCTGTGGCGCACAGAACGCCGTCCTCATTCCACAACCGGCCTTCCAGAAACGCCACAGATGATCCCATGCGCGCCACCTGCCCCAGCGCCCGGGCGCGCGGCGTGGTCAGCGGACGCAGGAAGCTGGTCTTCATTTCCAGCGTCGGCACGGCGGCCTTGAGGTCGGTGGACATGAAGGCGGCGGCGCTCATGGCCTCGTCCAGGAAGCCGGTGACAATACCGCCCTGAACCGAGCCGTTGGGATTGAGAAATTCGGGCCGGGCGGAGAACCAGGCTTCCACCGACATGGCTTCAGGGTCCAGCCCGATCAGCTCAAAGCCGAAATGCTGCGTCACGGCCGGGATATGGTCGGGGTCGGAGAACAGCGCGATGAAGCGCGCGGCCCGGTCCGGCGCGGCGCTCATTCTTTCTTCCGGAAGGTGTCCAGGCTCACCACCGTGCTCTCGGCGCCCGCCGGCGGGGCGTCGCTGGCCGCGCGCGCGATCTCGCCCGGTCCTGGCGCCACA
>JBHYFR010000203.1:0-3988 GCA_051859425.1 Oceanicaulis sp. | reverse complement strand
ACGAGATTTGCGTCCTTCACCATCACCCCACCCCAACCCTCCCCTCAAGGGGAGGGAGACGGCGCTCCAGACTCTAATCCGATAGCCCTCCCCCGGGGGAGGGATCGCGCACAGGCCGGCAGTCACAGCAATCCGACAATCCCGGTCAAATGCCAGCCCCCTTGTTGGGGAAGCCTTAAGCCCTGGCAGGGCACGCTGGGCGCGACAGACAGACCTTGAACGGGACGCACAGCCATGATCGCCCACATCCTCCTTTTCGCCTTCGCCGGCCTGATGCTGACGGCGGCCTGGCATGACGCGTCGCGCTTCATCATCCCCAACTGGATATCGGGCGTGCTGATCGTCCTGTGGATCCCGGCGGTGTTTGCGATGGGCTATGGCTGGACCGGGGCCGGGCTGGCCCTGCTCACCGGATTTGCGGTGCTGGCCGCCGGCATGGCGCTGTGGGCGCCGGGCTGGCTGGGCGGGGGCGATGTGAAGCTCTTGGCCGCCGGGGCGCTGTGGTTTGGCTGGCCGGACGTGATCTCCTTCCTGGTCTGGGCCATGCTGGCCGGCGGGGTGCTGGCGCTGGTGCTGGTGCTGGCGCGCAAGATCGCCCCGGCGATCCCGCAAATGGCTGGGCGCCTGACCGGAACCGCCTTGGCGCCGGGCGCGCCGGCCCCCTACGGCATCGCGATTGCCGCGGGCGCGCTGATCACCCTGCCGCGCAGCCAGATTTTCATGGCGATGGGGCTGTAGAAATTCAGCCTTTGAAATTGTCCTTGGCCGCGCGCACTGCGCCATAGACGTCCCAGTCGGGCGCGGTCTCCAGCCCGAGCCGGGCGCGCAGGCCCGCATCATCCCAGCGCAGAAACGGATTGGCCGCGATCTCGCGCGCCAGGGTCGTGGGCACGGTGGGCTCGCCGCGCGCACGCAGGGCCTCGACCTCTTTGGCATAGGCCTGCAGCGCCGCATTGTCGGGATCGACGCTGAGCGCGAAGCGGGCGTTGGCGGCGGTGTATTCGTGGGCGCAGTAGATCACGGTGTCCGGCGGCAAAGCGCGCAGCCGCGCCAGCCCGGCCTGGGCCTGGCGCGCGGTGCCCTCGAACAGGCGCCCGCAGCCCAGCGCGAACAGCGCGTCGCCGACAAAGGCCGCGCCCTCGCTTTCAAACCAGTAGGCGATATGGCCCAGCGTATGCCCGCCCACATCGATCACCTGCGCCTCCAGCGCGCCCAGCCTCACCCGGTCGCCCGGCTTCACGGGATTGTCTACATGGCCGATCTTGTCGGCTTCGGCGGCGGGCGCCGTGATGCGCGCGCCATTGGCGGCGCGGATGGTGTCATTGCCTCCGGCATGGTCCCAGTGGTGATGCGTGTTCCAGATATCGCTCAGCCGCCAGCCCGCCGCGCGCGCCTCCTCCAGGATGCGGGCCGGTTCGGGCGTGTCGATGGCGGCGCACGCGCCGGTCTCGCTGCAGGCGATCAGGAAGCCGTAATTGTCCTGAAGGCAGGGGAACTGGCGGATGTGCAGGGCCATGGCGACGCCCTCCTGTGCGCATGCCCTTACGCGGGCGGGAGGCAGAGCCTATCATTATAGGCGACGCTATTGCGAGGCTCGCCGATGCGCACGGACGCACTGGAAATCGACCGCTTCTACCGCTCCGCCCGCGGCCGTGCGGCGCGTGACATGGCGCTGCGCCGCCTGACGGCGCTATGGCCCCAGGCCGAGGGGCTGGACATGCTGGGCTATGGCTTTGCCGGGGCGTATCTGGAGCCTTACCGGGCGCAGGCGCGGCGCACCGTGGCCTATATGCCCGCCGCCCAGGGCGCCGTGGGCTGGCCCCGGTCCGCCCCCTCCCTGACGGCGCTGGGCGAGGAGGCGCGCCTGCCTTTTAAAGAAGCCATGTTCGACCGCATCGTGCTGGCCCATGCGCTGGAGGAGGCGGACGATCTGCGCCGGCTCTTGCGCGAGCTGTGGCGGGTTACCGCGCCCGAAGGACGCATTGTCGTGATCGCCGCGCACCGGGCCGGTCTGTGGGCGCGCTCTGAGTCAACGCCCTTCGGCCACGGCCGCCCGTTCTCGCGCCGTCAGCTGTCGGATCTGCTGACGGGGGCGGTGTTTGAACCCGTGGCCTGGTCGCGCGCGCTGTATGCCCCGCCCTGGCGCTGGGCCTGCGGACCCAAGACCGCGTCGGCGTTCGAAAGCGCAGGCGAGCGCGTGGCGCCGGCCTTTGGCGGGCTCATTCTGGCCGAGGCGATCAAGCATGTGGGCGCGGTGCGTCCGGGCGGTTCGGCTGAGCGTGTCCGGCGCAGCGTGCTTGAAGGCGCCGCGCGCCCCGCGCTATCTCCCAAGTCCACGCCACCTGATCACGCCGCGAAAGACAAAACCCCATGACGCTTCAACCCCGCCCCGGCCTTCTGGATATCAAGCCCTACGTGCCCGGCGCCGCGGCGCCTGCCGGCGCGGTGAAGCTGTCGTCCAACGAAAACGCACTGGGCGCCAGCCCGAAGGCGGCCGAGGCCTTCAAGGCGGCGGCGGACCGGCTGCAGCTCTATCCCGATGGCGGGGCGACCAAGCTGCGCGAAGCCATCGGCAAGGCTGAAGGTCTTGATCCCGCGCGCATCGTCTGCGGCGCCGGCTCTGATGAGCTGTTGCAGCTGATCGGCCGGGCCTATCTGGCGCCGGGCGATACAGTGGTGCAAAGCCAGTACGGGTTTCTGGTCTACCGGCTGGTGGCGCTGCAGTCGGGCGCCCACTGCGTCAGCGCGCCTGAGCGCGGCTACACCACCGATGTGGACGCGATGATCGAGGCGGCCAAGCCCGGCGCGCGCATCGTGTTCCTGGCCAATCCCAACAATCCCACCGGCACCTGGATCCCGGGCTCTGAAGTGCGCCGCCTGCGCGAGGGCCTGCCCGGGGATACGCTGCTGGTGCTGGACGGCGCCTATGCCGAGTTTGTCGATGCGCCGGGCTGGGAAGACCCGATCAAGCTGGCGGATGAATATTCGAACGTGGTGGTCACCCGCACGTTCTCGAAAATCCATGGTCTGGCCGCCCTGCGCCTGGGCTGGATGTATGGCCCGCAGGAGGTGGTCGACGTGATCCACCGCGTGCGCGGCCCCTTCAACGTCAATCTGCCCGCCATCGAGGCCGGGGTGGCGGCCATTTCCGATCCCGATTTCGTGCGCCGGTCAAAGGCCCATAATGACCAGTGGCTGGCCTATCTGACCCAGCAGCTGGGCGGGCTGGGCTTCGAGGTCACCCCGTCTGTGTGCAATTTCGTGCTGGTGCATTTCCCCGACCAGCCAGGCCGAACCGCAGCGGATGCCGACGCATTCCTCACCGCGCGCGGCCTGGTGGTGCGGGCGCTGGCGCCCTACGGCCTGCCGGGCGCCCTGCGCATCACCGTGGGGCTGGAGGCGCATAACCGCGCCGTGGTGGACGCGCTGACCGCGTTCCGTGACAGCTGGACCTAAGCCAGCTCCAGCTCCTCCATCACCGTTTCATACGCCCAGTCCAGCCAGGGCCCCAGGGCGGCGACATCGTCGGTATCCACCGTCGGGCCGCACCAGATGCGCAGGCCGGCGGGCGCCTTGGGGTGCGGGATGACGTCAAAGGCGGCGCCCTCCCGGTCCAGCAAAAGCCCCATCCGCCGCGACACGGTCCAGCGCTCGGCGTCTGATTTGGCGTTAAGCTCCGGGCTGGTGAATTTGAGCGTTACCGAGGTGGTCGAGCGCGTCGCCGGGTCCTCAGCCAGGAAATCCACCCAGGACGCGCTGTCGACCCAGGACGCCAGCGCCGCGAAATTGGCTTCGGTGCGGGCGATCAGCGCGCTGACCCCGCCTTCACGTGCGGCCCATTTCAGGGCGTCGAGATAATCCTCCACACACATCAGCGAGGGCGTGTTGATGGTGGAGCCGGCATAGATCGCCGCGTCTTCGGCGCCCGCTTCGAACAGCTGCAACAGGCGCGGCACCGGCCAGGACGGGCGGTAATCACGAAGCCGCG
>JBHYFR010000202.1:0-4052 GCA_051859425.1 Oceanicaulis sp. | reverse complement strand
AGATCGATGAGTTCGAGCACGGCTTCACTCATGACGCTCCCTCCCGGCCAGCCAGCCCATCACGCCATGCTTGGCGAACAGCACCACGAACAGCAGCACCAGGCCGAGGAACAGCTGCCAGTACTCGGTCATGCCGCCCAGCAGCGTCTCCATCATCACGAACAGCAGCGCGCCGGCCAGCGGCCCGTAGAGCCGGCCCACGCCGCCGAGTATCACGATCACCATCAGTTCGCCGGACATGTGCCAGCTCAGCATGGTGGGGCTGACGTTGAGGTCGGCGTAGAGTGCTCCGGCCAGCCCGGTGATCATCGCCGAGATGACGAAGGCGACCAGGCGGATGGGGTAGGGCGAGATCCCGGCGGTGGCCAGGCGCGTGTCGTTGAGCCGCGCCATGGTGAGGGCGGCGCCGAAGCGCGACTTCATGATCCGCGAGGTGAGGGCGAGCGAGAGCACCAGTCCGCCGAAGCAGATCAGGAAGAAGGTCAGGGCGTCGTTGGTGTCGACCCACGGCAGGCCGTTGCGCAGGAAGATCGGCAGGCCGTCCTCACCGCCGTAGGTGGGCCAGGAGTTGGCGAAGTAGTACATCATCTGGGCGAAGGCCAGGGTGATCATGATGAAGTAGACCCCGGTGGTGCGCAGCGAGATGGCACCGATGGCCAGCGCCAGCAGCCCGCACAACAGGATCGCCGCGAGCCAGATCACCAGCATGCTGTCGCTGCCGGGAATGGCGATGGGCCAGCCGATCACCGGGGTGAAATCGAAGGCATGATAGGCGCTGATGCCGGCCACGTAGCCGCCCAGACCGAAGTAGGCGGCGTGGCCGAAGCTGATCATGCCGCCGTAGCCGATGGCCAGATTGAGGCCCACCGCGGCCATGGCGATCAGGGTGATGCGCGAGGCCAGATTGACGTAGTAGATGTGGCCGAGGAAATAGAGCGCCAGAGGCGCCAGCAGCAGGAAGGCCAGCAGGCCGATCTGCACCAGCCCCTTGCGGTCGTACCAGCTGGCCGCCGTTGTCGGCAGCCCCGGCTGGGGCGCGAGCGTCGAGGTATCGGACTTATTCATTGGCGGCAAACAGTCCCTTGGGTTTGAAGGCGAGGATGGCGGCCATCATGATGTAGATCAGCATGGCGGCGATGGCATCGCCTTTCACGAACTTGCTGGCACCATCCATCGAGCCGTAGAAATCGGCCTCCGTCGACACCTCGACGCGGCGCGCCTTGGCTTCCTCCGCCGTCATCAGCCCGGCGGCGATATCGGCGTCGATCGCCATTTGCTTCCCGGGCAAGGCGTCGAGCGTGAAGCGCGCGGAAACTTCCGACACGCGGCCCGCGCCCTTGGTAATCACAACCAGGTTGATGATCAGCAGGATGATGAAGACGAACAGCCCGACGGCGAAATTGCCGCCGACGAGGAAGGCGCCGAAGCTTTCGATCACTTGCCCCGCCGCGCCATCGCCTTCGTGACCGTTCACCAGCACGATGCGCGTGGAAGCGACGTTGAGCGCGAGGCGCAGCAAGGTGGCGAACAGCAGGACAGTGGGAAAGGCGCTGAAATCGAGCGGCTTGGTGGCGTTCAGCGCCGCCATGAGCACGCCGATGCTGAGCGCGATGTTGAACACGAAGAACACGTCCAGCATCACCGTGGGAATGGGCAGCACCATCATGGCGATCAGCGCCAGGATGCCAGCGGGCAGCGCCAGCGATGCGGCGTTGAAGGGGAGTTTCGCGCTCACAGTCCGAAGGCCTCCAGCCGGGCATAGGCATTGCGCACGTGTGGCGGCGGCTCGGCGCCGGTCGCGGCGAAGCTGTGACGCAGGGTATCGGCCATGCTGGGCATCTGCGGCGAAGGCGCGATGCGGGCAGGCATGGCGGGATAGGCGGGTGCGCCAAGGCCGGGGCTAGCGGGACGCGGCGGCGGCGCGGCGGGCGGCGCGTTCGATGCCGTGACCATCGCACCTTCGACCCGGCCCCGGATCACGCCCATCACCTCACCCACGGAACGCGGCGCACCGGACGGCTCACGAAAGATCGCGCGGTTGGCGGCGGCGGCACGGGGCAACAGGGCAACGGCGGATTTGTCCGGGTCCGTGGTGAGGACGGAAAGGAAGCGCGCGGCATCGCCCGCCCCCAGGAAATGCGCGAGGTAAAGCTCGCTCGCATCGGGATCGCGCCCCAGCACGCCTTGCAGCGCAGCACGGTTGTCGGTCGCCAGCGCGCCCGCCATCAGCGAACTCGCCTGCGGATCGAAGCGCAATTGCATGATCGCATCGCGCATGGCCGGGTCGGTCACACTGGCGCGGCCGCCGCGCGTCTCGATGGCGCGGGCCATGTCGCCGTAACCCAGCCTCTCGCCGTGACGATCCAGCGTGGCGAGCCAGGTCTGGTCGATGAACTGGTAGAGCCCGCTGGCGCTGGAGGTGCGTGCCTCGGCGCGCGGGTTCATGCCGCTCTCGATCTGGGCCTGCGCCATCAGGTAGTCAAAATCGACCCCGGTGCGCCTTGCCGCATCGGCAATCGCGTGCCGGGGTTGCGGCGCGCTGGCCGGTACTGCTGCTGAAATTCGGTCGGTCATCCGCCCTTGGCTTCCTTGCCGTTTCTCTCTGCGGGAGAGATCAGCAAGGGGCGTGCCACCCGGACGGACCTAGGTAGTCTTACCTATGCGCGAAATGCCTGCGGCGCGGCATAGGTGCCGGGCGAAGCCGTCAGCGCGTCGAGCCGGGCGGAGACATTGGCCGCCAGCAGGTTGCGCACCTTGCGGTTCACCTCGTTCTTCTGCCGCGCGGCATCCGCCAGTGCGCGGCATTCGGCATCGAGACCGCCCGCATCGCGCCCTTCCAGCACGGCGCACAGCGCGTTCTTGTCATTCGTGGAAAGCATCAGCGCATCGATATCGAGGGCGGCAAGCGCCTGCCGCTCTGCCTCCAGCACGGCAAGCATTTGCCGTAGGGCATCCGCCACGGTTGCAGCGCCGCTCATTTCGCGTCGCTCAGCATGTGACGCGCAGCGATGATCGCGTCGGTAATCTTCGAGGGGACGAGGGGGTAGTTCCCGTCACGCAAGGCCTGGCGGATTTCCGCCACGCGCTCGGCATCGACCGGAGCCGCGCCCGCGCTCACTTTCGTGCCTGTCTGCACGCTCACGCCCTGATCGACCTCGGGCTTCGCCTGCTGGGCGCGCACCGCAGGCTTCTCGCCCGCCATCTCGCGCGCAGCCGGGCGCAGGGGGCCGACACCGCTCAGTTTCGATACGTCGTAGAGGGACATTCTCGTCGCTCCTGTAATCATTCCTGAAGCGCAGAACGGCACGCGGATGCGGCGTTTAAGGGTCTGGCAGGAATTTATCCCAGCGGGATGACCGCGCGCTGCGGATTGCGCACCTGCGCGCGGATGACTTCGCGGTTGCCTTCGGGACGAATGCGGATCCACTGGCCGATCGCGCCGTCCTCCAGCGCCTCGCCTTGCTGGCTGACGGCAAAGCCGCGTCCTTCGACGATGACGGTCATCACCTGCCCGCGTTCGACCACCACCAGCGGCTCTGCCTGCGCGGCGGCAGCGGGCGCGGTGGTGCTGCCGCGATTGACTGGCACGAACACTCTCCAGCCCGCGCCGGACGGGCATTCCACTCGCACCATGTCCGCCCCGCGCCCGTGCCAGGCGAGCGAAAGTGGCTGCGGACATTCGGCCAGCCGCAGGCGACGGTCCACCGGATGACGCGCGCCGCCCGGCGTTCCGATGGCCGCGCCGGTGAAGGCGGCCACCTCGGCATCGATTGCGGCGGGATCGGCGAAAGCGCCCTGCTGCGCCGTGGCGGGCGCGGCGATCAAGGCAGCGAGGATCAGAAAGCGGTTCATGGGCCGTGGCTCCAGTGGGGTTGTCATTCCACTTCGCGGTGCAAGGCGCGTGCCAAGACTGCGTCCGCATCGTGGGCGAAGCGCGCCATCACCAGCGTTTCGGCGGCGGGCTGGACTATTACGCGCGGCTCTACCCCCGCCGCGATCGCTTGTTCGGCCAAGGCCTCGGTCCGCTCGACCACATCCTCCCGTTCGTCGCT
>JBHYFR010000201.1:0-4068 GCA_051859425.1 Oceanicaulis sp. | reverse complement strand
CCATAACGATCTCACCGGATAGAGCGCTCACGAGCGTATCAGCTCTTTTATTTCCTCCCAACTACTAGCATCGAGTTCTAGATCAGGTTCGATCCGGGCCTTCAGCGCCCTGATCCTCTCAACCAGCTCCGGCCCGGACAGCTTACGCGGGCGCGGCTCGGGGCGCTTGGCGTTGGTGGATGCCGCTTTCAGGCTGGCGCGCAGCCGGTCGCGCAGTCCGGGATCGGCCTTCAGCATGGCTTCGGCGAACGGATCGGACGGCGTCTCAGACTCGTCCTGGAACGTGGCCTGGCCATCGCCATCGGCCACGCCGGCCGCGAGCCTTTGCGGTCCGGCGCCGGCGCCATAAATCGTCGCCACCGGCTTGCCGTGGCGGGTGATCACCAGCGGTTCGCCCGTCGCCTCGATCTCGTCGAGCAGGCGCGACAGATGGGTCTTGGCTTCCAGCACGCCGACAAATTTCATAGGCGCTGTCCTTTACGCTTTCTGGTCAGACATCTGATCAGATATCTGACCATAATAACTTAAAATCGGGCCGGATTCAATCAGAAGGCCATAAGCCAGCGCCAATCCTGCGGCGCGAACAGCCGCCGCACAGCCATTATTGAACGTCATCGGAGCGAGGCGGGATTGAAAAACGCCATCACTGCCATCATAATGATGGCAGTGCTATCAAGTTCTGGAGGGCGCCATCATGGCGGCTGTCACCATTCGCAATCTTTCCGATGACGTGCATCGCGCGCTGAAAATCCGCGCCGCGCAACACAATCGCAGCACGGAAGCGGAAATGCGCGCCATTCTGGAGGCCGCAGTTCGTCCCGAAGGGCGCAAGGGGCTGGGCACGGCGTTGGCGGAGATCGGGCGCAAACACGGCATCACCAACGAGGATGTCGAAGCCATTGAACAGGTCAGAGACAGACGTCCAGCCGAGCCGATGACTTTCGACTAACGGGACGGTTGGAATGATCCTTCTGGACACAAACGTCATCTCGGTGGCGATGACGCGTGAACCGGATCCCCGGGTGAGCGCGTGGCTGAATGCCCAACCGGCCGGATCATTGTTCCTGTCCAGTATCACAGTGGCCGAACTCTGGTTCGGGATCGGCGTCTTGCCGGCGGGAAAGCGCAAGACCGCCCTCGCCGCAGCGCTGGATGATGTGCTGGACGAATTCACCACTCGGATTCTGCCCTTCGACGTTCCTGCTGCGCGGAGTTACGCCGAACTCGCGGTCCAGGCCCGTATGGCCGGAAAAGGCTTCCCAGCGCCCGACGGCTATATCGCGGGGATCGCCGCCGCGCACGGCTTCGCTGTGGCGTCGCGCGATGCAAGCGCCTTCCGGGCCGCAGGCCTGACGGTGATCAATCCCTGGACTGAGCCGGCCTGATCCGTTCGGCAGCGTCAGCCTGCTGCGCTGGCCGGTCCCGGCCGCCTGACGCTATTTCAGCAATTCTCTTGCAATGATGACGCGCATGATCTCGTTGGTGCCTTCCAGAATCTGGTGGACGCGCAGATCGCGCACGATGCGCTCGATCGGATAGTCTTTCAGATAACCGTACCCGCCATGGATCTGCAGCGATTCATTGGCGATGCGAAAGCCCAGATCGGTGGCGAAGCGCTTGGCCATGGCGCAATACATCGGCGCGGACGGGTCCTTGCGGTCCAGCGCGTCGGCGGCGCGCAGCAGCATGAGCCGGCTGGCGTCGAGCTCGGTGGCCATGTCGGCCAGCTTGAACTGGGTGGCCTGGAAATCAGCCAGCGCCTTGCCGAACTGGCTGCGCTCCTTCGCATAGGCGATGGCCAGATCCGTGGCTTCCGCCGCCCCGCCCAGTGAGCACGCGCCGATATTGATGCGTCCGCCATTGAGCCCGTTCATGGCGAACAGGAAGCCCTGCCCCTCCTCGCCCAGCCGGTTGGCCACCGGCACGCGGCAGTCTTCAAATGTGACGACGGCGGTGGGCTGGGAGTTCCAGCCCATCTTCTTCTCGTTGGCCCCGAAGGACAGCCCCGGCGTCCCCTTCTCCACCACAACAGCCGACACGCCCTTGGCGCCCTCGCCGCCGGTGCGGCACATGACGATATAGAGATTGCTGGTCCCGGCCCCGGAAATGAAGGCTTTCGAGCCGTTGAGCACATAGTCATCACCGTCGCGCACGGCCTTGGTGCGCAGGCTGCCCGCGTCCGAGCCCGAGCCCGGCTCGGTCAGGCAGTAGGAGCCGATCATGTCCATGGCGGTGAGTTTCGGCAGCCAGCGCTGGCGCTGGTCCTGGCTGCCCCAGGTGTCGATCATCCACGACACCATGTTGTGGATGGAGATGAAGGCGGCGGTGGATACGCACCCGCGCGAGAGCTGTTCGAAGATCAGCGCCGCGTCCACCCGGCTGAGGCCTGATCCGCCTACATCCTCGCGCGTATAGATGCCGGCAAAGCCCATGGCGGCGCTGTCTTTGAGCACGTCCACGGGGAAATGCTTGTCCTCGTCCCATTGCGCGGCGTGGGGTTTGAGCCGGTCGTCGGCGAACTTGCGCGCGGCGTCCTGGATCATCGCCTGATCTTCGGTGAGTTCGAACCGCATGGGAAAACCTCCTAGACAAGGGGCGCGCGGGCGGGTGTTGTGCGCCAGCAAGAGTATACGCAGCGCGAGATACACCGAGATGGCCCAGTTTCCCACCACCCGTCTGCGCCGGATGCGCCAGCATGACTGGTCGCGCCGCATGATGCGCGAAAATACGCTCACCCCGGACGATCTTGTCTGGACGCTGGTGGTCACCGACCAGGCGCGCAGCGAGCCGGTGGCCTCCATGCCCGGCGTCACGCGGCTGACCGTGGCCGATGCGGCCAAGGCCGCCGTGGAGGCGCGGTCCCTGGGCATTCCGGCCATCGCCGTGTTTCCCCATATGGACGCCTCGCTGAAAGATGCGCGCGGGACCCAGGCGGATAATCCGGACGGGCTGGTGGCTGAGGCCATCAAGGCCATGAAGGACGCCGCGCCGGAGGTGGGGATTATCTGTGATGTGGCGCTCGATCCCTTCACCGATCACGGCCATGACGGGCTGATCGAGAACGGCGTGATCCTCAACGACGCCACCGTGGAGCGCCTGTGCGCCCAGGCCGTCATGCAGGCGCGCGCAGGCTGCGACGTGATCGCCCCGTCCGACATGATGGACGGGCGCGTGGGCGCCATCCGCGCGGCGCTGGACGCCGAAGGCTTTCAGCACGTGATGATCCTGTCCTACGCGGCCAAATACGCCTCGGCCTTCTACGGCCCCTATCGCGACGCCATCGGCAGCGCGGTGGCGCTCAAGGGCGACAAGAAGACCTATCAGATGGACCCGGCCAATACCGACGAGGCCCTGCGCGAGGTGGAGCTGGACATCGCCGAGGGCGCCGACATGGTGATGGTCAAGCCGGGAATGCCCTATCTCGACATTGTGGCGCGGGTGAAGTCCGCCTTCGCCCTGCCCACCTATGTGTTCCAGGTCTCGGGCGAATACGCCATGATCGAAGCAGCCGCCGCAAACGGCTGGATCGACGGCGAACGCGCGATGCTGGAAAGCCTGCTGGCGTTCAGGCGCGCGGGAGCCGATGGCGTGCTGACGTATTTTGCGCCGCGGGCGGCGATAATTCTGAATGGGTAAGCACCCCGAAACCCTCGCCGCCCAGGCGCTGCACCGGATTGACGCCGAGACCGGCGCGGTGATCCCGCCCGTCCACACCGCGACCACCTATGCCCGCGACGCCTCCAACGCCCTGATCGGCGCCCATGATTATCTGCGCCCCGAAGGTCCGACCCAGGCCCATGCCGCCGCCGTGCTGACGGCGCTGGAGGGCGGTGCCGATGGGCGCCTGTTCGCCTCGGGGCTGGCCGCCGCCATGGCGGTGTTCGCGACGCTGAAGCCCGGCGCCCATGTCGCGGCGCAGACCAAGATGTATTACGGCGCGAAGAAGCTCCTGCAACATCTCGAAGCCAAGGGCGCCATCACCCTCACCCTGTTCGACCCCGATGACCCTGACGCGCTGGCGCGTGCGGTGGAGCCGGGGGTGACGGAACTCGTCTGGATCGAGACGCC
>JBHYFR010000200.1:0-4097 GCA_051859425.1 Oceanicaulis sp. | reverse complement strand
GAACTCTCGACCTCTCCCTTACCAAGGGAGTGCTCTACCCCTGAGCTACGGCAGCGCGCCAGACGTCCGCCGGGTCAGCGGAGGAGCGCGCTATAGCGCATAGTTTTCTCCCCGCCAAGGCCGGGCTTGACCCCAGACGCAGGCGGCGCCATTCCACAGGTCATGACGCGCTCCCCGTCCGAACCCAAGCCCGGTGCGCCCGCGCCTGACCCGGCAGCCCGCGAGGCCCGCTTGGCCGAGGCGCTGCGCGCCAATCTCAGGCGCCGCAAGGCGCCGCGTGGCGGTGCAGACGGGTCCGGGCCGCAGACCGGCGAGACGCAGGCCGGCGAGACGCAGTCCGGCGAGGCGGAGGCCGGTTGACCGGGCCGCACGCCCGCCTCTTGTATCCACACCCGCGGCCGCTCACATGGCCTTCATCATTTCACACAAAAGGCGGACATACAGGCATGGACCGGATACTCATTCGCGGCGGACGCCCTCTCAACGGGGCCATCACCATCTCCGGCGCGAAGAATTCGGCCCTGAAACTGATGGCCGCCTCGCTGTTGTCGGATGCGCCGCTGACGCTGTCGCGCGTGCCGGCTCTGGCCGATGTGCGGTTTCTGGGCCAGCTGCTGGCGCGGCTCGGCGTCAGTGTTGAGGATCAGGGCGGCGGCCGGCTGCGCCTGCATGCCGGGACCATCGCCGAGCCTGAAGCGCCCTACGAGCTGGTGCGCAAGATGCGCGCGAGCTTCAACGTGCTGGGGCCGCTGATTGCGCGCGAGGGCCGGGCGCGGGTGTCGCTGCCGGGCGGATGCGCCATCGGCGCGCGGCCTGTGAATTTGCACCTGATGGCGCTCGAAGCGCTGGGCGCCGGGATCGAGCTGTCCGAAGGCTATGTCATCGCGCAAGCGCCCAAGGGCCTGTCGGGCAACCGCATCGTGTTTCCCATGGTGTCGGTGGGCGCTACCGAGCACGCCATGCTCGCGGCGGTGCTGGCCAAAGGCGAGACCGTGCTGGAGCACTGCGCGCGCGAGCCGGAGATCGCCGATCTCGCCGACTGCCTCAACGCCATGGGCGCGAAGGTCTCCGGCGCGGGCAGCGACACCATCACGATCCAGGGCGTGGACGGTCTGCAGGAGGCGCACTGGACTGTCACGCCCGACAGGGTGGAAACCGGCACCTACGCCATCGCTGCAGCGGCGGCTGGCGGCAAGGTGCGGCTGGAGGGCGCCGAGCCGGATCACAATCACGCGCTCTGGGATGTGCTGCGCCGCGCCGGCGCAGATATCACCACCGGCGCCGATCATGTGGAGATTTCGCGCAGCGGACCGATTCGCGCCGTGGACATCCAGACCGAGCCCTATCCCGGCTTTCCCACCGATCTGCAGGCGCAGTTCATGGCGCTGATGACGCTGGCGGACGGCGCCAGCGTCATTCGCGAGACGATCTTCGAGAACCGCTTCATGCACGCGCCCGAGCTGACGCGCCTGGGCGCGCGCATCGACGTGCGCGGCAATGAGGCCATCGTGCGCGGTCCGGTGACGCTCAAGGGCGCGCCGGTCATGGCGACCGACCTGCGCGCCTCGGTCAGCCTTGTCATCGCCGGTCTGGCGGCGGAAGGTGAGACGATTGTCAGCCGCATCTATCACCTCGATCGCGGGTTCGAGCGGCTTGAGGAAAAACTGTCAGCGTGCGGCGCCAGTATCGAGCGCCGCAAAGAGGAGCCTGTGTGAATGTCCGCTGACCGTCCCTTGCGCCTGATCGCGCAGAGCGAAGACGATCTGCCGGTGCTGTCGGCGGCGCTGCAGGACGCCGCCGGGCAGCTGGGCGATTTCGTCTACGAGCCCAAGGCCCGCCGCTTCACAATTGCGCTCAACCGCTTCCGCTGGGAGGCAGTCAAGGCCCGCCGGGGAGAGCGCGTGCGCGCGGCTCTGCAGATCAGCTCGGTGCTGGAGGCCAGCTCCCAGCGCCTCAGACAGGGCGCGCCTGACGCCGTGGTCAGCCTTTTGGCCATGACATTCGAGCCGGGTGAGGCGCCCGGCGGGGTGCTGCTGATGACGTTTGCCGGGGGCGGGGCGTTGCGCCTCACCGTGGAATGCATTGATGTGACCCTGGCCGATGTCTCGGCCCCGTGGGCGGCGGCGCGCCGCCCCGATCATCGCGAGGCCCATACATGAGCGAGCACTGGCTGATCGCGGTGGAGCTGGACCAGGCCTCCATCGGCAAGGCCGAAGAGGCGGTGGAGCACGAGCGCCGGGTGGCGATCGCGGATCTGCTGGAATCCAATGTCTTCCAACCGGCCGGGTCCGAGCGCGGACCCTATGCGCTGCGCCTGGCCATCGAGGACCAGCGCCTGGTGTTCGATGTCAAGACGCAGGACGGCGCGCCGGTGCGCGTCTTCGTGTTCTCGCTGGGCCCGCTGCGGCGCATCCTGAAGGACTATTTCCTGATGTGCGACAGCTATTACGCGGCTGTGCGCGATGCGCCGCTGGCCCAGATCGAGGCCATCGATATGGGCCGCCGCGGCGTGCACAATGAGGGCTCCACCCTGCTGCGCGAGCGCCTGGCGGGCAAGATCGACGTGGATTTCGACACCGCCCGGCGCCTGTTCACCCTGATCTGCGCCCTGCACCGGAGAGGCGCGTGACCGTGCCAGCCCGCGCGCCGGCTGTGGTGTTTGTGTGTGCGCGCAACGCCGTGCGCTCGCCCATGGCCGAAACATTCTGGCGCCGGCGATTCGGCGCCGATGCGCCCGCCGGATCGTGTGGCGTCGAGCCGGCGGCGTGGCCGGACGGGTTCATGATCAATGTCATGGGCGAGCTTGAGCTGGATCTCAGCGCCTTTGAATGCCGCGATATGGAGGCCACGGCCGATGCGCCGGTGGAGCTGGTGGTGTGTCTGGCCCATGAGGCCGATGCGGCCGCTTCCGCCTTTGCAGAGCGGCGCGGGGCGGCCTATGAGTTCTGGCCCATCGCCGATCCGTCGCGGGTGGAGGGCCAGCACGAGCGCCGTCTGGACGCCTACCGCGCCGCCCGCGACGCCATCGCCAGGCGGGTGGCCGATTGGAACGGCGCAAACAGCTAGAGCGCTCAAGGCTCGACGCGGCCTGCGATAGGGGACTATATAGCGCCCGGCGCGCGGCGGGGCCGCATCCGCCCGGCGCAAAAACAAGAGGAGCCGCATGGCGAAGGAAGAATTGCTCGAGTTTCCCGGCGAGGTCGTCGAACTCCTGCCCAACGCGACATTCAAGGTCCGCCTTGAGAACGAACACGAGATCATCGCCCACACCGCCGGCAAGATGCGCAAGAACCGCATCCGCGTGCTGGCGGGCGACAAGGTGCTCGTCGAGATGACGCCCTATGACCTGACCAAAGGGCGCATCACCTATCGCTTCAAGTAAGCCCGTGGCCGCTGCGCGCGCGCCCCTGGTGCTGGCGAGCGCCTCGCCGCGGCGCCGGGATTTGCTGGCGCAGATCGGCGCCGCGCCCGACCGGATCGCCCCTGCCGATATTGATGAAAGTGCGCACCCCGGCGAGCCGCCGCGGGCGCTGGCCCTGCGTCTGGCGCTCGGCAAGCTGGCCGCCAGCGATCATCCCGGCTGCTTTGTGCTGGCCAGCGATACGGTGGTGGCCGTCGGCCGGCGCATATTGCCCAAGACCGAAACCCGCGCCGAGGCCGAGCGCTGCCTGCGCCTTCTGTCAGGGCGCAATCACCGGGTCTTCACAGGCGTCGCCGTGCGCGCGCCCGATGGCAAAACCGCCAGCCGGGTGTCGGAGACGCGCCTGAAGATGAAACCGCTGAGCGAGGCGGACATTGCGGCCTATCTCGATAGCGGCGAGTGGGACGGTAAGGCGGGCGGATACGGCATTCAGGGCCGGGCCGGCGCCTTTGTCATCTCGCTCACCGGCTCCTACACCGGCGTCATGGGTCTGCCGGTCTATGAAACCCGCCAACTGCTCACCGGACTGGGGTATGCGTTTTGAGGATCGTGGCGTTTGATCATGTGGGCGAGACCCGCGCAGCCGTGCTCGATGGCGAGCGGGCGCTGGAACTGCATCTGGAACGCTGGAGCGAGCGCGGCAAGCGCGCCATCCGCGGCGAGGTCTACCGCGCCC
>JBHYFR010000199.1:0-4117 GCA_051859425.1 Oceanicaulis sp. | reverse complement strand
TGGGCGCTGGCGCGGCGGGCGCGTTCAACATGGCCTATGACGCCGATATCGACGCGGTGATGAAGCGCACGCGCCGGCGCCCCGTGCCCACCGGCCGGGTGCCGCGTTCTGAAGCCTATACCTTCGCCGGGGTGATGAGCCTGGCGTCGGTCCTCCTGATGGGCATGGCGACGAACTATGTCGCTGCGGGCCTGCTGGCGTTTTCCATCGCGTTTTACTGCTTTGTCTACACCACATGGCTCAAGCGTCTGACGCCGCAGAACATCGTCATCGGCGGCGCCGCCGGCGCCTTCCCGCCGGTGATCGGCTGGGCTGCGGCGACAGGCTCGGTCAGCGTGGATGCGCTGATCCTGTTCGCCATCATCTTCCTGTGGACGCCGCCTCATTCCTGGGCGCTGGCGCTCTACAAGTCCGGCGATTACGCGGCCGCCGGCGTGCCGATGATGCCGGTGGCGCGCGGCGCCAAATCCACCCGTATCCAGATCCTCCTCTATACCGCGCTCTATCTCGCCGCGACGGCCGGTCCGCTGGTGACGGGGCTGGGCGGCTGGATGTACGCCATTGCGGCGGGTCTGGGCGGGGCCTTGTTCGCGCTGCTGGCCCTGCGGGTCCATGCCTCGCGGGCGGGCGATACGCCGGGCGCCGAGGACGAGCTCTACGCCGTGCGGGCCGGCGACAAGTCGGCGCGCGATCTGTTCGCCTACTCCATCGCCCATCTGTCGCTCTTGTTCGCCGCCCTTCTGGCCGAGCATGGCGCGGGCGCCTACTGGCCGTTGCCGGGCGGAGCGGGGTGAGGCCATGAGCCAGGATGAATTCAAACCCACGGTCAAGCTGACCCCCGAGCAGGAAGCCGCGCGCAACAGGCGCAATGGCGCCATTGCGTTCGGCCTCGTCGCGTTTGTCGTGCTGGTCTTCATCACCACGGTGGTGCAGATGACGTCCAACTGGAATGCGGGAGTGACGGGATGAACATCGCGGGCTGGTTCAACGGCCTGGAGCGCAATGCGCGCGTGGTGGTGATCTGCGCGTCGGTCGTCGCGGGCATGGTCGGCATGGCCTATGCTGCGGTGCCGCTCTATGACCTGTTCTGCCGCGTGACCGGCTATGGCGGCACCACCCAGGTGGCCCAGTTCGATCCTGGCCAGATCATCGACCGCGAAGTGAGCGTGCGTTTCGACGCCTCGCGCGCGCGCGGCGTGCCGGTGGAGTTTGAACCGCTTCAGCGTTCCATGCGCGTGCGCCTGGGCGAGACGGCGCTGGCCTTCTACCGCGTCACCAACACGGCGGCCGAGCCGGTGACGGTGGTGGCCAGCTATAATGTCGCGCCGTTCAAGACCGGCACGTATTTCGCCAAGTTGGAGTGCTTTTGCTTTACCGACCAGACCCTGCAGCCTGGCGAAACCATGGACATGCCGGTGATCTTCTTCGTGGATCCGAACATGGATGATGATCGCCAGCTCAATGACGTGCAGACGATCACCCTGTCCTATACTTTCTGGCTGTCGAGCGACTCGCGCGCCTGGCAGACCGCCGAGGCGTCCTGACCAGGGGCGCCGCCGACTGATTGATGACCGGCATGGCCGGGGCTATACACCGCGCAAAGCGCGCTCGTGTGAACTGATTTGAGTGGAGATGAGCATGGCCGGCGGCGCCGTCAAACACGACTATCACCTGGTGGATCCCAGCCCGTGGCCCTTCGTGGGTTCGCTGGGCGCGTTCGTGCTGGCCATCGGCTTTGTGGTGATCACCAAAGGCCTGGTGACGGACACGTCGAGCTGGGCGCACTTCTTCCTGGGTGAGGGCCAGCCCTGGATGATGGTGCTGGGCTTCCTGATCGTGGCGTGGACCATGGTCGGCTGGTGGGGCGATGTCATCAAGGAATCGCGCCAGGGCGACCACACGCCGGTGGTCGATCTGGGCCTGCGCTATGGCATGATCCTGTTCATCGTGTCGGAGATCATGTTCTTCGCCGCCTGGTTCTGGATGTTCTTCGAACTGGCCCTGTTCCACGATGTGCGCGCCGGCGCCAGCTGGGACGGCACGGCGATCGGCGTTGACTTCGCCGGCTGGGAAACCTGGCCGCCCCCGGGTGTGGAGACGTTTGATCCCTTCCACCTGCCGCTGATCAATACGCTGATCCTGCTGTTGTCGGGCACGACCGTGACCTGGGCGCACCATGCCCTGCAGCACGGCGACCGCAAGGGCGCGCGCCTGGGCCTGGCGCTCACCGTGGGTCTGGGCCTCCTGTTCACCTGCGTGCAGGCGTATGAGTACACCCACGCCTATTTCGACTTCTCGGGCAATCTGTACGGCGCGACCTTCTTCATGGCTACGGGCTTCCATGGCGCCCACGTGATCATCGGGACGATCTTCCTGGCGGTCTGCCTGGCGCGTCTGATGGCCGGACACTTCACGCCCAAGAAGCATTTCGGCTTCGAGGCGGCGGCGTGGTACTGGCACTTCGTCGACGTGGTCTGGCTGTTCCTGTTCGTGTTCATCTACGTCGCCTATCAATAGGCCGACATCGCACGTGACTGAGACAAACCCCTTTCTCGCAGGCTTACGCGGACGCTGTCCGCGCTGCGGGGAAGGGGTTTTGTTCGCCGGCTTCCTGAAATTTGCAGATCAATGCGCGACCTGCGGCCTCGACTTTTCGGGCGAGGATGCGGGCGACGGCCCGGCCGTGTTCATCATGTTCGCCGTCGGCTTCATCGTGGTGCCCATGGCGCTGGTGGCTGAAGTCGTATTCCGCCCGCCGCTCTGGCTTCACTTCCTGCTCTGGCTGCCGCTGACGGCGGGGCTTGGCCTGGCGCTGATGCGCCCGTTCCGCGCCATCATGTTCGCCCTGCAGCACCAGCACGGGGCGGCGGAAGGCCGGATGGATGAGGGTGACGGCGAGCCATGATCGTCTTTCGCCCCTATCCGGTCCTGACCCTGCTGACGGTGATGGCGCTGGCGTTTTTGCTGGCGCTGGGCGGCTGGCAGCTGGAGCGTCAGGGCTGGAAGCAGGGCCTGCTGGACGATCACGCGGTCATTTCAGAGTCACCACCGGTGACGCTCAATGCGGTGTGCCGCGGCCCGGCCTTCGGCCAGCCGGTGGCGGGCGTGCAGCCCGATGCTGAACAGACTGTGCGCGTGTTCGGGCGCAACGCCGCCGGGGCGCCGGGCTGGCGGTTGTTTGCGCCCGCGCCGCTGCCGGGCTGTGCGGATGCCGGCTTCATCCTGACCGAGGCCGGGTTCGCGCCCCTGAGCGCCGCCACGGCGGCCACCCAGGCCGCTGCAGCGCCGGGCGTGCGGGCGGTGCGCGACGGCTTGCGGCTGGAGACCCCTCTGCGCCGGGGCATGTTCGGCGCGCCGGACTCCCCCCTCCAGCGCGAGTTTTACGCGTTCGACGCCGCCGCCATGGAGGCGGCGCTGGATCTGGCGCCCGGATCGCTCTTGGCTGACTGGTGGCTGGCGGTGGATGACGGCAGCCCGCCCGACTGGATCACCGCCACCCCGCCCGAACGCCATGGCGCCTATGCGCTGACCTGGTATCTGATGGCTGTGGCGCTGATCGGTGTGTGGCTGGCGTTCAATATCGCCCGCGGCCGGATCGCCTGGCGCGGCCGCTGAGCCGGTCTGTCTCTCGACGTCCACGCAAAGAAAAACCCCCGGACCCGTGAGGATCCGGGGGCTTTTGCCCAACCGTTAGGTCAGTTAGCGGTTCAGGCCGCCGCAAGGTTCGCAGCGGCGGTCTTGCCGGTGCGCTGGTCGCGCGCTTCTTCGTATTGAATGCGCTGACCTTCCTGAAGCGGGCCCATGCCAGCACGCTCGACGGCGCTGGCGTGGACGAACACGTCCTTGCCGCCGTCGTCAGGCTGGATGAAGCCGTAGCCTTTGGTGGTGTTGAACCACTTAACCGTTCCCGTAGCCATGGGGTATTCCTTATATACAGAGCAACAAACGCCCCCGAGAGGGCAGGTGACATCGGATTTCGGGGGATCGTTCGGGAAGCGCGTAACTACGCGGCCAAAGTAACCGGCCAAAAATCGACGATCAGCGTATACACCGGCGCCCGCACAAAAGCAACGCATCTTCCGACCATGCCTGTGATCTCGTGATAGAGCCCCGCCAT
>JBHYFR010000198.1:0-4125 GCA_051859425.1 Oceanicaulis sp. | reverse complement strand
CGACGGCGACCGGCACTTCCTGAAGGGTCTGCTCGCGCTTCTGGGCGGTAACAGTGATGATGTCGACCTGCGCCTGAGCGGCGGTGGTCACAAGGCCTGCGGCGAGCGCGGTTGCGCCCAGCACACCCGCTTTGGTGAATCGATTCATGTCGGGCTTCCTCCCCCTGATGATGGCGCCGGGGCAACCGTAAACCGGCTGTTCTCCCGTACACGCCAAATCCTAAGCAGGGTTTACACCATTGTCATGCGCTGATCTTGGGTGCGCGCCTTAATCCGTGCGCGCCCCGCCATGACCGTGGCGCAAAGGCCACAGCGCGCCGGGGAGCTATCCACAGGCGTTAACCTTAAGGCCCGACGGATTTACCGCTTGCCGGCCAGCGCGGCGAAGGCCAGACCCGCCAGACCGCCCAGTATCGCCTGGACGCCCTGGCCGGCCAGAGAGCGCGCGCCGGCGATGGGCTGGACCCCGAAAAACACAGGCTCCATCGCCGCCAGCATCACCGCCATGGCGACCAGACCGGCGGCGCCATAGACCAGCCAGCGAGGCAGCGGCGAGACCCGCACCACCAGCGCCCCGGCCAGGAAGGCGATGGCGAAGGCGATGGCGATCAACGCGCCGTACAGGGGTGCAAGGGCGCCGATATCGGCTGCGATCATGCCCAGCGCGTTACCGCTGGTGATCGGGGCGCCCACATCGGCAAGGGCCGCCAGCACGAAGCCGGACTGGGCGGCGGTTCCCGCCAGCGCCATGACGATGACAGCCGCCAGCCAGGCCGCGGCGATGCGAATGACGCCCATGACAAATGCCTCCCCGCGAAACGGCGCGAACAGCAGGTGCGCGTGCGGCCCTGCCGGTCTATGTTGGACCAGAAAAAGCGATAACGGAATGCGTCAGCGCGATGAACCTGCGCGGGGCGTGTCTGAAAACCGGGGAGGCCCGCCATGAACCGTTTGCCCTGCGCCGCGATGGCCGGCGCGCTCGTCCTGGCCGCCGGGGCCTGCGCGCCGCCCGCCGCAGATCCTGCGCCCGACGCCGATCCGGCCAGTTATCAGGTCGAGACGATCGCCGAAGGCCTGAATCATCCCTGGGGCCTGGCCTTCCTGCCCGATGGACGCCTGCTGGTGACCGAGCGCAATGGCGCGATACGGCTGGTGGCGGCGGACGGAGCGGTCCGGGCTGAGCCGGTAGCCGGCGGACCGGGTGATGTTTTCGCCGGCGGCCAGGGCGGACTTCTGGACATTGCGCTGGCGCCCGATTTTGAAGACAGCGCGATGGTTTATCTCAGCTATTCGGCGGGGACGGCGGCGGCCAATCACCCGGCGCTCTACCGCGCCCGCTTTGACGGATCAGCCCTGACAGACGGCGAGACGATTTTCCGCGCCGTGCCCGACCGGCCCACCGAGCATCATTATGGCGGGCGTCTGGCGTTTCTGCCCGACAACAGCGTGATCCTGACCCTGGGCGACGGCTTCGCCTATCGCGAGCGTGCGCAGTCGCGCGATGACCATCTGGGCGTGATTGTGCGCCTGGGTCCAGACGGATCGGCCCTGCCGGACAACCCCTTCTACGCCGAGGGCGGACCGGCCGGTTTCGTCTACAGCTATGGCCACCGCAATGTGCAGGGGATCGCCTACGATCCCGAGGCCGGACGGCTCTGGGCCCATGAGCACGGCCCCCGGGGCGGCGACGAGCTCAACCTGATTGAGCCGGGCGTCAATTATGGCTGGCCGGTGGTGAGCCAGGGCGTCGACTATACCGGGGCGCGCATCAGCCCGTTCAGCGCCCTGCCCGAATTTCCCGCGCCCGCCCATGTCTGGGCCCCGTCCATCGCCCCGTCAGGCCTGACGATCCACAACGGCGATCTCTACGTCACCGCCCTGGCCGGACAGGCCTTGCACAGGCTGGAGCTGGACACTGATGGCGCCGTGGTGCGCGAGACCCGGCTGCTGGCGGAACGCGGCGAGCGGTTGCGCCATGTGGTGAGCGGGCCCGACGGCGCGCTGTGGCTGCTCACCGATGCGCCCGACGGCAAGCTCTTGCGGCTGACCCTGGCTCCGGCTGCGGACTGACCATCTGTGAAATCCTCCCCTCCCCTGTTCAGGGGGGTCGGTCTTGCCCGCCCGCTGCAGCGGCGGCATCTTGAGGCTGCACCAGAGCCTCTCGCGGCTCTGGCGGCTTTGTGATCCTGACCGGAAGGGGAGGCTCCGTCATGACCAGCCTGAAGCTTGGCCTCCCGGCGTTGTGCGCCGCAGCCCTGGCCCTCGTCTGGGCGCCTGCGCCTGCCGCGGCCCAGACGCCGGATTTGTGCATTCTGGTTACGCTGGACACGCTCAGCCGGGACCGCGTTCACCGCTTTGCCGATCTTGAGCCCGCCATGCGCCTGCGCTCGGCCAGTGAATGGTCAGCCAAAGCCGCCGACGCCTCGCGCGTCTGCCCGGCTCAGCCCTGGGTGCAATACGAGGCTGGCCAAATCGAGCTGCAGCTGGGCCGGGACGCGCTGGAGGTCCATGGCCCGGGACCTGAGGCGCTGGCCCATGCCTCCGCCGCCCTGGTCTATGCCGGGCGCATGGCCGCCCTGCCGCCTGAGATCAAGGCCGCCGAGTTGCCCCGCTATGTCCTGGTAGACGCGCGTCCCGAGATGGAGTTCGGTTCATTGCGCGATCCCCTGATCCGCTTGCTTCTGACCCTGGCCGAAGCCGGCCATGTGCACCCCTTTCTCACCGGCGCAAGGCCGGATGGCTGCACGCCGACGGCGCTGCGCGATCTGGAGCGCTTCTCGTTCCGGACCACCACGATTGTCACCCCTGTGGAGATGGCGTTCATCGCGGGCGTGGCCGAGCATTGCCGCGGCGTCACGGACCGGGACTTGCGCGAACCCTTCGCCCGGCTGGCGCGCGCGCACTGGTCGGCCTTCGATCTCGAATACCAGCGCCGGGATGCAGACCGGGCGGACCGGCTGACCCGCGAACAGGCTCATGCGCATCTGATTGAGGCGTGGCTGGCCACCGCTGCGCTTTTGCAGGGGGATGATCCCGAGACCTTGGGCCGTGAAGGCGTCTGGTCGGCGAACCGTTTCAGAAGCTTGCTCACGGTCATGGAGCGTGAGGGCGTAGCCATCCCCGCCTATGAAGACGCGCTGCTGGACCGCGCCCTGTGGACACGCCCGGACCATATCGCCACGCCCCGGGCGGTGCGCGCGCTGGCCATGGCCATCGATGAGCTGTGGACGCCGGAGGCCGCACATGGCGCCCTCTCCGATGCGCCCACCCGCCAGGCCGGCTTCGCGATCATGCTGCTGCAGAACGCGGTGGAGCGGGAGGCGAATGAAAACGGCCTGCCCGAAGAGGGCCGCGCCCTGTTGCGCGCGGGGACCCGGGCGCATGCCGAGGGGCTGTTCCGCTCCGAAGGCCGGACTGATCTGCCGCCCCCGCCCAACTTCATCGCGAACCGCTATCGCGACTGAGCTTTATCAGTGACTGGCGTTTCGAGCGTGAAAGGTGTTCACTCCCTGTCATGACGACTCGCCATGACAAGGCGGGCGCATGGGGAGGATTTGCATGCTCAAGCGTATTGTGATCGGCGCGCTGGCGCTGATTCTGGCCGCCGCCATCGCCGGCGCCGCCTGGTATTACCGGCCCTGGACGCCCTATTCGCCGGCGAATATTCGCGCCATGGACGACCCGCAGGCCTATCCGCAGACCTTCCAGCGGATGGATTGGATCCTGCCGTCCCGGCCTATTGCGCCCGCCGCGCCGGCGCCGCTGCCGCGCGCGCCCGCCCCGCTGGAGCTGTCCTATGAGTGGATGGGCGAGGAAAAGGGCCTGAACGCCTATCTGGAGGAAGCGCGCATCACCGGCCTGACCGTGCTGCACGACGGCGTGGTCATGGCGCAGGACTTCCGCCTGGGCGCCGGGCCGGACACACGGTTCACCTCCTGGTCCGTGGCCAAGACGGTGGTCGCCGCCCTGATCGCCAAGGCGCTCGAAGACGGGCTGATCGACAGCCTGGATGACCCGGCGCAGCAGTACGCCACGCAATTTGCCGGTACGGACTATGGCGCGGTGAGCCTGCGCCATCTGCTGATGATGTCGGCGGGGGTGGATTTCAACGAGGAATACTCGCCC
>JBHYFR010000197.1:0-4142 GCA_051859425.1 Oceanicaulis sp. | reverse complement strand
CTTTAGCCGCATCCCGCCATCCTAGATGTCTCAGACATCTGGGACAGCCCCAAATACAATTCCCACATTCTACCCTTTGAGGCTTCACCCCACTTTCTATTAGCAATTGACGCTGAAATCTGAATGATTATGACAGTAGATCAAATAGTGGTGTAAATGATAAGCGTACGATGCCGGAGATCATTTGAGCTTTAGACGATCCGCACCTGCCTTCCCGGAATGGGCGAAGCCCATATCCGGGACCCATCCCCCATTAGAGTCCGACCGCCTCAATAGTGGCGAATGTCCGGTGGATGGATCCCGGGTCTCCCTCCGGTCGCCCGGGAAGGCAGATCGGCATGTCTGGATGACAAAGCTTCAGGCGCCGGCGCCGCACCCCTCACCTTTATCCTCTCCCCTCTGAAGAGGGGAGAGGGGGCTTAAGCGTTGATTTTTTTTCGGAAATGCTTGATCCCAAGACCACAAATCAAAGCTCGGCATAGTTGCCCCCTCTCCCCCATGACCATGGGGGAGAGGATAAAGGTGAGGGGGCGCGGGAGATCACTAAAGCTCGAACCGGCACAAACGCCAAAAACAAAACGGGCGGCCCGAGGGCCGCCCGTCTGATCGTAGCAGAGGCAGGTCCGCTTAGCGCTTCGAGAACTGGAAGCTGCGGCGGGCTTTCTTCTTGCCGTACTTCTTGCGCTCGACCACGCGGCTGTCGCGGGTGAGGAAGCCGCCGGCTTTCAGGACGCCGCGCAGCGTGGGCTCGTAATAGGTCAGCGCCTTGGAGATGCCGTGACGCACCGCGCCGGCCTGGCCCGACAGGCCCCCGCCGGTGACCGTGGCGACCACGTCATACTGGTCGACGCGCGAGGCGGTCTCGAAGGGCTGCTGGAGCAGCATGCGCAGCACGGGGCGTGCGAAATAGACGGTCTGCTCGCGGCCGTTGATGGTGATCTTGCCGGCGCCCGGCTTGATCCAGACGCGGGCCACGGCGTTCTTGCGCTTGCCGGTGGCGTAGGCGCGGCCGTGCTCGTCAATTTTCGGCTCGGCGAGAACCTGCTCGGCGGGCGCTTCGGGCACAACCGGCGAGCCGGCTTCCTGCAGGGCGGATTTCAGGTCCTCGAGGGAACGGGTTTGTTCGGACATGATCAGCTCCGCGCGTTCTTGGCGTTCAGGGATTTGAAGTCGACGACTTCAGGGGTCTGCGCCTGGTGCGGATGCTCACCGCCGGCGTAGACGCGCAGCTTGGAGAACTGGGCGCGCGCCAGGGGGCTTTCCTTGGGCAGCATGCGCTTGACGGCCTGCTCGACCACGCGCTCGGGGAAACGGCCCTCCAGAATGCGGCGGGGCGAGGTTTCCTTGATGCCGCCCGGGTGACCGGTGTGGCGATAGTAGCGCTTGTTGGCGAACTTGCGGCCGGTGAACACCACTTTCTCGGCATTGATGACGATCACATGATCGCCGGTGTCGATGTGCGGCGTGAAGTCCGGGCGGTGCTTGCCGCGCAGGCGGGTGGCGATGAACGCGGCGAGACGGCCGACAATGGCGCCTTCCGCGTCGATCACGATCCACTTGTGCTCGACGTCCGCTGGCTTGGCGGTAAAGGTCTTCATAACAGGAGCCTCAGAGACAGACTGTTCCGCGCCGCGGGACCATCCCGAACGCGATCTGGCGCGCTCTCTACGCCCCGCCTGCATCGCGGTCAATAGGCCTTGTGAAACACGTTAGATATCATGCATTTGCAAATAAGGTATTCTGTTACCGCAGAATTCACGCCCTGTGAGGCCAGATACATGCGGGATGTGACGGCGCGCCAGCCAACATGTACCATTGCAGGCCTGTCAGCCCTTCATCCCCGGGGCGCTTCCAGACGAGACATCCGATCATGCTGCCTTCCTCCCTGTCCGCCCGCCTGTCAGGCGCCTCCCTCGCCCGCGTGCTGGCCGCCGCCGCCCTGTCTGCGGCGCTGGCCGGCTGCAATTTCTTTGCCGGCGAGGAAGAGGCCGCCGATCCCGCCGAAGTGGAACGCACCGCCATCGTGACCGGATCGTTCAGCGCCCCTGGCGGCGCGCGCGATCTGGCTTTCCTGCCCGACGCGGACTCGCCGGGCAACGGATTGCTGGCCGCCGCCAGCCAGCAGGGCGGCATCTCCGTGTTCAATATTGACGGGCGCGAAGTGATCTCCAGCGCCGGGCCGCGCCTCAACGGACTGGCGGGCACGGGCGGCTTCCCGCTGCGCGGCGAGACCCTGCCCATGGTGTTCGCCATGGACGAAGCCGGGGTGCTGCGCGCCTTCGTGGTCGTGCGCGCGATTGATGACGTGGTGGAGCTGCCGCTGGAAGGCGACATGCCGGGCGGGGCCAGCCTGTGCTTCTTTGGTCAGGGCATCGGCTATATCGACCTGGCGATCCTGGGCCAGGGCGAGGAAGCGCGCATTGTCCGCCTCAGCGACGCTGGCGGCGCGGGGCTGCAGGTGCGCCAGCGCGAATCGCGCGCCCTGCCCTTCCCGGGGCGCTCTTGCGCCGCATCGCCTGACGGCGATCTCATCATCGGCGGGCCGACAGCGGGGCTGGCGCGGATCAATGCCGGCGGCGATGTGCGTGCGCGCACCGACCGGCTGCCGGGCTCCAACGTCACCTATAGTGAGCTGCTGGGCCGGCCTGTGGCGCTGATGGTGTCGCCCGACACCGGGCTGATGCAGGTGCTGGACGCGCGCAATCTCGACCTGATCGCCACGGTGCGCTTTGACGCCGGGCTGGGCGCGCCGGGCTTTAACGAGCCGTCCGCGCTGGCCCTGACCGACGCCAATTTCGGCGGCGGCGCCTTCGCAGCGGGTATCGCAGCCGCCTATGACCGCGCCGATGGCAGCCTGAAGCTGATCGCGCGCGAGGTCATCACGCGCACTGTGCTGGCTGAAGACAGCTAAGCGCCCGCAGGTCGCACGGCCCGCGCTGACGCCCAGGCCGCCGCACCAGCGGTCATGAAGAGCACGATCGCTCCGGCCTGATGGGCCAGTGACAGCGAGAGCGGCGCGGCGTTGATCAGGGTCAGGACGCCCAGCGCGATCTGAGCCAGCAGCACGGCCAGCACCACAAGGGCGAACCGGCCCATGATCACATCGCCGCTGCGACGCCACAGCCAGGCCAGCGCCAGCCCGCCTGCGGCCAGCGCGTAACCGGCCCAGCGATGGTGGAACTGGACCGCCGGACGGCTTTCAAACACCGCCTGCCAGAGCGGCAGTCCGGACAGATAGTCTTCCGGCCAGAGCTGGCCGTCAAAGCCCGGCCAGCTGGTGTAGATATGCCCGGCCTTCAGCCCGGCGACAAAGGCGCCAAGCGCGATCTGGAACAGCACCGCGCCCCAGAAGATCGCGCTCCATTTGAACAGGGGCGAGCGCACGGCGAGCCTGGTCTGGCCGTGTCGCAATTCCAGCGCGGTCCACAGCGTCAGGCCCAGGATCACGAACGCCATGACCAGATGTGTGGCCAGCCGGTACTGGCTGACATCTACCCGCCCGGTCAGGCCCGAGGCCACCATCCACCAGCCAATGGCGCCCTGCAGTCCGCCCAGCGCGAACAGCACCCACAGGCGCGGGCGCAGACGCTTCGGCGCCCGGCCCGTCCAGAGGAAGAAGACGAAGGGGATGAAGTACACCAGGCCCAGCGTGCGCCCCAGCTGGCGATGGCCCCACTCCCACCAGTAGATGAACTGGAAATCGCTCATCGACATGCCGCGATTGATTTCCTGGTACTGGGGGATCTGACGGTAGCGCTCCAGCTCACGCTCCCAGCCTTCTGCGTTCAGCGGCGGGATGGCGCCGGTGATCGGGCGCCAGTCAGTGATCGACAAACCGGAATCGGTCAGGCGGGTCGCCCCGCCCACCACGATCATGGCGCAGACAAAGGCCGCGATGATCACCAGCCACCAGAACATCGCCCGGTCCGTGCCGGGCTCGGTGTAGGCTTTGGGGATCGACAAGACGGCGCTGGACATGGGCGGCGGCTCCGGGCGGGCGCTGGCGAGGGTCAGTGGTCCTGCGCGTACTTATCGGCTGGGGCGCGTGTGGCAAGGAGGCCGTGCGGTTTCGCCGCAAACAGGACGCACGCCGGGACTGGTCAGGCGCGCGCCTTCGGCTTACCCTTTACGTAAACGTAAGG
>JBHYFR010000196.1:0-4226 GCA_051859425.1 Oceanicaulis sp. | reverse complement strand
CAGGAAGGTCACGCCGCCCAGCGTATCGACGCGCGTGGTGAAGGTCTCGACCTGCTGGTCATGACCGTCCACAGCGAAGCGCAGCGAGACGCCCTGGGAGCGGCCGATCCAGTTGCGCTGGGAGTCCTTGATGCCCTCGGGCCAGTCGAGGCCGTCCAGATCGGCCAGCAGACGCTCCGCATACGCCGTAATGCGCATTTTCACCTGGCGCAGCGGGATGCGCACGACCTCATAGCCCTGCTCGGACTTGCCGTCGAACACCTCTTCATTGGCCAGGATCGTGCCCAGCTCCGGGCACCAGTTGACCGGCGCGGTGTCGTAATAGACCAGCCGGCGCGCATCCTGATAGGCCTGCACCGCCAGCTTGCCTTCAGCGGCCACGTCACCCGGGACGGGCAGCTCCTCGATGGGCCGCGCGCGGCCCGCATCCACATCGTACCAGGCGTTATAGAGCCGGGTGAAAATGTACTGGGTCCATTTGTAATAGTCCGGACTGGATGTCGCGATCTCGCGGTCCCAGTCATAGCCCAGGCCCAGCAGCGCCATCTGGCGCTTGTAGTTGGCGATATTCTCCGCCGTGGACACGGCCGGATGCACGCCGGTGCGCACCGCGTACTGCTCGGCAGGTAGACCGAAACTGTCCCAGCCCATGGGGTGGAGCACGGTAAAGCCCTGCATCTTCTTGTAGCGGGCCACGATATCGGTCGCGAGATAGCCTACCGGATGGCCCACATGCAGCCCGGCGCCGGACGGGTAGGGGAACATGTCCAGCACGTAGAAGGTCTTGTCGCCGGGCTTGGGATGCGCCGTGCGGTTCACGCCCAGCCGGTCCCAGGCCTCGCGCCACTTGGCCTCCAGGGCGGAAAAATCATAGACCGCGTCGCTCATCATCGTCCTCACGCGGCGCGCTCGCGCCGTCTTGTCTTTTCGGGTCAGGCGCTGTGTCCGTCCGCCTTGCGCACCGACAGGCGCACCTGTCCGCCGTATACGTCCTGTTCGCTGATATGGCCGCCCTCCGCATTGAGCGAGAGGCTCAGGGCGAGGGTTTCAGCCTGGATGAATTCGCCATGGGCGGCGATGGCTTCGGCCACATCCGGCCCGCCCGAAACGCCCAGATGGATGCGGTCGGAGACCTCCAGCCCGGCGTCCTTGCGGGCGGCCTGCACCGCACGGACCAGATCACGGGCGAGGCCCTCGCGCTCCTGGTCCGCGTCCACGGAGATATCCAGGATCACCGCGCCCGTGCCCGCGAACGGCTCGGCCGCGCTGCCCTCGGCGGCGATCATGCGCAAGGTGAACTCGTCGGCAGAGAGGGTTTCGCCCGCCACCTCAGCCGTGCCGTCGGGATGAAGCGTGAAGGCGCCCGCGCGCGCCGCCCCCATCACCTCTTTCATCTTGGCGCCCAGACGCTTGCCGATCTGCGGATTGATCTTCAGCTCCACCGAGCCGTAGGCGTCGAGATCGGTGGACAGGGCCACCTGGCGCACATTGAGCTCCTCGGCGATGAGCCCGGTATAGGGCGCCATGGCATCGGCGTCGGCATGGACCAGGGTCAGGACTTTGAGCGGGAGACGCACGCGCAGGCGATGGCGCTCGCGCACCGACAGCGCCGCCGAGCAGGCCTCGCGCACCAGGTCCATGGCCCGGGCGAGATCATGGTCGTGAGCAAATTCGTCCGCAGACGGCCAAAGCGTGAGATGCACCGAGCGCCCGCCGGTGAGCGACTTCCAGATTTTCTCCGTCACGATGGGCAGGAGCGGCGCCAGTATGCGGCAGACCTGGGTCAACACGGTGTAGAGCGTGTCGAAGGCGGCGTGGCGCGAGGCCTCGTCCGCCGAGCCCCAGAAGCGCGCGCGCGAGCGGCGGATATACCAGTTGGTCAGCGCATCGAAATACGCCGTCGCCGCCTTGCAGGCGCGTGGAATGTCGAAGGCGTCGAGCGCGTCCTGAACGCCTGCGGCCAGCTCGCCGGTCTTGGTGAGGATATACCGGTCCAGCGGATCGGACGCCTCACGGATGATCTGCGGCGCGCGCGCCTCCAGATTGGCGTAGAGCGAGAAGAAGGCGTAGGCGTTCATCAAGGGCGCGATGGCCTCGCGCTGCACCGCGGCGATGTCGCGCGCCTCCTTGGGCACCAAGAGATCGCCGCCGCCCAGCACGGGCGAGGAGATCAGGAACCAGCGCATCACGTCCGAACCGGCCTTGTCGAAGAATTCCAGCGGATCGGGATAATTGCGCAGGCGCTTGGACAGTTTCTGGCGGTTCTCGTCCAGCACCACGCCGTGGCAGATGGCGTTGCGGAAGGGCGGCTGGTCGAACAGCATCGTGCCCAGCACCATCAGGGTGTAGAACCAGCCGCGCGTCTGGGCGACGTATTCCACGATGAAATCAGCCGGGAAATTGGCCTCGAACCAGTCCTTGTTCTCGAACGGATAGTGCACGCTGGTGAACGGCATGGAGCCGGAATCAAACC
Source organism: Oceanicaulis sp. (assembly GCA_051859425.1). Classification (GTDB taxonomy): domain Bacteria; phylum Pseudomonadota; class Alphaproteobacteria; order Caulobacterales; family Maricaulaceae; genus Oceanicaulis. The sequence goes on along the minus strand of JBHYFR010000196.1, from coordinate 1,753 downwards.
AGACGTCGAACACGTCCTCCACCCGGACCATTTTCGATTTTCCCGTGGGATCGTCCGGGTTGGGGCGGGTGAGCGCATCGATATAGGGGCGGTGCAGATCGGTGATGGTGACGCCGAAAGCGGCCTCAAGCTCTGCGATGGAGCCGTAGACTTCCGTGCGCGGATAATTCGGATCGTCGCTGACCCAGACCGGGATCGGCGTGCCCCAGAAGCGCGAGCGCGAGATGTTCCAGTCCTGGGCGCCGGCCAGCCAGTTGCCGAAAATCCCGTCCTTCACATGGGCGGGCGTCCAGTTGATCTGCCGGTTCAGCTCCACCATGCGCTCGCGGAAGTCCGACACGCGCAGATACCAGCTGTCCACCGCCTTGTAGATCAGAGGCTCGTCGGTACGCCAGCAATGGGGATAATTGTGGTCATAGGTGTCGTGGCGGAAGAGTTTGCCCTCTTCCTTCAGGCGCTGGGTGATGGGCTTGTTGGCGTCGAACACCAGCATGCCCTCGTAATCGCTCACCTCGCGGGTATAGCGCCCGGCCTGGTCCACCGGCACGACAACGGCGATGCCGGCGCGGCGGCAGGCATTGAGGTCGTCCTCGCCAAAGCCCGGCGCCATATGCACCACGCCCGTGCCGTCCTCGTCGGTGACGAAGTCTTCGATCAGTATGCGGAAGGCCTTCTCGTGACCTTCGAAATAGTCGAACGGGGGATGATAGGTGAGCCCGGCCAGCTCCGCGCCCTTCACGGTCCCGGTCTGCACGGCGCCCTCAAGCTGTTTCTTGTATTTTTCCAGCGCGTTGGCCGAGAGGATATAGCGCTCTCCGTCCTTCTCCATCACCGCATAGGTAATGTCAGCGCCCGCCGCGGCGGCCAGGTTGGACGGCAGGGTCCAGGGCGTGGTGGTCCAGATCAGCAGCTGGGCGCCAGACAGCGCGCCCTGGCCCTCGCGGATGCGGAAGCCCACGGTGACGGCCGGGTCGGTCCGGTTGCGGTAGGAATTGTCCAGCCGCGTCTCGAAGTTCGACAACGGGCTTTCCACCGCCCAGGAATAGGGCACGACCCGGTAGTCGCGATAGACCAGCCCCTTGTCCCAGAGCTGCTTGAACGCCCACAGGCAGCTCTCCATGAAGCCGGTGTCGAGCGTCTTGTAATCATTCTCGAAATCGACCCAGCGCGCCTGACGGGTGACGTATTCCTCCCACTCGCCGGCGTATTTCATGACCTCCGAGCGCGCGGCGTCGTTGAACTTGTCGATGCCCATGTCGAGCACCGCCTTGCGCCCGGAAATGCCCAGCGCCTTCTCGGCGGCCAGCTCGGCGGGCAGGCCATGGGTGTCCCAGCCGAAGCGGCGCTCCACCCGGCGGCCCTTCATGGTCTGGTAGCGCGGGATCACGTCCTTGGCGAAGCCGGTCAGCAAATGCCCGTAATGGGGCAGGCCGTTGGCGAAGGGCGGGCCGTCATAGAAGACGAACTGATTGTCTTCAGGGCGCTCGTCAATCGAGGCCTGGAACGTGGCGTCGGCCTTCCAGAACGCCAGAATCTCCCGGTCGACAGACGGCAGCGCGGCCGGGCTGGCGGCTTCGGGAAACCGGCGGTCCGCCGGCTTGGGGCTGGTCTCGGCCATGGTCGTCCTCGTTCGGGCGTGTCCTCGCGCCGGACGCGGCTAAGCGGCAGGGCGAAGAGAGGGGACGCGCGCATGTGCGCGCGCAACATGCGGCGGTAGCGCCCCGGCGCCATCCGGTCAAGGCGTGTGCAGGCA
>JBHYFR010000195.1:0-4239 GCA_051859425.1 Oceanicaulis sp. | reverse complement strand
GGGTGTTCGATCTGGACAACACGCTCTACCCCGCCGACACCGCCGTGATGAGCCAGGTCGAGCAACGCATGACGCTTTACGTGATGCGCCTCTTGGACCTGGACCGCGACAACGCCCGCCGGGTGCAGAAAACCTACTGGCGCGAATACGGCACCACGCTCAACGGCCTGATGAGCCATCACGCCGTGGACATGGGCGATTTCCTCGATTTCGTGCACGATGTCGACCACTCGGTGATCACCCCGAACCCGGAGCTGGCCGGCCATATCATGGCGCTTGAAGGCAAGCGGGTGGTGTTCACCAATGGCTCGCGCAAGCACGCCGAAAAGGTGATCGACCGGCTGGGTCTCAACGGCCTGTTTGATGATCTGTATGACATCGAGGCGGCGCAATTCCTGCCCAAGCCCCACCGGGCGAGCTTTGAGCGCTTCACGCGCCATTTCGACATCTCGCCGCACAGCGCGGTGATGTTCGAAGATTCACCGGCCAATCTTGAAACCGCCGCCGATATGGGCTTCACCACCGTGCTCATACGCGCCAGCGCCGAGGACCCGGACGGCCACACCGCCGGGCCGGGCGCCCACCCGCCTCATGTTCACTACGCCGCAGACTGCCTGACCGGTTTCCTGGGCCAGATGCGCGCCGCCAGCTCAAAGGCCTGATCCCATGACCCACGCCGCCCTGAAAGACGCCATCGACGCCGCCTGGGAGACCCGCGCCGGGCTGACCCCTCAGAGCCAGGGCGCTGTGCGCGAGGCGGTGGAAACAGCGCTGGCCCTGCTCGACAGCGGCGCGGCGCGCGTGGCCTCGCCTGACGGCCAGGGCGGCTGGACGGTGCATGAATGGCTGAAAAAAGCCGTGCTCCTGTCTTTCCGCCTCAACCCCAATACGCTCATCTCCGGCGGTCCCGGCGAAGGCCCCTGGTGGGACAAGGTCCCGTCCAAGTTCGAAGGCTGGGGCGAGGCGGAATTCGCCGCGGCGGGCTTCCGCGCCGTGCCCCCCGCCGCGGTGCGCCGGGGCGCCTATATCGCGCGCAACGCCGTGCTGATGCCGTCCTACGTCAATATCGGCGCCTATGTGGACGAAGGCGCCATGATCGATACCTGGGCCACGGTCGGGTCCTGCGCCCAGATCGGCAAGAATGTGCACCTGTCCGGCGGCGCCGGGATTGGCGGCGTGCTGGAACCGTTGCAGGCCGCGCCGGTGATCATCGAGGATAATTGCTTCATCGGCGCACGCGCGGAAGTCGCCGAAGGCGTGATCGTGCGCGAGGGCGCAGTGCTGTCCATGGGCGTCTATATCGGCGCCTCCACCAAGATCGTGGACCGCGCCACCGGCGAGGTCTTCCGCGGCGAGGTGCCGCCCTACGCCGTGGTGGTGCCCGGCGCCCTGCCCGACCCCAAGGGCGGCCCGTCGCTCTACTGCGCCGTCATCGTCAAGCGCGTGGACGCCCAGACGCGCTCCAAAACCTCCATCAACGCCCTGCTGAGGGATTGATTGAGGCGCTGGCGGGCGGGGCGTGATTGTCCTATCTCAATCACATGCCCCGGACACCCCCCACCCCCGACCCCATCGCCCTCGCCCGCCGCCTGATCCAGGCGCCGTCGGTGACGCCCGCCGATGCGGGCGCGCTGGACGTACTGGAAGAGGCGCTGAGCGCGCTGGGTTTCGCCTGCACGCGCCATCCGTTTGGCGAGGTGGACAATCTCTACGCCAGGCTGGGCACGGCGGCGCCCGTGTTCTGCTTTGCCGGCCATACCGATGTGGTGCCGCCCGGACCGGAAGCCGCGTGGTCCCATCCGCCCTTCGCCGCCGACATTGCCCAGGACCTGCTATGGGGGCGCGGCGCGGCGGACATGAAAGGCTCCATCGCGGCCATGGTGGCGGCGGTGGAGGCCTATCTCGCGCGCCATGGCCAGCCCAAGGGCTCCATCGCCTTCCTGATCACCGGTGACGAGGAAGGCCCCGCGATCAACGGCACGAAAAAGCTTTTGGAGGCCGTGCACGGGCGCGGCGAGCGCTTTGACCACTGCCTGGTGGGCGAACCGACCAATCCGGCCCAGATCGGCGACACCATCAAGGTGGGCCGGCGCGGCTCGCTCAATGGCGTCATCACCGTGACCGGGCGACAGGGCCATGTGGCCTATCCGGAAAAGGCCGAGAACCCGATCCCGCCCCTGCTGGCGCTGCTGGGCCGGCTCACCGCGCGCACGCTCGATGACGGCGCGCCCCATTTCCAGCCCTCCAATCTGGAGGTGACCAGCATTGATGTGGGCAATGCGCCCCACAATGTGATCCCCGAAAACGCGCAGGCGAAATTCAATATCCGCTTCAACATCGCCCACACCGGCGATGACCTCAAACGCTGGATCGAGGATGAGGCGGCGGGTGTGGCTGCCGGGTTCAACGGTCGGATCAAGCTGGACCTGACTGTCACCGGCGAGGCCTTCCTGACCGACAACCCCGCCTTCACCGATCTGCTCAAGACCGCCGTGATCGAGGTCACGGGCAAGGCCCCGGCGCTGACCACGGGCGGGGGCACGTCGGATGCGCGCTTCATCAAGGATTACTGTCCTGTGGCCGAGTTCGGCCTGGTGGGCGCCACCATGCACCAGATCGACGAACGCGTGCCGGTGGCCGACATCGCCCTCTTGACCGGCATCTACGCGCGCATCCTGGAGCGCTATTTCGAGACCTTCGCCTGATGCGCCGGATGCTGGCCGACGCCAATCTGCGGGTGCGCGGGCTGTTCGCCATGCTGGCCTTCCGGCCCGGCTGGCGCGGCCATTTCGACATCACGCCCTACGGCGTGGGCCGATCCTTCAACGGCGTCATCCTCGCCCTGCCCGCCTTCTATCTGATGGTGACCGGCATCAACGCTCTGGTGGCCGACAACCCGGCCATCTACGGCCCGGATGCGGGCTCGGGTTTCTGGGACGCCGCGTTCGCCTGGCTGCGCATCTGGGGTCTGTTCCCGCTGACCGCCATGCTCACCGTCGCCCTTCTGGGCATCCGAGAGCGTCTGGGCGGCTGGGTGGCGGTGCATAACTGGGCGGTGTTCGTGCTGTTGCACATCCAGGCCCTGATCTGGGCGCTGTATCTGGCCGGGCTCGCCAACGCCGCCGCCGTGCAAGGCCTGCTCAGCCTCTACACCCTGGTGCGCTATTACGTGCACTGGCGCGTGGCGCACGGCGCGCTGGGCCTGCCGCCGGCCATGGCCACCGCCGCCGCCGCCATTCCGCTGGTGATCGAGGCGATTGTGATCGCCCTGCTGGCTTAAGCGTAGCGCACGAAGGCGAGATACAGCCCGTCCGGCGGCGCCACCGGGCCGCAGCGCGTGCGGTCTGCGGCGGCCAGCGCATCGGCGAAATCACTGACCGACCATTTGCCATTGCCCACCTCCACCAGCGAACCGGTGATGGAGCGCACCTGGCGGTGCAGGAAGCTGATCGCCTCCACAGTCAGGCGCACCTCGCCATCGATCTCGCGCACCGCAATGGCGTCAATGGATTTGACCGGCGATTCAGCCTGGCATCGCGCATCGCGGAAGGTGGTGAAGTCGTGCATCCCGACCAGCGTCTGAGCCGCCTCGTGCATGGCCGCCACGTCCAGGGCGCGCGGCGTGCGCCAGGCCCGCCCCGCCTCCAGCGCCAGACGCGCCCGGCGCGGGATGATGCGGTAGACATAACCGCGTTTCACCGCCGAGAAGCGCGCGTGAAACCGGTCATCGACCCGCCGCGCAGACAGGACCGCAATCGGGTCGGACCCCAGATGATGATTGAGCGCATCGCGCACCTTGCCCGGCGCCAGGTCCTTTTCCAGGTCCACATGGGCGCTCTGGGCCAGCGCATGCACGCCTGAATCGGTGCGGCCCGCGCCATAGACCTCGCGCACGCCCCCATCCAGCGCCGCCACCGCCCGCTCCAGCGCCGCCTGCACCGACGGGCCATTGTCCTGACGCTGCCAACCCACGAAGGGCCGCCCGTCATACTCGATGGTGAGGTGATAGCGCGGCATGTCAGCGGCTATCGCGCAGACGCGCCCGGAACGTCAACCGGCGGAGTGTTCAGCCTTCTGTCCTGCGGCCAAACAGGCGCGCTCGGAATGCCGCCAGCGGGAATGCAGGGCCGGGGTCACGCTTGCGCCCCGGCGAGATGTCATCGTGACCCAGTACCGCATCAAAATTATAGGGGCTGTCCCAGATGTTCAGCTTCGTGAGTAGGGTTTGAGCCATTTTCG
>JBHYFR010000194.1:0-4240 GCA_051859425.1 Oceanicaulis sp. | reverse complement strand
CGTTAAGACCCTCGGCGCCGATGGTACTCGGTCTTAAGGCATGGGAGAGTAGGTCGCCGCCCGGTCCGCACGTTCGATGCGCCCTCCATACACAGGTCACGCAAAGCCCCGGCTCGAAAGAGCCGGGGCTTTTTGCGTTTATGGCCATTGAAACAGCGCCACGCTGCGACCTCGGCGCCCTCTGCGCCCGGCGTTTCAGCGATGCGCCGCGATCACTTCGAGAAACGCCGCGCCATAGCGCTCCAGCTTGCGCGCGCCCACGCCGAACACGCCGGCCATGGCTTCCAGGGTCTGCGGGCGCGCCTGGGCAAGCTCCACCAGCGTGCGGTCGGCGAACACGGTATAGGCCGGCTTGCCCGCCTCGCGCGCCAGCTCCAGGCGTTTGGCCCGCAGCGCCGTATAGAGCGCGCGCGCCTCTTCGGTGCGCAGCACGTCGGCGGCCTCCGGCGCGGGGCCGCGGCGTGATGCGCTCAGGCGCTCGGCCTGCGGCGGGCGCAGGGAGACCGGCGCGCGGGCGAACAGCACCTCGCGCCCCGCAGGGGTGATCACCCACTCGCCATGCCCGTCCACCGGCTGATCAATCAGGCCGGCGGCGAACAGCTGGCGGAACACGCCCATCCATTGCGGCCGGGTCAGGTCCGCGCCCACGCCAAAGGTGGGCAGGGCGTCATGGCCATGCTCGCGCACCTTGTCGGTGTCGCCCCCGCGCAGGACATTGACCAGATGCTCCAGCCCGAAGCGCTGACCGGTGCGGGCGATGGCCGACATGGCCTTCTGGGCCAGCACCGCGCCGTCTATCAGCTCGGGCGGATCGGCGCACAAATCGCAGTGACCGCACGGCTCGCTGGCGTCGCCGAAATAGGCGAGCAAGGTCTGGCGCCGGCAGCGCGGCGCCTCGCAATAGGCGATCAGCGCGCCCAGCCGGCGCAGCTCCATCTGCTTGCGCGCCGCGTCGCTCTCGCTGTCATTGATCTGGTGCCGGCGCAGGGCCGCGTCGCCCAGCGTCCACAGCATCAGCGTGTCGGCCGGATCCCCGTCGCGGCCCGCGCGTCCGATCTCCTGATAATAGGCCTCCATGGACTTGGGCAGGCCGGCATGGATGACAAAGCGCACATCAGGCTTGTCCACCCCCATGCCGAACGCGACCGTGGCGCACATCACCAGGCTGTCGCTGCGCACGAACCGGTCCTGGCGCGCACTGCGTTCGGCGCTGTCCAGACCCGCATGATAGGCCAGTGCGTCAATGCCCGCCTTGCGCAGGCGCCCGGCCATGTCATCGCACCCCTTGCGGCTGGTGCAGTAGACAATGCCCGCCCGGCCGGGCCGTGCGCGGATGAAGTCCAGCACCTGGGCGGCGCCCGACTGGCGCGCGCTCACGGCCAGGAAAATATTGGGCCGGTCAAACCCGGCCACAAACTCTTTCGGTTCGCGGGTGAACAGGCGTGCGGCGATGTCGCGCCTTGCCGCCGCGTCGGCGGTGGCGGTGAAGGCGGCGATCTGGGGTGATCCGGCGGCGCGCGCCAGCTCGGCGATGCGCAGGTAATCCGGCCGGAAATCATGACCCCACTGGGAGACGCAATGGGCTTCATCCACCGCAATCAGGCGCAGCCCCGCCCGGCCCAGGCGCTCAGCCAGGCCCGGCGCGGCCAGACGCTCGGGCGCCATGTACAAAAGCCTCAGGGAGCCCTCATCCAGCTTGCGCCAGGTCTCTTCGCGGGCATGCGGATCGTCGGCGCTGGTCAGGCTGGCCGCCTCGACGCCCGCTGACTGCAGCGCCGCCACCTGGTCGCGCATCAGGGCGATCAGGGGCGAGACCACCAGGGTCAGCCCGCCGCTCAGGATCGCCGGCAGCTGAAAGCACAGCGACTTGCCCCGTCCGGTGGGCATGACCGCCAGCGCGTCCTCGCCCGCCAGCACCGCTTCCAGGATGTCGCCCTGGCCGGGCCGGAACTCGGGAAACCCGAACACCTCGCGCATGGCCGCGCGCGCCTCGTTGAGGCCGGGGCGGGGGCCGGGGCCACTTTGCGGCGCGGACGGAGAATCATGGCCAAAGGTCATGCCCGGAAGGCTAGCGCGTTCACCGCCCGGGTTCGATCCTGCCGCTGCCGAGGCGCAGCTCCGGGCCTCTGGCGCGGCCAGCGCCCCCCTCTTGCTTTCACCGCGCGCGCCGTTTAGCGGTTCAGACCTTGTCCGAACAAACGGAGCCGCCGCCATGAGTCCTGGCGCCCTGTCCCATATCAAGGTGCTTGACCTGTCGCGCGTGCTGGCGGGGCCCTGGTGCGCGCAGATCCTGGCCGATCTGGGCGCCGATGTGATCAAGGTGGAGAACCCCGATGGCGGAGACGACACCCGAGGCTGGGGTCCGCCCTTCGTCCAGACCGATGACGGCGCGCGCGCGGACGCGGCCTATTATCTGTGCGCCAACCGCAACAAGCGCTCCATCGCGGTCAATATGCGCGAGGAGAAGGGACGCGAGATCCTGCGCCAGCTGGCCGCGCAAAGCGATGTGATCATCGAGAACTACAAGACCGGCGGGCTCAGGAAATACGGGCTGGACTATGACAGCGTGAAGGCGCTGCGCGGCGACATCATCTATTGCTCGATCACCGGCTTTGGCCAGACCGGGCCGATGAGCGCGCAGCCAGGCTATGATTTCCTGATCCAGGCCATGGGCGGGCTGATGTCGGTGACCGGCGAGGACAAGCCCATGAAGGTGGGGGTCCCGGCGGTGGACCTGTTCACCGGCGTCTATGCAGCCGGCGCCGTGATGGCGGCGCTCATCGCGCGGGACCAGGGGCTGGGCGGGCAGTATGTCGACATGGCGCTGTTTGACGTGCAGGCGGCTATGCTGGCCAACCAGGCGTCCAATTACCTGGTTTCGGGCCGGGCGCCGGGCCGGGGCGGCAACGCCCACCCCAATATCGTGCCCTATCAGGATTTTCCCACGCTGGACGGCCGCATCGCCGTGGCGGTGGGCAATGACGGCCAGTTCGCGGCCTTCGCCCGGGCGCTCGGACGCGAGGACTGGGCCGCCGATCCGCGGTTCAAGGCCAATGCCGGGCGGGTGGAGCACCGTGAAATCCTCATCGCAGAGATCATCGTGGTGATGAGCGCGCGCTCCAGCGCCCACTGGACCGGGGCGCTCAACGCCGCAGGCGTGCCGTGCGGACCGATCCAGACCGTTGATCAGGTCTTCGCCCATCCCCAGGCGCAGGCGCGCGGGCTCTCGCTCAGCCTGCCGATGACCGGATGCGGAGCGGTTCCCCTGGTGGCAAGCCCGATGCGTTTGTCAGCCACCCCGCCAGTCTACCGCAGCGCGCCGCCAAGGTTGGGCGAGCATACCGCGCAGGTGTTGCAAGAACGCCTCGGTATTGATCAAAACGGCTGTTTTCAGCTGCAACAGGCGGGTGTTGTGCGCTGAAACCACTCAATTTTCGCCTCATGGCGGTGGCGTCGGCGTGAAATAGCCGCTAAAACATCCAACGAGGTTCGTGTCCGCGTACGGCGTTGAGTCGTGTCCGCTGGCGGCCTTTACATCTTTTCACACGACGGGCATGCCGCCCGTAGGGGGTAGGAATGAAAAAGCACCTAATGACCGCTGCGGCGCTGAGCCTCGTGCTGGGTGCGCCTTCCATGGCGCTCGCAGACGAAGGTTGGTACATCGGCGGCGGGGTCGGCTACGGCGGGCCCGGCGACGCGAACGTGTCCGGCGCGCTCGGCAATCCGACCGCCGCGAACGGCGGCCGCATCAGCGGTCAGTCCAACTGGCGCGAAAAGCTCTCTGTCGGTTACCAGTGGGCTTCAGGCTGGCGCATCGAGGGTGAGCTGGCTCACCGCTATAACAACACCGGCTCGATCGGTAACCACGAAGACAGCCACTCCAAGTTCCAGACTTGGACCGGCATGCTCAACGTGCTGTACGATTTCGACACCGGTTCGGCCTTCTGGCGTCCGTATGTCGGCGCGGGTCTGGGCTATGCGGATGTGACCGCGTCGCTCGCGGGCTGGAACACCGGCACGCGTCCGGTCGGCTCCATTATTCCGGGTGACCCTCGCTTCATCCAGTCGCGCTCGTCCACCTCGACGCTGGCCTACCAGCTGATCGCGGGTGTGGGCTGGGCTCTCTCGCCGCAACTGACCCTGGATACCGAGTACCGGTATTTCGGTCATGGCGAGACTACTTTTGCGCCGAGCGCCTCGTTCAATGTCGTGTCCCTTCGCGGTCACGAGGCCTGGATCG
>JBHYFR010000193.1:0-4254 GCA_051859425.1 Oceanicaulis sp. | reverse complement strand
GGCCATGCCGGTGAAGGGCCAGATGATCGCCTGGGGCCCGCCCGCGCCGGTGCGCCTGACCCATGTGGTGCGCCATGTCTCGCTCTATCTCGCCGCCAAGCCGGACGGGCGGGTGATCGCCGGCGCCACCAGTGAGCCGGGGCAGGCGGGGCCGGAGACGGATGCAGATGCGCTGGCGGGGCTGGCGCAGCGGGCCGGGCGGCTGGTTCCCGCGATGGCGGGGCGACGCCATGACGAGGCCTGGGCCGGGCTGCGCCCACGCACGCGTGACGCCATGCCGGTGATCGGCGAGGCGGCGCCGGGCCTGGTGCTGGCGGGGGGCGGCTATCGCAATGGCGTGCTGCTGGCGCCGGTGATGGCCGAAGCCATCGCCTGTCTGGCGGCCACCGGATCGCTGCCGGACTGGGCGCGCGCCTTCACGCCGGACCGGGCGGGTCTGCGCGGCGCCTGACACACGTTCGAGGCCCGGAATCTGCGCCCACGGTTAACGAAGGCTTATGGGCTCCGCGCGCAGGCTGGCGAATGAATGGGCGAATCGCCCCTCGCACGCCCTGGCGCCGTATCCGGAGTGGCCATGTCTGATCCGCTGTCCATGCTGGGCGACGCCCTGCCTTCGCCCCGGCGCCTGATCGCCGACGCCGCGCGCGACACCGGCGCCAGCTTCGACTTTCTGGTGCGCACCGCCCAGCGTGAAAGCAATTTCGATCCGCAGGCGCGCGCCCGCACCTCCAGCGCGGCGGGCCTGTTCCAGTTCATCGAGCAGACCTGGCTCTCCATGGTGTCGCGCCATGGCGCCAAGCATGGCTATGGCGAGCTGGCGCAGGCTGTGACGCGCGATGCGCAAGGCCGCTTCCAGGTCAGCGATCCCGCCCGGCGCGATGCGATTTTGAACCTGCGTTTTGATGCGCGCGCGGCCAGCGTGATGGCCGGCGAGCTGGCGGCGGAGAACGCCTCCATATTGCGCGCCGCCACAGGGCGCGAGCCCACAGAGGGCGAGCTGTACGCCGCGCACTTTCTGGGCGCGTCCGGCGCCGCGCGTCTGATCGCCCATACGGCCGATAATCCGGCCCAGCGCGCCGACCAGCTGTTTCCCGCCGCCGCAGCGGCCAACCGGCCGATCTTCTTTGATCAGGGCCGCCCGCGCAGCGTTAGCGAAGTGCTCGCCCGCCTGACCGGTGAAAACAACGGTCCGGTTGAAGCGCCCGCCAACTGGCGCGCGTCGGCGCGGGCCGCGCGCGCCTCTGCGGCCCCGGCCGCGGCTCCGACATCGGCAGAGCGCGCCGCCTCGGCGCTGGGCGTGGGCGAGACCGGTCCGCGCGGCGGGCTGGGCGGTCTGGCCGCCATGGGCCGCACCGGCAGCGTGCTGACCCCGGCCCTGGTGGAGCTGCTCGCCTCGCTCGAAGCGCCACGCGGCGGCAGGCGTAAAGGGTAAGTTACCCGTTCACCGCGTCTGGCAAGCGGGCGTTAAGATTTGGCGCGCAGGCTGAGGGCGTCCTTTGACAGGAGGCGTGTCGAGCCATGAGCGTGCATACCCTGAGAGCCCGCCTGACCCCGGATGATCTCGTCCGGCTGACCAATGGTGATGACGAGGCGCGCGCCCTGGCCGCCCGCAAGGTCTGCGCGCGCTACGCCGCGCCGGGCCTGAGCGAGGAAGAGCGCTTGCTGGGCGCCGAGATTGTCCGGGTGCTCGCGCGTGACGCCGCTGAGCTGGTGCGCCGCGCCCTGTCGGTCACGCTCCAGCGTTCGCCTCATCTGCCGCCTGACGTGGCGCGCCAGCTGGCCGCCGACGTGGATTCCATCGCCATTCCGGTGATCGCCGGTTCGCCGGTACTCACCGATGATGACCTGATCGACATCGTGCGTTCGGGCGCGGCCCGGCGTCAGGTGGCGGTGGCCACGCGCGAGCGCCTGTCCGAAGCCGTCACCGGCCAGATCGCCGAGCATGGCGTGACCGAGGCGGTCGGCGTGCTGGCGGCCAATACCGGCGCGGCGTTCAACGCCGGCGCCTTCGCCAGCGTGTTCCGCCGCTTCGCCGAGACGCCCCACGTGCTGGAACGCTTCATCGACCGCGAGACCCTGCCGCTGGAGATCACCGAGAAATTGGTGGCGTGCATTTCCGATCAGGCGCTGCAGCGCCTGGTGTCGCGCCACGCCCTGCCGCCCCAGCTGGCGGTGGAGCTGGCCGAGGGCGCGCGCGAACGCGCCACGGTAGACCTGGTGGACCAGGCGGGCCTGTCGGCCGATCCGCGCCGCTTCGCCCAGCAGCTTCAGCTCAATGGCCGCCTGACGCCGTCCCTCATGCTGCGCGCCCTGTTCCGCGGTCATATGAGCTTTTTCGAGCATTGCGTGGCTGAGCTGGCGGGTCTGGAGCACGCCAAGGCCTGGGTGCTGATCCACGACGCCGGGCCGCTGGGCCTGGAGGCGGTGTTCCGCCGCGCGGGCCTGCCCGAACGCATCCTGCCCGCCGTGCGCGCCGCGCTGCAGGCCTGGCACTCGCTGGAGATGGGCCCGGGCGGCGTGCGCGACGTGATCCGCTTTCGCAAACACCTCATCGAACGCGTCTTCACCCAGTTCCAGGGCGCGCCCATCGCCGAACTGGACTACTGCCTGGACCGCCTGGACGCCGACATCGCCGCAGCGGCGGACACCGGGTATTCGCAGATGGCGGGGTAGGGGGTGGCGCGAAGCGGGGAGGCCGGCAACCGCCCCCGCCGCCTTAAGCGCTCAGTTCGATGTCGTAGGTTTCGATCACCGGGTTGGCCAGCAGCTTGTCGCACATCTCGGCGACGCGCTTTTGGGCTTCCTCGGCGTCGGCGGTGTTGAGATCGATCTCGATCAGCTTGCCCTGGCGCGCCGCGCTCACCTCGTCAAAGCCGAGATGTTTGAGGGACGTGGCCACGGCCTGGCCTTGCGGGTCCAGAACGCCGGGTTTGAGATAGACATGCACACGCGCTTTCATGAGTTCGCCTCGTCGCCGTTTCCGCTTTCCTTCATGATTCCCAGGCGCCGCGCCACCTCTGCATAGGCTTCGGTGACATTGCCCAGATCACGCCGGAACCGGTCCTTGTCCATTTTCTCGCCGCTGGTCAAATCCCACAGGCGGCAGCTGTCCGGGCTGATCTCGTCGGCCAGGATGATGCGGGCCATGTCGTTCTGGTCATAGATGCGCCCGAACTCCAGCTTGAAATCCACCAGACGGATATGGGCGCCGGTGAACAGGCCGGACAGATAGTCATTCACCCGCAGCGCCAGCGCGATCATGTCGTCAATATCCTGGGGGCTGGCCCAGTTGAACGCGGCGATATGCTCCTCGCTGACCAGCGGATCGCCCAGCGCATCGTCCTTGAAATAGAATTCCACGATGGCGCGCGGCAGCGGCTCGCCCTCATTGATCCCGAAGCGCTGGGCGATGGAGCCGGCGGCCACATTGCGCACCACCACTTCCAGCGGAATGATCTCCACCTCGCGCACCAGCTGCTCGCGCATGTTCAGGCGGCGGATGAAATGGGTGGGCACGCCGATCCGGTTGAGATTCTCCATGATATGTTCGGAGATCCGGTTGTTGAGGACGCCCTTGCCCTCCAGCACGGCTTTTTTCTTGTTGTTGAACGCGGTGGCGTCGTCCTTGAAGTGCTGGACCAGCGTGCCGGGTTCCGGACCCTCATAGAGGATTTTGGCCTTGCCTTCGTAAAGTTTCTTGCGGCGGGACATGGGTGAGGGCGCAACTCCGCTGGAGGCCGCGGGCAGGGCGGGGCGGGATCGCCGGACCGGCCTGCGGCAAACGAGAAACGGCCCGTCATGCACGGGCCGCCTTTATGCATCCATGATACGCCAGTTCGCCGCGGCGCTGCAACATCACCGCAGTAAAGCGTGGGCGCGATTGATTCCATGCAGGGCGCGCGATAACGATGGGGGTGACGACCCGCCCCTCCCCAGACCGGAAGAGAGCTTTTGATGTCCAGCTTTGATGACCGCGAAAAAGGCTTCGAAAACAAGTTCGTCCACGAACAGACGTCCGAGTTCCGCGCCCAGGCGCGGCGCAACAAGCTGCTGGGTCTGTGGGCGGCCGGGGAAATGGGGCTCAGCGGCGCTGACGCCGAGGCCTATGCCGGCGAGCTGGTGAAGGCCGACCTGGAAGAGCCCGGCGACGAGGACGTGTTCCGCAAGGTGCGCGCCGATTTCGACGCTGCCGGCGTGGACCAGTCCGATCACCAGCTGCGCCGCAAGATGGATGAGCTGCTGGCGGTCGCCGTC
>JBHYFR010000192.1:3075-4257 GCA_051859425.1 Oceanicaulis sp. | reverse complement strand
CCGCGGCGCCATCACCGATCTGCTGGCGGCGTCTTGCGTCGAGGAGATGCGCAAACGGGCGCCGCACATGGCGTATGCCGAGGTTCCCGATGTCGGCCACGCCCCGCTGCTCACCGAACCGGAAGCGGCGCGCGCCATTGAAACGTTTCTCGCCCGGCTCGACTGAGCCGCGCTTTCAAGGATGACCCCCATGCTGCTGCGCATTCTCGGCGCCCTGGTCCTCATCGCAGTTCTGGCGATCGCAGTGTTCGTCTTCCTGTCCCGTGGCGGCGGCCCGGCCGCTCCGGCGCCAGACCTGCCAACCGGCGCAGACCGCTACGTGGAGGCGGCCGACCAGTCCTGGCGCGTGCGCGAGGATGGCCCCGCCGGCGCTCCTGTACTGGTGCTGATCCACGGCTTTAGCCACTCGCTGGAAACCTGGGACGCCTGGGCGGAAGATTTGTCGCGTGATCACAGGGTGATCCGGTTTGATCTGCCCGGCCATGGCCTGACCGGCGCGCGCGGCGACCGCGCCTATAGCGTCGCTGAAACAGTGGCCCAGGTGAGCGCCCTGCTCGATCAGGTGGCGCCGGAGCGCTTCATCCTGGGCGGCTCGTCGCTGGGCGGGTTGGTGTCATGGCGCTATGCCGCTGACAACCCCGAACGGGTGTCGGGCCTGGTTCTGGTCAGCCCGGGCGGCTATCCGATCCATGGCGTGGCCGATGAACCCGCGCCCATTCCCCTGCCCGTGCGGCTGTATCTCAACACCGCGCCGGAGGTCGGCGTACGCGCCGCGACCCGCAGCCTTTACGCCGATCCCTCAAGGGTCACTGACGAGCAGGTCGCGCGCATCCGCGCCATGATGACCACACCGGGCGTGCAGGACGCGCTGCTGGCGCGGCTGGAACAATTCACCCTGCCTGACCCGGAGCCGGATCTGGCGCGTGTCACGGCCCCGGCTTTGCTCCTGTGGGGCGCCGCCGACGTCATGGTCCCGGTGGCCCATGCCGCCCGCTTTGAAGCGGCGATGCCGGATGCCCGTGTGGTGATTCTGGAGGATGCTGGTCACATGCCCATGGAGGAGGCGCCCGAAGACAGCCTTCTGGTGGTGCGCAATTTCCTGGCCGGACTGGCTGGCGGCGGGCAGCCGGATTAGGTATTCGTCGGCGCAGCGCCGGGAAGCGCGTCTGGCATCGCCTTGAC
>JBHYFR010000192.1:0-3057 GCA_051859425.1 Oceanicaulis sp. | reverse complement strand
GGGAACGGGATTTCGATCCCTGCCTCGTGCAGCGCTTCCCACAGGGCGAAGTATACCTCGCTGCGCACATTGGCGAGGCCGGCTTCCGGGTCGGCGATCCAGAAGCGCAGGTCGAAATTGACCGAGCTGTCGCCGAACTCCATCAGATTGCACACCGGGTCCTTGTCCGTGACCACCCGCGCCACGGAGGCTGCGGCTTTCTGGGCCAGCGCCTGCACCTTGCGCAAATCGCGGGTGGTGTAGGACACGCCGAACGGCGCATGCAGGCGCACGATGCGGTCCGAGCGTGACCAGTTGATCACGCCATTGGCGATGAAATGCTCGTTCGGGATCAGCATGTCCGTGCCGTCGCGGGTGCGGATCGACACGTAGCGCGACTGCATCTCGCTGACCCAGCCGAAAGTGCCGTCCACCTCGATGGCGTCGCCCGGCTTGATGGATTTGTCCGCCAGCAGGGTGAAGCCGGCGGCGAAGTTGGCCACCGTCTTCTGAAGACCCAGGCCGACCCCGATGCCCACCGCGCCGGAGAAAATCGCCAGTGTGGCCAGATTGAACCCGGTCATCTGCAAGGCGATCAGCAGCGCCGTGACCGGCAGCACAACGCCCAGCACCTTGGAGATCAGCGCCTTGAAGGCGGGCGACAGCTCCTCGGTCTTTTCAAGCTGGGAATTGATCGTGCGCCCGGCCAGCGAGGCGAGCCAGAACAGCACGCCGAAATAGACCAGCGTGCGCAGGATATCGAACAGCGACAGCTGGATCGCCGTGCCGTGATCGGCCACGCCCAGCGGGATCGCCAGTCCCTGCAATTGCTGGATGACAGGGACCAGCAGGCCGAACACATCCAGCACCGCAATCGGCCAGGCGATGTAAAAGGCGATGTTGGACCAGAATTTGGACTGGATCACCAGCGACACGGCGCGGATCACGATCCAGGCCGTCATCAGGCTGGTGGCGGCGTTGACCAGCGCATAGGGCCGCTCCAGCGCCGCCAGCAGGATCTGGATCAGCGTCAGCACCAGCAGCAGGGCCAGCGGCGTCATCAGCATGGCCGTCGCGTTGATCAGGCGGCGGGGCAAACCGGTCTTCAGGAAGCCGGACGTGGCCTGCACGACCAGATCGCGCAGGCGGGGCCCAAAAATCAGGGCCGGAATCAAGGCGGCCGCGATCAGCGCCAGCTGAATCCCGTTATCGAGATTGAGAACCGTCTGCTCGAACCAGTCGAACGCCGCCAGGAGGCGAGTCTGGATTTCGTCAAACGGGACGAAATCGTCAATGGCCGACTCAGGCTGGGTCTGGGGTGTGGTCATGAAAGCGGCGCCAGCTGGGATGGGTCAGGACGAAACCTCGCGTGTTCCACTCCATTTGTCGAGCGTCCAAACGGGCCTCAGGCGGACATTGCCGGCTTGCGCCAGTTCAGGATGGCGCTGGCCGTCAGGGTGGCGATGAACAGATGGGCGGAGTCCATGATCCATATGCCCAGCGGATATTTCACCCCATAGACAAACCCGTACATCATCACTGGCGCCATGATGAACAGCCACACCCCGGCGCCGAGTTTGAGATGGGCGGCCAGGCCCGATAGGCGCGCCAGCTGCAGCAGCCAGGCCATACCGGTCACAATCAGCAGCGGCATGACGGGGCTGAGCGCCATCTTTCACTCATGACCGGCCAGATCGGCGGGTCTATAGGCGTTCAGCGTCATCCAGAGCTCGCTGAACAAGAGGCCGTAGATCACAAAGCCGACGGCGTAGAATGCGACGGCTGCCGCGATATACGCCAGCAGGTCGTGACCGAATATACGCGGCATGGCCGCCTCCCCTGATCTTGCGGGCTGCGTGGCGCCGCCTCGTGGCGCGACTATAGACGTGAGTCCGGCCTGCTGGCTTCACAAATGTGACACTCTCTCAGGGCGCCCGCACCGGTTCCCCTCGCGCCATCGCGGGAGTATGCATGCGCCCTGAAACATCAAGCGCCCCCACCTGATCACGGAAACGTTCATGGCCCGCATCCTCGTCACCAGCGCCCTGCCCTATATCAATGGCGTCAAGCATCTGGGCAATCTGGCCGGCTCCATGCTGCCCGCCGACGTGTATGCGCGCTTCCAGCGCCTGCGCGGCCATGAGGTGCTGGCCATCTGCGCCACCGATGAACATGGCACCCCGGCGGAGCTCGCCGCCGCTGCCGCCGGTCAGGACGTGGCGCAATATTGTGACGAGCAGCACGCGATTCAGAAGGCGCTGGGGGACCGGTTCAACCTGTCCTGGGATCATTTCGGCCGCACCAGTTCGGACCATAACAAGCGCCTGACCCAGCATTTCGCGCAAACGCTGGAAGCCAACGGGCTGATCGCCGAAGTGGTGGAAAAGCAGGTCTACTCCATCGATGACGCACGGTTCCTGCCCGATCGTTATGTGGAAGGGACCTGCCCCAATTGCGGGTACGAGAAGGCGCGCGGCGACCAGTGTGATAATTGCGGCAAGCTGCTGGACCCGGTGGACCTGATCAATCCGTATTCGGCTGTGTCCGGCTCGCGCAATCTGGAAGTTCGCGACACGCGCCATCTCCAGCTGCGCCAGACGGTCATGGAACCGCGCATCCGCGAATGGGTCGACGCGGCTGAAGGCTGGCCGGCGCTGGCCAAATCCATCGCCTATAAATGGCTCGACGAGGGCCTGCGCGACCGCACGATCACACGCGATCTCAAATGGGGCGTGCCGGTCGCCAGCGACGGCGCGCCGCGCGAGGGCTTTGAAGACAAGGTCTTCTATGTCTGGTTTGACGCCCCCATCGGCTATATCGCGGCCACCGCCGAGTGGGCCGAGGCCACCGGCAATGACTGGGAGCGCTGGTGGCGCACCGACAAGGGCGCGCACGATGTCAGCTATGTCCAGTTCATGGGCAAGGACAATGTCGCCTTCCACACGGTCAGCTTCCCGGCCACCATTCTGGGCTCGGGCGAACCATGGAAGACGGTGGACAAGCTCAAGGCCTTCAACTGGCTCAACTGGTATGGGGGCAAATTCTCCACCTCCATGAAGCGCGGGGTCTTCATGGACC
>JBHYFR010000191.1:0-4378 GCA_051859425.1 Oceanicaulis sp. | reverse complement strand
AAGCCCTGACCGATTTCGACGGCGCGGGCGATCTCCTGCGCGCATGGGGCAATGGGCTGCGGCCCGATCCCGACCTGACGGTCTCGCAATGGGCAGACCGCCATCGCTGGCTCTCCTCGCGCGCTTCGGCCGAGCCGGGCCGGTATCGCACCGCGCGCACGCCATACATGCGCGAGATCATGGACGCGCTCTCGCCCTCGAGCCCTGCCCAGCGGGTGGTGTTCATGAAGGCGGCTCAGGTGGGCGCCACGGAAGCTGGCAATAACTGGATCGGGTTCGCGATCCATCAGGCGCCCGGACCGATGCTGGCGGTCCAGCCGACGGTGGAGCTCGCCAAGCGCAACTCGCGCCAGCGCATCGACCCGCTGATCGAGGAGAGCCCGGACCTTCGAGCGCGGGTCAAGCCTGCCCGCTCGCGCGATGCGGGCAACACCATGCTGTCGAAAGAGTTCGCGGGCGGCATCCTGATCATGACGGGCGCGAACTCGGCGGTGGGCCTGCGCTCGACACCGGCGCGCTACATCTTTCTCGACGAGGTGGACGCCTATCCTGGCTCCGCCGACGAGGAAGGCGATCCGGTCACGCTGGCTGCAGCGCGTTCACTGACCTTTGCCCACCGGCGCAAGGTGTTCCTGGTCTCCACCCCCACCATCTGGGGTCTGAGCCGGATCGAGCGCGAGTACGAGGCGAGCGACCAGAGGCGCTATTTTGTGGCCTGCCCGCATTGCGGCCATGAGCAATGGCTGAAGTTCGAGCGGCTGCGTTGGGACAAGGGGCAGCCCGCGACGGCGCAATACCATTGCGAAGGCTGCGAGGGCGCAATCGCCGAGCATCACAAGACGGCGATGCTGGCGGCGGGCGAATGGCGGGCCACCGCCACCGCCACCGATCCGCTGACGGTGGGCTATCATCTCTCGGCGCTCTACTCGCCGGCTGGGTGGCTGAGCTGGGAGCAGATCGCGCGCAGCTGGGAGGCCGCGCAAGGCTCTGACGAGGCCATCAAGGCATTCCGCAACACGGTGCTGGACGAGACCTGGATGGAAACCGGCGAAGCGCCCGACTGGCAGCGCCTGGCTGACCGGCGCGAGACATGGACACCGGGCGCGGTGCCCGCAGGCGGGCTGTTCCTGACTGCCGGGGCAGATGTTCAGAAGGACCGCATTGAGGTCGATGTCTGGGCCTGGGGCCGCGGGCTGGAGAGCTGGCTCATCGATCATATCGTGATCGAGGGCGGGCCCGGTGATGCCGCCTGCTGGCGCCAGCTGAGCGATCTGCTGGGGCGGACATGGCGCCATGAGAATGGCGAGCACATGAGCCTTGCACGGCTCGCCATCGACACCGGGTTCGAGACCAGCGCCGTCTATGCATGGGCGCGCTCGGCCGGGGTCGCACAGGTCGTGCCGGTCAAGGGCGTGGAGGGGTTCAACCGCTCAAGCCCTGTCACAGGCCCGACCTATGTGGACGCCACCATTGCGGGCAAGCGCCTGCGCCGCGGCGCGCGGCTGTGGACGGTGGCGACCTCGACGTTCAAGGCAGAGACCTACCGGTTCCTGCGTCAGGAGCGCCCGGCGCCCGAGGAGATCGATGCGGGTGCTTCGTTCCCGGCGGGAACGGTGCATCTGCCGGCATGGACGGACGGTGAGTGGCTGCGCCAACTCACCGCAGAGCAGCTGGTCACGGTGCGCACACGGCGCGGGTTCTCAAGGCTCGAGTGGCAGAAGCTGCGCGAGCGCAACGAGGCGCTCGACTGCCGGGTCTATGCGCGTGCGGCCGCCTGGATCTTGGGCGCGGACCGCTGGCCCGAAGCACGCTGGCGCGAGATGGAGGATCAGCTTGGCGTCAGAACCGGCGTTGCTGATGACCAGCCTGCGGTACGCGCCGCCAGCGCGCGGACCGTGGCGGCGCGGCGCACGGTGCGCTCGCGCTACATGGACTAGGCGGCGCGGTGCAGGGCGCTCTGGCTGGCTATGCCAGGATCGGCGCCTCTCTCGTCATCCTGCGTACGCGCCAGCATCATCTCGTGCAGAGCCGCATCGTCACATCTGGCATAGGTCAACGCCTTCAGAAGGGCGGCTGTGAGCCGTTCCCACATTGTCTCCTCCCACCACCGCAGGCGTTGCGTCTTGTATGGCTCAGCGCATGCGCTGGCTCTTATGGAACGCCTCGAGGGAGACTTTGCGACGCTCTATGATGGATTGCAAGATGGGTAGCCCAAGAATCACAACGGGCGGCGCCGGAGACGCCGCCCGAAGGGGATAGTCATGATCGCATTCTGAAGACCAGGTCCGGACTGAGGATCCAAGTCGGATCTGCTCTCCACACACGAAGCTATGGCGCCCAGGTGGCCGCGGCAAGTCCCATCCGAACATGACCCATGGCGAACCCGCCGGAGATGAGACCGTGCCGGGCGGTCCGTTGTGCTCTTGCCATAAGAAAATCCGGGCGGCGCATGTGGGGGAAGCGCCGCCCGGAGGGGGGTGTTCGGAGCCTGACCTCACAGGGTTGGGGGCCGACTACCGTGGGTGATGCTTACCACGCCGTACGATGCGCCATCAATCCTGAACAATTCAGATGCTTTACAAACGATTGACGCGGCAGGCCTGAACACGGCCGGGCCCCTGGAGGCGCGCCTCATGGCCACCATCACCGAGCTTCGCGCCCGGCGCGAGACCCTTTTGACGCAGCGGTCCTCGGGCGTGGCGCGGGTGAGCTATGACGGGCGAACGGTGGACTATCGCAGCCTTGCCGAGATCGACCGGGCCATCGAGGCGCTCGAGCGCGAGATTGCGGCTGGCGAGGGCCGCGCCATCGTGCGCCAGGTGCGCGTGACCACATCGAAGGGTCTGTGAGCCATGGGACTGCTGGAACTGTTCACCCGCCGGGGCTCTGGCGGGCCGGCGGGCGTGCGCGCGCGGCTCGAAGGCGCGATGGCCAGGCGCCGCCTGCGTGGCTGGAACCCGCCGCTGGAGAACATCAACGCTCTGGTCGCGTCGGGCGGACCGCGGCTTCTGGCGCGGGCGCGCGAGCTGTCGGTCACCAGCGGCTATGCGGCGAACGCCTGCGAAGCGTTCGCCTCCAACCTGATCGGGGATGGCGTCAAGCCCTCCTCGCTGATCGAGGACGCGCGCGTTCGTGAGCGGGTGCAGAAGCTGTGGCTGGCCTGGACCGATGAGGCCGACGCTGACGGGCTGACCGATTTCTATGGCCTGCAGGCCATGGTCGCGCGCGAGATGTTCGTGGCGGGCGAGTGCTTCGTGCGCCTGCGCACGCGCCGCGCCGGGGACGGGCTCCTGGTCCCGCTGCAGCTGCAGCTCCTGCAGTCGGAGATGCTGCCGTTCGAGAAGACGGGTCCTTCGCCCAGCGGCAACGCGATCCGGTGCGGGATCGAGTTCGATGCCATTGGCCGGCGTGTGGCCTATCACTTCCGCCGGAGCCATCCCGGCGACAGCACCGATCAGCGTGTGGCCATACCCGAGACGGTGCGGGTCCCGGCCGAAGAGGTGCTGCACATCTACCGGCCCATCGATGCGGGCCAGATCCGCGGCCTGCCCCATGTGGCGCCGGCCATGGTGCGCCTGTTCCTGCTCGACCAGTACGACGACGCCGAGCTTGATCGCAAGAAGACCGCGGCGATGTTTGCGGGGTTCATCACCAAGACCGCGCCTGAGGAGCCCATCATGGGCGAAGGCGTCGCTGAGGGCGATGGCGGCGCGATCGCGAGCCTCGAGCCTGGCACCATGCAGGTCCTCCTTCCTGGCGAGGACGTGAAGTTCTCAAGCCCCGCCGATGTGGGCGGGGGCTATGAGGCGTTCCAGTACCGCACGCTTCTGGCGGTCTCGGCCTCGCTGGGCCTGCCCTATCATCTGGTCACCGGCGATGTGCGCCAGGCCAACTACTCGTCCCTGCGCGCCGAACTGGTCGAGTTCCGCAGGCGCATCCAGCAGCTCCAGCACGGCGTCATCGCCTTCCAGCTGTGCCGGCCCGTCTGGCTGCGCTGGCTGGAGAGCGCGCAGCTTGCAGGCGCGCTCAAGCTCGATGACCCGGCAGAAGCGCGCGCGGTGCAGTGGATCGCGCCGCGATGGGACTGGGTCGATCCGCTCAAAGACATTCAGGCTCAGGTGCTCGCCATGGAGGCGGGCATCACCTCGCGGCGCAAGGTGGTGGAGGCCACCGGCTACGACATCGAGGAGGTCGACCGCGAGAACGCGGCCGACGCCGCACGCGCTCAGGCCCTTGGACTGACCTATCGCGCACGCCCGGGCGAGACCCAGGGCGCGCGCGCCACCCCGGCCGGGCGTCCCCAGCCGGCATCCAGTAGCGATCAGGAGTAACACCATGGCAGGCTGGTACGAGATCAGCGCCCGGGCGACCGGCGTGC
>JBHYFR010000190.1:0-4397 GCA_051859425.1 Oceanicaulis sp. | reverse complement strand
GTCCTGTCACTGCATCTTCACCCGCCCGCGCAGTCTGGCAAATCGGCCCCGGCGCGGCCAGAAGAAAACACCCGATTGAATCTCCCCTGCGAGAGACCGGTCAGGCGCTCAGACCGATCCGCGATGCGGCCATGACCGAGGCCAGGCTGCCGTCGCCAGCTGTGTTGCGCGCGGCAATCTGCGCCTGGGTCCATTCATAACCCGCCAGATAAACCTGCCGGTGCTTTGAAAAGTCGATCACGCTGGCGCCGCGCGCTCTGGGAGGGCGCAGTTCAAGGTCTTCGGAGCCGAGATTCAGGTCATCTTTTTGATGAACCAGAAGGCTTCGCCATAGCACCGCTGTGGGCGAGGGCGCGCGCGGCAGGCGCTGGAACGGGTTGATGAGGCCGGCCAGGAGCCGGGCGCGGCCCGGCAGGGCGTCGTAATCAACCTTGTAGCGCCGGGCATCGGCCGTATTGAAATGGACCAGCACAGTCGGCCCGGACTTGAGCGCGCGCATGGCGTCTAGGGGGGCGTTATCCATGATCCCGCCATCGACCAGCATCATGCCATCGCTGGTATACATCGGGGGCAGCATGCCCGGGATCGCGCTGGACGCGCGAACGGCCTTCCACATCACACCGCGCCGGATGATTTCCGGGGATTTGGTGGTCAGATTGGTGGCAACAGCAAAAAAGGGCCGCCAGCAGTCTTCGATCAAGGTGTCCTCGCCATATTCGCGCTGCAAGGCCCGGTCGAAATTCTGGTGATCGAGCAGGCCGTATTTCGGGACGCTGAAGCGCTTGAAACTCTTGCTCTCGACGAAGATGCGGTGCGCGCCCAGGTCCAGGCGCTCGGCGTCCTCCAGCCGGCAGAAACCCGCCAGCATCGCAGCGCCGACACTGGTCCCGCCGAAAATGTCGAATTCGACCGCCGCTTCGGAAAAAGCCCGGAACACCCCGACATGGGCGGCGCCCAGGCCGCCGCCGCCACCGGCCACGAAGCCGATCGCCCGATTGGTGAGAAAGCGGGCCAGGCTAAGGAAATCCACCTGGTCCTCAAGCGCCACATGATGATTCATGAACGCGTCGATCCGCGCCAGCCAGGCGGCTGTGCCGGTGGTCGTGGGCGTGCGCTTGTCGTGGACGCGGACCAGGCGCACGTTCCGGCCATGATGCAGGTCAAGCGCGCAGCGCTCTACCTCGCTCAGCCCATCAGCCGGGGCCGGGCCCCGTGTTGCTATGAGCACCTCATCAGCCTGTGCGATGGCGCGTTCGGTCCATTCTGTCAGGGTCGGATCGGTGAGGCAGACCAGAGGCCCGGCCTCGCTGGCCAGCCCGTTGAGCAGTTCAGCCACCGCGTGCCGGTCGATAGCGCCCGGACCGAACCGGCGGCGCACGTCCTGAGCATCGATCACGGTGGCGCCGGCCTGTTCGAGCGCGCGGCGCAGTTTTATCCAGAAGGCTGGCGGAGTCGGTTCGCCTCCGCCCTGAACAACGGCCACGATACGCTGGGCTTCTGGCGCTGGCGTGCGCGAGGCGGCTGCGGCTGGTTCGCCAAATTCGGTCATCAAATGGCGCAGGATTGCGAGGAATGAAGCCGGACAATCAGAGACAATCCGGTCAAAGGCGGCGCGCTCCAGCCGCAGCACGGCGCTGTCACGCAGCGCCGTGACGGTCTGTTGTGCGGCATTGCCGGACAGGAAGGCGGCCGCGCCGATGACGCCGTCCGGGCCGACAACCTCAGCCGCGCCGCCGGTGTGCCCGGGCTCGACCCTGAACTTGCCATGCAGAACGATAAACAGCCGGTCGGGTAATGCGCCGGGGCCGATCAGGGTTTCGCCCCGGGACACATGATGGCGCGTCATGGCGTCCAACAGGCGCCTGCGCTGTTGCGCTGTGAGGCCATTGGCCGGCGTTGGCGCTGCGGGTTGGACCGTGGTGGCGACATTCATGGGCAGATCCCTTCACAACAGCGGCGCACCGGCTTGCCTTTCCAGGCGCCATGCCCGGCCTGGCCGGGTTCTGTACCATTTGGACCAGGTTTGACGGCTGCCGGAATACTCAGATCAGGGTATGGGGTGTGCGGGCGGAACTCGTTTCTCCCATGCGATTACAAGCCTCACGCAGCGATGTTGGTCAGTCCGGCTAAGTCAGCTGTCGCTCCATGACCCAAACACGCCAAATTGCGTATTTTCGGAAACTCGCCGCATTGCCTTTGACTTCGGCTTCTTTTTCCTCGCCAGCTCGCCGCTGATTGCAGGCGGACCCGCCATACAGGGACAAGTTCGCTTTTGGCTGATGCAGCCCCGGCGAATCATCCTCTTGACTCTTGAGGCATAGAACAAAATAAGAACATATGGCCCGTGCGATCCTCACCGACCTGCCCCTGAAGCGTCTCTGCGTGCGCGTGGAGAGCGAGGCTGCGTGTCTGGAAGACAGGCTGGTCAAGCCCTTGCAGGGCGTGCACGAGATCGCGCCTGCCGCCTTTGCCGACATGGCAGCCGCGCTGGGGCTGGCGGTGGGGTTTGCGCAGACGCGCGCCCCCGGAGGCTGGCTGTGGGTGCGCACGCGTCGTCAGCGCCTCGATCTGGGGCGGATCAGCGCGCGCGGGCTGGCGGCGCTGGGCGCCGACCCGGCCCGTGTGATGCTGGTGGAAACCCGCGACCACACTGCGGCCCTGCGCGCGATTGACGAGGCTGCGCGCTCACGCGCTATCGGGGCCGTCATCGCGGAGGTGGAAGCGGCTGATTTCACCTTCACCCGGCGGCTGATATTGGCCCATGAGTTGAGCGCCACCCCCGTCATCCTCGTGCGCTCATGGCGCACCGAAGGGGCGACCGCCGCACATAATCGCTGGCGCGTGGCCGCCGCGCCCAGTGCGCCCAATGCGTTTGATCCCAAAAGCCCCGGACGCGCGCGCTGGCAGGTCACGCTGGAACGCTCGCGCGATTTTCCGCAAAGGGCCGGAGCGGTTTTCCTGATGGAGATGGATGATGCGCCGCTTCGTGTGCGTCTGGTTCCCGCACTGGCCGATGGAGCGCCTGAAACGCGCCTGCACCACGCCCTGGCCGGTTGAGGCGGATGCGCCCTTCGTGCTGACCGAGACATCAGCCCATGGCCGCACGCTGGCGGCGGTGAACGAGGCTGCACGCGCGCTGGGGCTGGAGCCGGGCTTACGCTTTACCGATGCGCGCGCCCGCGTGCCGGCGCTGGTGGCCGAGGCAATCGACCGCGAAGCCGATCACAGCGCCCTGAAACGCCTCACGCTCTGGATGACGCGTTTCAGCCCTCTCACCGCTATGGACGGGCCGGACGGCATACGCCTCGACGTGACGGGCTGCGCGCACCTGTTCGGCGGGGAGGAGGACTTTCTGGCCGCTATCAGGCGCGCGCTTGAAGTTCTTGGCCTCACGCCCCGCCTGGGCCTGGCCGATAGCGCAGGCGCGGCGTGGGCGCTCGCCCGCTTCGGCGCCAATGCGGTGCAGATCAGTGGGCCCGGCAGGAGCCGCGAAGCACTCGCCGATTTGCCGGCGTCCGCCCTGCGGCTGGAGCCTGACACCGTACGGACACTGCGCCGTTTCGGGCTGACACGGATCGGCCAGCTCTTCACAATCGAGCGCACGGCCCTTGCCCGCCGCTTCCGCAATCGCCAGGCGGCGCAGGACGTGCTGTTACGCCTCGATCAGGCGCTGGGGCTGCGCCCGGAGCCGCTGATCCCCTTGAAGGCGCCTGCACGTTTCACCGCGCGGATTTCCGGCCCGGAACCGCTCTTGAGCCTTGGCGGGATCGAGGATGCGCTGTCCAAACTGCTCGCCGAGCTGACCCGCCAGCTGGAGGAAGCGGGCAAGGGCGCGCGGCGCTTCATCCTCACCGGCTATCGCTCTGACGGCACGCGCACCAGCGTCAGCCTTGCCCTTTCCCGGCCGGGGCGGGACGGGAACGCCATCGCGAAGCTCTTCGCGCCGCGCCTGGAGGCGATGGATCCGGGCTTTGGCATCGATCTGATGACGCTGTCGGCTCATGGTGCCGGCCCGCTGGAAGCCATTGCATCAACCCTGCCCGATGGCGCGCCCCTGCCGGGCGCGGACCCGGCCGAGACGGCTGCGCTGGTGGACCGGCTGAATGCAAGGTTGGGCGATGATCTGATCGCCATTTTCACGCCGTTTGAAAGCCATGTGCCGGGCCGCAGCGAGGCGCTGACGCCCTTCCCCGGCGCACTGAAGCCCTGGCCACAAACCGCCCACCGCACCGGCCCGCGTCCGCTCATCGTGCTGGACCGGCCAGAGCCTGTGGAGACCATTGCGATCCTGCCCGACGGCCCGCCCGCCCGCTTCACCTGGCGGCGGGTGACGCGCAGCATCGCGCGCGCGGACGGGCCGGAGCGGATCGGCCCGGAATGGTGGCGGGGCAGCGCGG
>JBHYFR010000189.1:2399-4402 GCA_051859425.1 Oceanicaulis sp. | reverse complement strand
GAAAATGGCTCAAACCCTACTCACGAAGCTGAACATCTGGGACAGCCCCAAAAAGTATGCGCCCTCCCATTTTCGGGAGCAAGCGCCTTTAATGCAGCTATGAGGCGGCATGATGCTCTCTTGCCTTCGCCAAGCCGGGAAGAGACGTCAGACGTGTCTGCAGGATCGAGCCGTCTGCTTCGGCGACAAAATGCCGGCGCGCCGAACCCTCTTTGTCAGCGAGGCTGACACGCCCGGTCAAAAACTCTCCGCGAACCAGCGCCAGACGGCGGCCGGGCCGCGTTCGCCGGGCACATGGGCGCGGCGCTGGCGGTCGGCGGGGGTGAGCATGCGCGGCAGGCCGGCAAGGGCTTCGCCCGGGCCGTGGACGGCGCGCTGGATCAGGCCGGCGCAGGCGCTAAACGCCGGGCCGCTGACGGCGTCGCCCAGGCCATTGAGGGTTTCGGGACGGCCCAGGCGCACCTGCTTGCTCATCACCCGGCCGGCCAGCTGGGCGATGCCGGGCATTTGCGCCGCGCCGCCGGTGAGCACCAGGCCCCGCCCCGCCGCGCTGGCGGCGTCAGCCGATTTCACCCGGTCGCGGGCCATCTCGAAAATCTCTTCCAGGCGCGGGCGGATAATGGCGTTGAGCATGGCGCGCGGATGCTGGGTCATGGTGGATGACGATCCGCCCGCCAGAGGCGGCGCCTCGATCATCACCTGATCGTCCTCGGGACTGTCCAGCGCGCTGCCATTGAGCGCCTTGATGCGCTCGGCCGCCGACATGGGCGTGGACAGGCCGCGCGCGATATCGCTGGTCACATGGGCGCCGCCCACCGGCATGGCCTCCACATGCTGCAGCACGCCTTCGGCAAACACCGCCAGCGAGGTCATTTGGGCGCCCAGATCGAGCACCATCACGCCCAGCTCCAGCTCGTCAGGCGTCAGCGCCGCCAGACCCGACACGTAGGGCGTCGCGGCCACACCGGCCACCGAGTAGCCCGCCCGCTCCACACAGGCCGCGAGGTTATGCAGCGGGTCGGCGGCGCAGCTGACCAGGTGCAGATCCACGCCCAGCACCTCGCCGACCATGGCGCGCGGATCGCGCACGCCGCGATGGCCATCCACGCGCCAGGACAGGGCCAGGGCATGCAGTATCGTGCGGCCCGGCTCCTCAAACGCGCTGGCGGCTTCGTGGATGACACGGCGCAGATCGCGGTCGCGCACCTCGCGCTGGTCCAGCTCCATATCCACCGCGATGCGCGTGCTCGACAGCCCGCCGCAAGCGACCGATACGTGCAGCTCGCTCACCGTCTGGCCGGCCATCCGCTCGGCATTGTCCACGGCGGCGCGGATCGAGGCGGCGGCGGCCTCCATGTCCACTACCGCGCCCGCGCGCACGCCCCTGGTCGAGACATGGCCCACGCCGATCACCCGCGGACGCAAACCCGCCAGGGTCGGCTCTGTGCGCGCGATGAAGCACACGGTTTTGGCCGCGCCCAGGTCCAGCGCCGCATAGACCGCCGGCTTGCGCGCGGCGGCCGCGTCTCCGGGCCGGTTGCCGAACAGACTGGTCACACTCATTACGCTCCCCGCCCCGGCTGCGCCGTGCGCTCCGGCCAGGGCCGCAGCACCATCTCGCCATCCACTCGCAGATCGATGATCTGGGCCTCATAATCGAGCACCCCGCGCTCGGCGTGCATGGCCGACAGCTGCGCCAGCGCCCCGCCGGGATCGGCTTCGGGCAGCAGCACCTCGCCGCCGCTCTCAAGACGCAGCGACCAGCGCCGCTCACCCACCCGCACGCGGTGGGTGGTACGCGAGGCGATATCGGGATGCAGGTCGAGAATGGAGATAAGGGCCGCCGCCTCCACCGGGGCGCCCTCCCCGATCACGATGGGAAGGTCGGCGAACTCGGCCGGGTCGGCGTCCGCGATCACCACGCCGGAGCGGTCGATCACGTGATGGACCTGATTGTGCTGCCACAGGGCGTATGGTTCGCGCTCGGTCAGGATCACCGCCAC
>JBHYFR010000189.1:0-2389 GCA_051859425.1 Oceanicaulis sp. | reverse complement strand
GCGCAGCACCTGGGCCTGTTCCACCCAGCTGAGGGCTTCGAGCCGGGCGCGCGCGTCCTGAGGGTCAATCGCGGCCAGGCCCGTCCCCGGCGCAGCCCCGATCAGCTCGGCGACCTCTTCGGCGCTGATGCGGCTGGCGCCGGCCAGATCGACCCAGCCGACCACATAGCCCGCATCGCTCAGGCGCGCTTCAATCCAGGTGTCCAGCATCGCCCCGGCATCGCCCAGACGCCCGGTCGCAGCCATCAGTGAAAGCGCGGCGCAGGCGATGATGGCGGCGGTCATGACGATGAGGCGCAGCGCATAGCTGGCCCGGCGCCGCGCCGCCCGTGCGCGGGCGGCCAGCCAGTGCGACAGCTTCATGCGTCCGGCTGGCGACGTCCGGACCGGAGCGCGCTTGGAAGGACGGCGCCGGCCTTGAGCGGATTCGCTTTCCCTGTCGCTCTTTACCTTGGGCACGCCTCATCCTCCGCCATCCACTCCACGAGATCGTCAAAACCGATCCCGCAATACGCCGCTTGTTCCGGCGCGAGTGATGTCGGAGTCATGCCCGGTTGGGTGTTAATTTCCAGTAACCAAAGCCCGTTTGTCGCCGGGTCAAACCGGAAATCTGACCGCGTCAGCCCCCGGCATCCCAGCGTGCGGTGCGCAGTCAGCGCCGCCGCCATCGCCTCGTCCGCAACCGCCTGCGGGATGTCCGCGGGCAGCTGATGCACCGAGCCGCCATCGGCGTATTTGGCCTCGTAATCATAAAACGCTGTCTTGGGCACGATCTCGGTCACCGTCAGCGCCCGGTCGCCCAGCACCGCCACAGTCAGCTCGCGCCCCGGGATGAAGCGCTCGATCAGCACCTCGTCGCCATAGGGCCAGTCGCCGCTGGCCAGCACAGCGGGCGGGCGGTTGGCGCCCTCGGGCACAATCACCACGCCGACGGACGAGCCTTGCGCATTGGGCTTGGCCACATAGGGCGGCTTCATCAGGTGATCGCGGGCGGCCTCGAACCGGTCGGCGATCAGCCCGTCAGGGCAGTTGAGCCCCGCCGCGCGCAGCACCGCCTTGGCGCGCTGCTTGTTCATGGCCAGCGCCGAAGCCAGCACGCCTGAATGGGTGTAGGGCAGGCGCATGTATTCCAGCACGCCCTGAATGCGCCCGTCCTCGCCCCACTCGCCATGGAGCGCGTTGAAGGCGAGATCAGGAGCGAAGTCCTTCAGCTTTTCCGGCCAGAAGGGCTCGCCGGGGTCGATCTCCATCACCTCATGGCCGCGCCCGCGCAAGGCTTTTGCGACCTGCGCGCCGGAGATTTTCGACACCTCGCGTTCCGGGCTCAGCCCGCCGAGGAGGACGGCGATGCGCTTGGTCATGCTGGCTCTCCCACGCGGCGGACTTCCCAGTCCAGATCAATGCCGAACTGCGCCTTCACCTGCGCGCGCACGGTCTCGCCAAGCGTCTCAAGATCGCTGGCGCTCGCCGTGCCGTCATTGATCAGGAAATTGCAGTGCTGCTCGGAAAAGCGCGCCCCGCCCACCGGCTTGCCGCGCCAGCCCGCCGCATCGATGAGCTGCCAGGCCGAGCGCCCGCCCGACAGGGCCGGATCGGGGTTCTTGAAGGTGGAGCCGGAGGTTTTCTCCCGGATCGGCTGGGTACTTTCGCGCCGCTGGGTGATCGCGTCCATGCGCTGCGTGATGGCGGCGGGATCATCGGCGCGGCCTTCAAACACCGCCTCGACGAAAATCCAATCGCCCGGGGCGGCGCTGTGGCGGTAGGCGTAGCCCATCTCCTCCAGCGGCACGATCAGCCGGCGTCCGCGCCGGTCCAGCGCCACGGCCTCCACCAGCACATCGCGCGTCTCGGCGTTATAGCAGCCCGCATTCATGCGCAGCGCCCCGCCGATCGTGCCGGGCACGCCGACGAAAAACTCAAGGCCCGCAATGCCCGCCTTCGCGGCGGCTTTGGCCACTGTCTTGTCCAGCGCCGCCGTCCCGGCGCGCAGGCGCACGCCGTCGGCTTTGATCTGTCCGAAGGCCGGGGTGAGCCGGATGGTGACCCCTTTGAGCCCGCCATCACGCACCAGCGTATTGGACCCAGCGCCCAGCACATGGACAGGAATATCGCGCGGCGTCTCGGCCAGAAACCGCGCCAGATCCGCCTCGTCGGCGGGCAGGAACAGAACCTGCGCCGGTCCGCCCACGCGCAGCCAGGTGATGTCGGAAAGCAGCGCGCCTTCAATCAGCTTGCCACGCACGGGCGGGAGGCGGGTGATGAGGCTCATGACGCACCTCCCGCAAGTGTTTTCAAAAAAGGCCACACAGCCCTCCCTCCCCCTTGGTGATGGGCTATCGCATTTGAGGCATAGACGGTTTCCCCCTCCCCTTGAGGGGAGGGTTGGGGT
>JBHYFR010000188.1:0-4514 GCA_051859425.1 Oceanicaulis sp. | reverse complement strand
GGAGACCGCCGCTCTACCAGCTGAGCTACACCCCTGTGTCGCACGCAGGCTTAACGCGGCGCGTTGACGCCCGCCTTCGCCAGAGCCGGTGCTTTTACATTGCCCTGCGCCAGATGCAAACAGGGCGCTGCAAAATTTTTGCACACGCCGGCGCTGCCGCAGACGGGAAAAAGAAAACGGCGGCGGGCAGGGCCCGCCGCCGCATTCATTCAGGCGTCCTGAGACGCGCCGCAATCAATAACGCAGGTTGATGCGGGCGAACAGGTAACGTCCGACCTGGTCGTAACCGGTCAGGGAGTTGGCATTCGACGACAGCGAACCACCCACGAGCGGGGGCTCTTTGTCGAGAATGTTGTTCACACCCAGGGTCAGGCGGGTGTTCTCCATGACGTCGAACTGGGCCGACACGTCAAAGTAGCTGATCGAGTCCAGCTTGTTGCCGTTATTGACCAGAAGCTGGTCGGTCACACCCGGTGCGCCATTCTGGAGCGTGTAGTCCATGGCGCTGAAGTAACGCCAGCGGACCGACGTCGACCACCAGGTGCCCACGTCATAGCTCAGACGGGCGGTGTGACGCCAGTCGGACGTGGCGCAAGCCGGGTTGATGACGCCCACACAGTCATAGGCGGCGGCGTCGTTGACGCCCGGCAGCGGGTCGATGGTCTGCTCGAGCGCGATCGAGCCGTTGAACAGGGCGCTCAGATTGCCCCCGATCAGCGGCGCCTCACCGGCCCACGCGACGTTGAAGTCAATGCCGCGCCAGATCAGATTGCCGAAGTTGGCCGACAGGTTGCGGACAACACCGTTGCCCGGCTCACCGGCCGTACCCGTCCAGAGATCACCCGAAATCGGGTTACGCTGGACCAGGCTGCACAGCCCGGAATCACCGGTCAGGGCGCACCCGCGCAGGATGTTGGCGGCGCCAACAGTCCCGATACGGTCTTCGATGCGGATGTCGTAATAGTCGACCGTCACGCTGAGGCTGTCGAACGGCTGGAACACCACACCGAACGTCCAAGTGTCGGCCGATTCCGGGCTGAGGTTGGTGTTACCACCCGTGATCTGGTTGTACTGGTCGGCCGGGCTGGCGGTGATGTTGCCGTATTGGGCGCCGGACACGCCGGTCAGAGCACACTGAGCCGCCGTGAATTGCGGCGCCGCGCCAGCGCAGGGATCTTCACCGCCCCACAGACCGCCCGACGTGGGCTGGAACAGTTCGCCCACATTCGGCGCGCGGATGGCGCGGTTGAAACCGCCACGCACACGCACTTGCGAGTTCGGAGCCCACGAACCCAGGATTTTGTAGGTCGTGGCGCCACCCGAGGTGTTGTAGTTCGAGTAGCGGTAGCCCAGCTCCAGATAGAGCTCTTCAGCGAATGCAGCGCCCTGGACGAGCGGCACAATGGCCTCGCCGAACACTTCATACACGTCGTAGTCGCCGCCGATATTCGGGGTCTGACCGCCGCGGCCGGTGAAGCCACCGGTCTGGATATTGCTGTCAGACTTCGTGTCGTAGGCTTCGCGGCGATACTCGACACCCGCCACAACCGCGATCGGATCCGTCGCCGCCGGCAGGGTGATCGGCATATTGCCGGTCACGAAGGCGTTGGCGGTGATCAGTTCGGTGCGGCCGGTCAGAACGCCGGTGCCACCGAGAGCGGCAGCGGCCTCAGGCGTCACGCCGTTCGGCACGAACGGGTTGTACGGGATACAGCCGGTGAACGAGCCCGGCGGGCAGCCCAGCATGGCGTCCCGGGTGCGCGAGCGCAGGAAGTCGTTCGCCGTGATCTCGTTGGACGAGGTCGAGGCGTAGGTGAAGGACGCGTCATACGACCAGCCGCCGCCCAGATCGCCCTCGGTGCCCGCCGTCCAGCGCCAGGCCGACGAATCAATCGTCGAGGTGCGCGGTCCGCCTTCGTTGTTACGCTTGAGCACCAGCAGCTGAACGTCCGGACCCGTGGGGTTCGGTGTGATGTTCAGATCGGCGCAGAGCGTGTTGATGATCGGATCGGCGCAGTCAAACTGCAGATTGTCGACGCCGAACGTGCCCGATTCCGCGATCTGCACGGTCGTGTTCGTGTTGGCGAACGCGACGTCCAGATACGGACGGAACATGGAGTTGATTTCGTAGTTGAAGAAGGCGCCGAACGTCCAGCGCTCGTCGGGGCGCTGGTAGAAGTTTACCGGCGCATAGTTGTAGAGCGGCGCTGCGCCGCGCTGCCAGGTGCCGGTCGGATCAAAGCTGATGAAGGAGAAGCTCAGATTGCCGTCCGGGCTGTTGGCGGTGGCCAGGAAGCTCGGGATGATGGAGGTGGACGAACCGCCGCACGCCGTGCCGGCTGCGTTCAGCGCGCACGACGAATAGTCGCGATCGCCCTAGAAGAGCTCTTCGTTCTTGCGGTAGGTCACATAACCGCTGGCATGACCGCGGCCGTCGGCGAAGGAGCCG
The DNA here is from genome assembly GCA_051859425.1 of Oceanicaulis sp. Taxonomy (GTDB): domain Bacteria; phylum Pseudomonadota; class Alphaproteobacteria; order Caulobacterales; family Maricaulaceae; genus Oceanicaulis. Next base: position 2,065 of record JBHYFR010000188.1, on the reverse strand, counting down.
CCGATGGCGAAGTCGATGTCATACGCACGGCCGTCAATGCCGCTGGAGCCCGTCGGGAAATCAAACCCGGCGGCCGTCTGCAGGCCCTGCATGTAGTCGTTGGAGTTGTTGTGCTGGTAGCCAGACACGCCGGCATTGATCGACACGCCTTCGAAGTTGCGGTCGATGATGAAGTTCACAACACCGGCCACGGCGTCCGCGCCGTACACCGCCGAGGCGCCGCCGGTCAGAACTTCCACGCGCGAAATCAGCGCGGCGGGAATCTGGTTCAGGTCAGGGGCCTGGGTGCGGATGCCACCCGGCTGCAGACGGCGGCCATTGACCAGGACCAGGGTCCGGTTGGTGCCGAGGCCGCGCAGGTTCACCGACGCGGTGCCGGTGGACGGGTTCACGCTGAATGCGTCGAGCGACGGGCTCACTTGCGGCAGGGTGCGCAGCAGGTCTTCCACACGGGTCGTGCCCGAGAGGCGGAACTCTTCGGCGTCAACCTGGGTGACCGGGCTGACCGCCACGAGGTTCGGATTGACGATACGCGTGCCGGTGACGCGGATGACGTCGCTGGACTGCGGCGCAGCGCCGTCCTCTTCCTGGGCGAGGGCCGGAGCGGTGGCGGCGATGCCCCCGATCAGCGTGCTTGCCAGAAGGCAAGACTTGAACATGCTTCGCTTCACTTGTGTTTCTCCCCGAGTGAGTAGCGGTTCCTTGGAGGCGGCGCGCTGAAGACGGAAAACCAGCACGCACGCAGCCATACGAGACGGGAGCACCCGTCACCGCGCTCACGCTAGTTGTCGCTGGACCGTCACGTCAATCTTCAGAAACTGTCATGAAGCAAGAATACCGACATTCTTTCAAACCTGTGGCCCGGGAGCACCACCCCAGCCATCCAGGACACACCACGCGTGCGCGCCGGACATGAGGCCCGCGCTGACAATTTTCCGTCAGGCGAGGGCAAGAAAAACCCTTGCTGGTGGACACATGCACCGATGAACCCAGCCACATTATTCGCCATGGCCACAGCCATACACACACGGCGGAAATAAAGCTGGTATACTCTTTGGGGCTTACTGCGCGTCCATTCGGCCCTGAAACCACCAGCCCACGGGCCGGCCGGCGCTGTCGCGCACGGCTTCGGGATCAGCTGTGGATAACCCGGCGGCCCGCGCCGCCCCGGCCAGATCACGCGCGCCCTCATCATCCAGAGACGCGTCAGTCATCAGACGGAGGCGCGCGGTGTGCGCCGAGACCTCGTCGAGCACCGTCTGAGCATTTTCGATCAGATAGGGCGGCGGGAACTGGTCTTTCCTGTTGAGTATTTCGGCCAGGAAACTCAACGCCCAATGGGTGGTTTCGTCCAGCGGGCGGGCGGTCTCCTGCGCGAACAGCGCGCGCACCGTCTCCATCGCCTGCGCCTCGCCCTGGCCCCTGGCCCGCGCCTCTCCCAGGGCGCGCACCTGCGCGGTCAGCCCGTCCGGCGCGATCAGGCTGGCCGCGCGGTCAATGCGCGCGCGCGCCGCCGCCACCGCCTCGCCATCGCGGGCATGGGCCAGCACGCCCAGCCGCCCGCCCGGCGCCAGCACCCGCGCAGCCTCACGAAGTGCGGCTGCCGTATCGGCGTATTCCAGACCGAACTGGGAGATGACGGCGTCAAACGCGCCCGCCTCGAACGGCAAGGCCTCCAGCGCCGCGCCCGCCACCGTGCGTGCGCCCTGGATGGGGGCCAGCATGTCAGCATAATCGGCGCCGGTTACGGCGAAGCCATGGGGATGATCCACCGCCAGCCGGGTCAACGCCCCGGCGCCGCAGGCGAGATCCAGCACCCGGGCGCCCGGCGCCAGGGAATCAAAAAACCCGGCCCAGACAAAGCCGGTATCAAAGGGCTTGCCCGCAGCAAAACAGCTATGGGTCTGGCCGGACGCCCAGTACCGGCTCCACGTCTCGCGTGCGTCCATGATCTGGCTCCCCGCTTGATCCGCCCGAACCTAGCGCCCCGGTCAGCGCCCGTCAGCGTTTGCCCCGCCCCCAAACGCAGCGCGGCCCGGCTTTGGAGGCCGGGCCGCGTCGCAGT
>JBHYFR010000187.1:0-4537 GCA_051859425.1 Oceanicaulis sp. | reverse complement strand
ATCATGAGCCACGCGATGACCCCAAATCCTGATGAGACGGCTGAAATCAGCCCGACCGTCTATGTGCGCGCCATCGCCGGCGCCGAGGTGATGGAGGCGGCGGCGGCCAGTCAGATCCAGATCGCGGCGGATGACACGCTGTACGCCATCCATGACGCCAACGGCCAGCGCATGGCGGTGTTCTCTTACCGGGACGCCGCTTTCGCCGCCGCGCGCTGGCATGGCGCCGAGCCGGTGAGCGTGCACTGACAATCTTATGTCTTCGGCCAAAGTCTCTGCGCCCCGGTCCAAAATGGCCGGGGCGCTTTTCGTTGTGGTGAGACCGACGCAGCTCAGAACGCGCCGAACATGCTGCCCAGCATCACCACAGCAGCCAGCGCCGCCACCGGCGCAGCCACCGCCACAATGAAGATGTCGCCATAGGCCTGACGGTGGGTCATCCCGCACACAGCCAGCAGGGTCACGACCGCGCCGTTATGGGGCAGGGCGTCGAGCCCGCCTGTGGCCAGCGCCACGACCCGGTGCAAAAGCTCGGGCGAGATGCCGGCGGCCAGCGCCTGTTCGAGATAGCCCGCCCCGAGGGCATCAAGCGCAATGCTCATCCCGCCCGACGCTGACCCGGTGATCCCGGCCAGGACGCTGGCCGATATGGCCAGGCCCGGCACCGGTCCGCCGCCCAGCCCGTCTATCGCGCCGCGCACCAGCGCAAAGGCCGGCAGGCCTGCCGCCACCGCCCCGAAACCCACCAGGCTCGCCGTATTGAAGATCGGCAAAAGGGCGGTGTTCGCCCCGGCGCCGAGCGTGGCGGCAGGCTGAACGAGCCGGCACCAGTTGGCCGCGATCATCAGGACGATGGCGATGGTCAGCGCCGCGATGATCGACCACAGGCCGCGCACTGACGACAGGGTCGTGGCGCCAAAGCGCGGCTCGGCGAGCCATGGCGCGCTCATCTGGGCGAAGACATGGGCGCTGAAAACATAATTGGCCAGCAGCACCAGCACGATGGGCGCGGCGGCGAGCCAGAGCGGCGGATCGCCTGCGCGCGGCTCAGCCTCGCCCGGGGCGCCCAGGGCCGGGGTCACTGCGGGCGCGCCGTGATCATAACCCTGGCCGCGCGAGCGCGCCCTTGCGATGCGCCAGCTGATCCAGACATGGCCCAGAATGACCATGACCAGCGCCGCAATCAGGCCCAGCCCCGGCGCGGCGAAGGGCGTGGTGCCGAAATAGGGCATGGGGATCGCGTTCTGAATGGCCGGCGTGCCCGGCAGCGCGGTCATGGTGAAGGTGAAAGCTCCCAGCGCCACCGCCGCCGGGATCAGCCGCCGGGGGATGTCGGCCTGACGGAACAGTGCATCTGCGATGGGGTAGATCGCAAAGGCGACGACGAACAGGGATACGCCGCCATAGGTGAGCACCGCGCATGCCGCCACCACCGCCAGGCTGGCGCGCTGGGGTCCCAGCCACCGGGCGATGGCGCCGGCGATCACCCGCGCTGAACCTGTGTGTTCCATCAGTCGGCCGAATACCGCGCCGAGCAGGAAGAGGGGGAAGTAGCGGGCGATGAAATCGCCTGCCGCCGGCATGAAGACCTGGGTGTAGGAGGCCAGCAGCGGCTCTCCGGGCGAGAACAGCACCGCCGCCAGCGCCATGACCGGCGCCAGCACCAGCACGCTGACGCCGCGATAGGCCAGCCAGATCAGAAGGCCCAGCGCCCCCAGCATTCCCAGTAGCGATAGCATTGCAGGCTCCCGCGCCTTTTCACGCTGCAGCGCAGCATAAGCCATGCCAGGAGGCGGGCTGCAAGGGGGGCGCGCCCTCAGGCGGCGATCACCTCACCGCTTTCGATGCGGACGGGGACTGGCCGCAGCGCCGACTTGCCCGCCGGACCGCCCACGCAGGCGCCGGTTTCAAGATCAAAGCTGGCGCTGTGAAACGGGCAGACGATGAAACGGCCTTCGCTGACCAGGGTGCGGCCCGATGGCAGGCAGAGCGGGCGGCCCTGATGGGGGCAGACATTCACATACGCCCGCACGGTCTCGCCCGAGCGTACGACAAGGATCGGAGCGGCGTCGTAATCGGCCGGCGCGCCGCCGGGATCCGGGATCGCGTCCAGCGCCTTGAGCACGGTTCCAGGGGCTGGCAGCGTCACGCTCACGCCGGCGCCCTCACGCGAGGCCCTCGGGCGCCTTCAGCGTCCATTTGAACGGCATCCACACCACATCGGCGAACAGATCCGCCCTGGCGTAGGGATCGTCTTTCAGGATGGCGCGCAGATGCTCGCCATCCTCGGCTTCCACGATCAGCAGCGAGCCCGCGGGCTGACCCTCGCCATCGAGCAGCGGCCCGCCCATCTTTACCGGCGAGTCCGGCGCGCCCGCCCAGGCCAGATGCGCGGCGCGATGCTCCAGGCGCACAGGCAGGGCGCCGACTCGATCAGTGCAGGTGACGGCGAACAGCATGGGCGGAGCCTCCGGACAGAACTGCAGGTCTGCTTGGTTAGCGCGCCCGGCCACACCCTGCCAAGCCCGGGCTGCTCCGGGCGCTGGGCAGGGTGGCGCGCCGGCGCTAGCAAGCGGCCCATGACGCTCGCCTCGCTCGCCGCTTTCGCCGGCGCCATTCTGATCCTGTTCTTCACGCCGGGGCCGGGCAATCTGGCCATGGTGGCGCGCACGCTGGACGCGGGGCCCGTCCATGGCTGGGTCTATGGGGCGGGGATCATCACCGGCGACATCATCTGGCTGACCGTGGCGGTGTTCGGCCTGGCCGCCGCCGCCGAGCTGGCGTCGGGGCAGCCGGTCCTGTTTCTCGCTGCGCGCCTTGTCGGGGCGGCGATCCTGTTGTGGTTCGCCTGGGGCGGCTTGCGGGGCTTTCTCAAACCCAAGCCCGCCGGGGCCGCCCTGCCGCGTGTCACGGGCGCCGGGCTCGCCGCGACGTGGGTGGCGGGCGTGGCCATGCCGATGACCAACCCCAAGCCCATCGTCTTCTATCTCTCGCTCCTGCCGGCCTTTTTCGATCTCAGCCAGGTGGATGCGCCAAGCTACGCCGCCATGGTGGCGATCATGCTGGCCATGTATGGCCTCACCGCCGCGGTGCATGTGGGGCTGGCCGAGCGGGCGCGCGGCTGGATGGCGTCACGCGGGGTGAAGCGCTGGGCCGATCTGGTCACAGCGCTGATCCTGGCGGGTGTGGCGGTGATGCTTCTGGCGGGCTGAAGCCTTCGCGTGCGCGCGCGCGCAAAACCGGTTACCAAAGCGTAGCAAAAGCCTTTAAAAGAAGATCATGTCAGAGAACACGAATCAGGAATATGGCGCGGACTCCATCAAGGTCCTCAAGGGCCTCGACGCGGTGCGCAAACGGCCGGGCATGTATATCGGGGATACCGATGACGGCTCGGGCCTTCACCACATGGTCTATGAGGTGGTGGACAACGCCATCGACGAGGCCCTGGCCGGCCATTGCAGCCAGATTACCGTGACGCTGCACGCCGACGGCTCGGCCAGCGTCACCGACGATGGTCGCGGCATCCCCACCCAGATTCACGCCGGCGAGGGCGTCTCGGCGGCCCAGGTGATCATGACCCAGCTTCATGCGGGCGGTAAGTTCGACCAGAATTCCTACAAGGTGTCGGGCGGCCTGCACGGCGTGGGCGTGTCGGTGGTCAACGCCCTGTCGGACTGGCTGGACCTGACCATCTGGCGCGACGGCAAGGAGCACTACATGCGCTTCCGGCTGGGCGAGCCGGAAAATGGCGAGGATTTGCGCGTCACGGGCGACGCCAATGGCCGCAAGGGCACCAGCGTGCGCTTCCTGCCCAGCGAAACGACCTTTTCTGAAATCGTCTTCGACCGCGCCCGCCTGCATCACCGCCTGCGCGAGCTGGCTTTCCTGAATTCCGGCGTGCGCATCGTGCTGCGCGACGAGCGCGAGGCCGAGCCGGTTGAGGAAGTCCTGCAATATGATGGCGGCGTCGCCGCCTTTGTGAAGCATCTCGACCGCAACCGCGCCGCCCTGTTCCCGGAACCCGTTCTGATCGCGGGCGAGCGCGACGGCGTCTCGGTGGAAGCCGCCCTGCAGTGGAATGACGGCTATCACGAGACCATGCTGTGCTTCACCAACACCATCCCCCAGCGCGATGGCGGCACGCACCTGGCGGGCTTCCGCGGCGCGCTGACCCGGGTGATCAACCAGTATGCGGCCACCTCCGGCGCGGCGCAGAAGGCCAAGGTGGGCATCACCGGCGATGATGCGCGCGAGGGGCTGACCTGCGTTTTGTCGGTGAAAGTGCCCGACCCGAAATTCTCCAGCCAGACCAAGGACAAGCTGGTGTCCAGCGAGGTCCGTCCGGCGGTGGAAGGCGCGGTCTATGACACGCTGTCGGAATGGTTCGAGGAGCACCCCACAGAGGCCAAGGCCATCGTCGCCAAGATCGTCGAGGCCGCGGCGGCGCGCGAAGCCGCGCGCAAGGCGCGCGAGCTAACCCGGCGCAAGAGTGCGCTGGACATCTCCTCCCTGCCCGGCAAGCTGGCCGACTGTCAGG
>JBHYFR010000186.1:3520-4551 GCA_051859425.1 Oceanicaulis sp. | reverse complement strand
CGTCTGGGCGGCGGCATCTTCACCAAGGGCGCCGACGTGGGCGGCGACATGGTGGGCAAGGTGGAAGCGGGCATCCCCGAGGATGATCCGCGCAACCCGGCCACCATCGCCGACAATGTGGGCGACAATGTCGGCGACTGCGCGGGCATGGCCGCCGACCTGTTCGAGACCTATGCGGTGACGGTTGTGGCCACCATGGTGCTGGCCTCGATCTTCTTCCGCGGCGATGCGGGGCTGGACGCCATGATGGTGTTCCCGCTGGCCATCGGCGCGGTGTGCATCATCGCCTCGATCCTGGGGGCGTTCTTCGTGCGCCTGTCCAAGGGTTCCACCAATGTGATGGGCGCCCTGTACAAGGGCTTCATCGCCTCGGCCGTGCTGTCGCTGGGCGGTGTCGCTGTGGCGACGCACTTCCTTGTCGGGTTTGACACCGCCTTCACCGCCAGCAATGGCCTGGTGATGAGCGGAGGCAATCTGTTCCTGTGCGGCGTGGTCGGCCTGGCGGTGACCGGTCTGATCATCTGGATCACCGAATACTATACCGGCACCAATTACCGCCCGGTGCGCTCGGTGGCCAAGTCGTCGGAATCCGGTCATGGCACCAACGTGATCCAGGGTCTGGCCGTGTCGATGGAATCCACGGCGCTGCCCGCCCTGGTGATCATCATCGCCATCCTGGTGACCTTCAATCTGGCGGGCCTGTTCGGTATCGCCATCGCCGTGACCACGATGCTGGCGCTTGCCGGCATGGTTGTGGCGCTCGACGCCTTCGGTCCGGTGACCGACAATGCCGGCGGCATCGCCGAAATGGCCGGTCTTGAAGGCGAGGTGCGTGACACCACCGACGCGCTCGACGCGGTGGGCAACACCACCAAGGCCGTCACCAAGGGCTACGCCATCGGATCGGCGGGCCTGGGCGCGCTGGTGCTGTTCGCGGCCTATACCGAGGACATCAAGTATTTCGCCTCCAACCCGTCGAGCTATCCGTTCTTCGCCGACGCGGGCAATCTGAACTTCGATCTGTCCAACCC
>JBHYFR010000186.1:0-3510 GCA_051859425.1 Oceanicaulis sp. | reverse complement strand
GTGGTGGTGGGTCTGTTGTTCGGCGGCCTTCTGCCCTTCCTGTTCGCGGGCTGGTCGATGACCGCCGTGGGCCGCGCCGCCCAGGCTGTGGTCACCGAGGTGCGCCGCCAGTTCAAGGAGAAGCCGGGCATCATGAAGGGCGAGGAGAAGCCCGATTATGGCCGGGCCGTGGACATGCTGACCACGGCGGCGATCCGCGAAATGATCGTGCCGTCCATGCTGCCGGTGCTCTCGCCCATCGTTCTGTTCGCCGTCATCTGGTTCGTCGGCGGCGGCGCGCTCGGCTTCAATGAAGCGGGCAAGGGTGATGCGCTCGTGTCTGTGGGCGCCATGCTGCTGGGCGTGATCGTGACCGGCCTGTTCGTGGCCATCTCGATGACCTCAGGCGGCGGGGCGTGGGACAACGCCAAGAAATACATCGAGGACGGCCATCACGGCGGCAAGGGCTCTGAAGCCCACAAGGCCGCAGTGACCGGCGACACGGTGGGTGATCCCTACAAGGACACCGCCGGTCCGGCCGTGAACCCGATGATAAAGATCGCCAATATCGTGGCGCTCCTGATGCTGGCGGTGCTGGCCACGCGCTTCTGACGCGCTGAAACGCAGCCAAAAAGAACCCCGGCCTGCACCGCAGGCCGGGGTTTTTCATGCGCGCTGATATCGGCTCAGCCTGCGGCCTCAGTCGCGGTCCTTGATGAAGCCGGAGAGCTGGGCCAGCAAATCGATCGGCATCGGGAAGATGATGGTCGAATTGTTCTCGCCGCCGATCTCGGTGAGGGTGCTGAGATAGCGCAGCTGCAGCGCGCCGTCCTGGGCGCCCAGAATGTTGGCGGCTTCGGCCAGCTTGGCGGCGGCCTGCTGCTCGCCCTCGGCGGAGATGATCTTGGCGCGCCGCTCACGCTCGGCCTCGGCCTGACGGGCGATGGCGCGGATCATGGACGGATCCAGATCCACATGCTTGATCTCCACATTGGCCACCTTGATGCCCCAGGCCTCGGTCTGGTCATCAAGGATTTTCTGGATGTCGTCATTGAGCTTGTCGCGCTCTGACAGCATCTCGTCGAGATCGTGCTTGCCGAGCACCGAGCGCAGCGTGGTCTGCGCCAGCTGGCTGGTGGCCATGCGGAAATCCTCGACCTGGTTGATCGCCTTGGCCGCATCGACGATGCGGTAATAAATCACCGCGTTGACCTTCACCGACACGTTGTCCTGGCTGATGACGTCCTGGCTGGGCACGTCCTCGGCCACGGTGCGGATGTCCACGCGCACCATCTGCTGGATGAAGGGGATGAGGATGATCAGGCCTGGACCTGACGTGCCAGTGTAACGGCCCAGCGTGTAGACCACAGCGCGCTCATACTCGCGCAGGACCTTGATGGCCGAGGAAATGATCGTGAATGCGATGACGACGATCGCAATCCAGAACCCGATATTGACGCCGATTTCGGCCATGGCCGTGCCTCCTTCCAGATGATGGCTATTTCGTCATACGTCTATTTGGCCAACCTGACTTTCAAGGTCAGACCGTCCAGACCAAGCACCTTGATGGCATCGCCGGCCTTGAGCGCGTCAGAGGACACCGCGCGCCAGCGCTCGCCGTCCACCATGACATAACCGGCGGCGCCCTCCCACGAAATCACGTGGCCGGTCATGCCGATAAGGCCCTTCTCGCCGGTGGTCACCTTGCGACCCTGGGCGGCCAGGCCGTAGCTCATCAGAAGCAAGCTGGCCGCGCCCAGAGCGACTGTGGTCCCGGCGATCAGGCGCCAGTCCACGCGCAGGCCCTCCACCTCGGTGTCCATCAGCATCAGCGAGCCGATGGCGAAGGCGGCGAGCCCGCCCAGCGCCAACAGGCCGGAGGACGCCAGGAAGGCTTCTGCGACCAGCAACACAAGTCCCAGGATGATCAGCGCCGCCCCGGCGTAATTCACCGGCAATGTGTTGAGTGCGTAGAAGCCCACAATGATGAAGATCACGCCCGCGATCGCGGTCACAGGCTCCAGCCCGTTATAGAAGGACACCAGAAGCCCGATGAAGCCGAGATTGAGCAGCATGAAGGCGATGTTGGGATCGGTGATCACCGCCAGCGCCTCTTCGGCGAAGGTCTTCTCCACGGCCTCGAAGCGAGCGCCCTCCAGCGCCAGGGTCACGGTGCGCCCGCCGCTCAGCGTGACTTCACGCCCGTCTGCCTGCGCGGCGAAGTCGTCCAGGCTGGCGGCGACGATCTCGATGACGTCGAGCTCCAGCGCCTCGGAGTAGGACACGCTCACGCCCTCGCGCACCGCCTCTTCGGCCCAGTCGGCATTGCGCCCGCGCATTTCGGCCAGGGAGCGGATATAGGCCACTGAATCGTTGACCACCTTGTTGCGCATGGCCTGGGCGTTGGACGGCGCGCTGCGCTCGGGTCTTTGCGCATCCTCTGACTCGCCGCTTTCGGCGTCTTCTTCGACCTCGCGCGGTGTCGCGGGCGGGGCGGTCTCCTCGCCGCCGCCCATCTGGACCGGGGTGGCCGCGCCGATGCTCGTGCCCGGCGCCATGCCGGCGATATGGCTGGCGTAGAGGATATAGGCTCCGGCGCTGGTGGCGCGCGCGCCCGAGGGATGCACGAACACGGCCACCGGGACGTCCGATGCGATCATCGCGCGATTGATGTCGCGCATCGCCGTGTCCAGGCCGCCGGGCGTATCCATCTCGATGACCAGCAGGGCGGCGCCTTCGCGCTCGGCCGTGCGGATGGACCGGCTGATATAGCCCGAGTTGGCCGGCCCGATGACGCCGGTCAGCACCGCGGTCTTGACCAGCGGCCCGTCAGCGCGCTCCTGGGTGAGGGCGCCGCCCGCCAGCGCCGCAGCGCCGGCCAGCATGGCAAGACCGGACACCCACCGCGCAAAATGCTTCCACGCGAACATGTTGCAGCCTCCAATCAACAGACCTGCCCATCACAGGGTAGCGCAACACCGCGCCATTCCAATGGGGAAACGGCGAGCGGGGTGCTTTGGCCGCACGGTTCATGGCCCGGCGATACAGATCGGGCGCCGGTGATGTACAAACTGGCGGTTCAACGGGTTGGCGCGCGCAGGGGCTTGCGCCAAGATGCGCCGCCGAGGCGCCGCATCTGGTCCGCTCAAAGAGGTCTCTGAAATGGTTCGCATTCTTTTGCTTGTGGCTGGCATTGCGGCTGCCGGCGCCGTTAGCGAGGCCTCGCCGATCTTTCAGCCGGGTGAGCCGGGCGAACCCTCGCGCCAGATATCCGCTGAGGCTGCGCTTGAGCTCAGCCGGTCACGCTTCATCGAGGCCGACGTGGTGTTTATGCAGCACATGATCGTCCACCACGCCCAGGCTGTGGAGATGGTCGAGCTTCTCGATACGCGCGGCGCCCATCCCGGCGTGCGGCGGCTGGGCGAGCGGATCGCCGCCAGTCAGGCCGCTGAAATGGACATGATGCGCACCTGGCTGCAGCAGCGCAGCAAGCCGCTGGACGATCCCCATCTCACCCACGGCCACCATCAC
>JBHYFR010000185.1:0-4576 GCA_051859425.1 Oceanicaulis sp. | reverse complement strand
TGGCGAATTTGGCCAGTCCCTCCTCGCTCAGCGTGACCAGCGCGGTGAGGTAAGGCCGTGCATCGCCGACCACCACGGCATGCTCGATCAGCGGATCATTCATCAGGTCGGTTTCGATATTGGCCGGCGTGATGTTCTTGCCGCCTGACGTGATGATGATGTCCTTGATCCGGCCGGTGATAAAGACAAACCCGTCCTCGTCAATGCGCACCACATCGCCGGTGCGCATCCAGCCATCGCGGGTGAAGCTGCTCTCGGTGGCTTCGTTATTCTTCATGTAACCGGCGAAGATATTGGGGCCTTTGACCTGCAGCTCGCCCTCTTCGGAGACGCGCGCCTCCATGTGGTCGATCATGCGCCCCACCGACCCCAGACGCACCGCGCCGGGCTGGTTGAAGGCGGTGGGGGCGCTGGTTTCCGACTGGCCGTAGCCTTCGTAGATGACGAGATCGAGGCTGGTGAAGAACACCAGCACCTCCTTGGAGATCGGCGCGGCGCCGGAGATCAGCATGCGCGCCCGGTCAAGCCCCAGCGCGGTCTTGATCTTGTCCAGCACCAGCTTGCGCGCCAGGCCCATTTGCAGGCTCAGAAGCGGTCCCGGACTGGCGCCATTGATGTCCGCCTCATGATAACGCTTGGCCACGCCCATGGCCCAGGCGGCGATCTTCGCCTTGGGGCCTGTCGCCTCGGCCAGACGCCCGCGCAGCGCCTCGTTGAACTTCTCCCAGACCCGCGGAACGCCGAAGAACACCGTCGGGCGCGCGGCCTTTAGGTCTTCGGCCAGCGTCTCCATGGAGCGGGCGAAATAGAGATTGGAGCCCGACGCCACGTGATTGTGCACGCTCGCCTGCTGCTCGGCGATGTGGGCGATGGGCAGATAGGACAGGCCGGTATCGCCCTCGCGGTGCTTGAACATTTCCGACAGCATGCCGGCGCTCCACGAGATATTGCCGTGGCTGAGCATCACCGCCTTGGGCGGGCCGGTCGTGCCCGAAGTGTAGATCAGCGCGCCGACGGTCGCTTCGTTGATGGCCTTGAGCCTGGCACTGACTTCATCGTCATATTGCGCCTCGCCTCTGGCCAGGAAGGCTTCCCAGCTCAACACGCCCTCGGGCGCGGCTTCAGGCCCCTGCATCATGATGATGTGGGCGAGGTTCGGGCATTCGGCCTTCAGCGCCAGCGCATTGCGCGCCTGCTCGGCGGTCTCCACCAGATAGACCGGGCTTTCCGAATGCTGGAGGATATAGGCGATTTCCGGCTCGGAGCTGGTCCAGTAGACGCCCGCCGGGCGCCCGCCCGCCATCATCGCGGCCAGGGCGGTGATGGTCCATTCAGGCCGGTTGAACCCCAGGATGGCGCAGGCGTCATCAGCCTTGAAGCCCAGCGCTACAAGGGCGCGCGCCGCCTGCCGCGTCTGACCGGCATAGTCGCGCCAGCTGGTCGAAACCCAGTTCGCGCCATCAAAAGCGGTATAGGCCGGCGCATCCCCGCGCCGTTGCGCCTGATCGAGCATCCTCGCCGGAGAAGAGGGGAACAGCCCGTCCAGAATTCGCGGCAAGTCCTTCGCGGTCGCCTGCATGCCATACTCCCGTTATCGCGCCTCCGGTCCGCAAGGCCGGTGGTCTAGTGCGTCAATCCCATGATCTTACGGGCTTCCTGCGGAGACGCCACCTCGCGTCCGGCGTTTTTCGCGCATTGCGCCAGCGACTCGATCAATGCGCCGTTTCCGGGCGCCCGTGTGCCGTCAGGCAGGTAGAATGTATCCTCAAGACCCGTTCGCAGCATGCCGCCCAGCTCGGCGACGCGCTGGTGGACCGGCCAGATCTCCTGGCGCCCGATCAGCGTGGCCTGCCAGGGATCGCCCTCGCGCTTGTATTTGATGAGCAATTTCAACAGGTCAGCGTCGCACGGCATGCCGGACGCCACGCCCATGACGAAGTTGTAGTGGGCGGCCGGGGCCATGCCGTTTTCGATATACATGCCCACGCTGCGCACAATGCCCACATCGAAGCATTCGAACTCGGGATGGGCGCCCACCTCGGCCATGGCGTCCAGCATGGTCTGGATCTTATCCACCGGATTGTCGAACACCATGGGCGGCCAGGCCCAGCTGCCATCGCTCCTGAGCTTGAGATAATTGAGCGAGCCGGCATTGCACGCCGCGATCTCCGGCTTGACCCGTTTGATGCAGGCCACAGGCCCCGACACATCCGGACCGACAATGCCGGTGGTCTGGTTGATGATCACATCCGGGCAGGCATCGCGGATGGCGTCGATAATGGCCGCAGCCACCTCCGGGTCCCAGCTGGGGAAATGACCAAGGCCTTCCTCCTGCATGCGGAAATGCACGTGCATCACCGCGGCGCCCGCGTCATAGGCCTCGCGCGCGCTGGCGGCCATCTGTTCGGGCGTCACCGGCACGGGGTGGGTCTTGGGATTGGTCAGCACGCCATTGAGCGCGCAGGTCAGTACAGCCTTGTCCGTCATGGCTATTCCTCAAGCTTGAGTTCGATCAGCAGGGCGCCGCCTGCGGCCTGCTGGCCTGGTGCGGCATGCACCGCGGCCACCACGCCATCTGTGGCGGCGGCCAGGCGCATCTCCATCTTCATGGCTTCCATCACCGCGAGCACATCGCCGGCTTTCACCGCGTCGCCGGGCTTCACATGGACGGCGACGACAGCGCCGCTCACCGGCGCCGTGACGCGTGACGGATCGGCTGCGCCGGCGCCTGCCAGCACAGCCGGTTCGCGCACCACGGCGATGCGATCATTCAAGGCGATATGCACCGCCCCGTCTGCGTCCTGCAGCGCCACACAGCGCCGGTCCACGCCGTCCAGCCGGTAGCGCAGGCGCGGGCCGTCGCGTTCCAGAAGGGTGATATCGTGGCGGCTATCCCCCATAGTGACGGTCAGCGCGCCGGGTCCGGTCTGCTCCACCATGGGCTCAACCCGGGCCCCGTCCACGTCCAGTTTCAGGGCGAAACGTGTCACCGAACCGGACCGAACCACCCCCGCCGGGTGTCGCGCCAACAGCAGTGTGGTGACAAAAACAGCCTCTCTGGAGACATCAGCGGGTTCAAAGGGTCCGGTTGCGGCGCCCGCCCAGTCGTCCAGGTCGGAAATGGTGACGGCGCCCGCCCGGAACGCCTCGCTGGCGATCAGGCGCATCAGGAAATCGCGATTGGTCTTGACCCCCATCAGGGGCGCCTTGGCGAGCCCTTCGAGCATCAGGTCGATGGCCTCGTCGCGGTTCATCGCAAACGAAATGAATTTGGCGACCATGGCGTCATAGGCGGTGGAGATGACATCGCCGGTCTCGAACCCGGTATCGATGCGCACATGACGCTCGGCATCGTCAGTGTCGAACCAGGCGATCTGGCCCGATTGCGGCTTGAAGCCGTCCAGCGGGTCTTCGGCGTAGAGCCGCACTTCGATGGAATGGCCATAGGGCTCCATCTGGTCCTGGGTGGCGGGCAGGGCGCCGCCCTCGGCGGCCAGGAACTGCCAGCCCACCAGATCCATGCCGTACACCTCCTCGGTGACGGGATGCTCCACCTGCAGGCGGGTGTTCATTTCCAGGAAGTAGAACGCGCCGTCCGCGTCCAGCAGGAATTCCACTGTGCCCGCGCCAGCATAGCCCACCGCCTGCGCCGCCTTGACCGCTTGCGCGCCCATGGCGGCGCGAAGCTCTGCATTGACGGCAGGCGAGGGCGCTTCCTCCACGACTTTCTGGCGCCGGCGCTGGGCCGAGCAATCGCGCTCGCCGATATGGAGCACATTGCCATGGGTGTCGGCGAAGACCTGCACCTCAACATGGCGGGCCTGCTCGATCAGCTTTTCCAGCATGACCGTATCATCGCCAAAGGCCGATTTCGCCTCGCGCCGGGCCGAGGTGAGTGCGTCCAGGAATTCCGCCGGGTCATGGACCGCGCGCATCCCGCGCCCGCCCCCGCCGGCCACCGCCTTGATCAGCAGCGGATAGCCGATTGCCTCGGCCTGGCGGGCGAGATTGTCGTCGGACTGGTCCTCGCCCTGCCAGCCGGGGATCATGGGCACGCCCGACTGGGCCAGCAGCGCCTTGGCGCGGGCCTTGTCGCCCATGGCCTCGATGGCGTCGGGCGGAGGGCCGATCCAGATCAGCCCCGCCTCGATCACAGCACGCGCAAAGCCTGCGTTCTCCGACAGAAAGCCGTAACCGGGATGGATGGCGTCCGCGCCTGTGGCCTTGGCCGCCGCCAGGATGGCGTCCATGTCCAGATAGCTCTGCGCGGCCGGCGCCGGGCCGATGCGCACAGCCAGGTCCGCCTCGCGCACATGCATCGCGCCCGCGTCCGCGTCGGAATAGACCGCGATGGCGCGCATCTGGTTGTTCCTGGCGTGCCGCAGCACGCGCACAGCGATCTCGCCGCGATTGGCGACCAGGACGGAACCGATACGGCGGCGCTCAGTCATGATGCTGTCCCGAAGACGACGCAGCTCTTTCCTCCCCCGTAAACGCAGAGCATTCGCATTTGAGGCTGGCGCTCTTACTCCCTCCCCTTGAGGGGGTCGGACGCCGAAGGCGTTTGACGGGGGTG
>JBHYFR010000184.1:0-4580 GCA_051859425.1 Oceanicaulis sp. | reverse complement strand
GGCTGATTACTGGCGCTGGTATCTCACCGCCTACGCGCCCGAAGGCGCGGACGCCCAGTTCACCTGGGAGCATTTCCAGGGCGCCATCAACACCGATCTGGCCAATGTGCTGGGCAATTTCGTGAACCGGATCACCAAGTTCGGCGCGGCGCGGTTTGACGGCAAAATCCCCGATGGCGGTGAGCCGGGCGAGCACGAAGCCTGGCTTGAGGCCGAACTTGAGGCGCGCCTGAAGGCCATTACCGCCCACTACGAAGCGATGGATTTCAGGAAGGCGGGCGTGGAAACGCGCGCGCTGTGGGCCGCGGGCAATGAATATCTCACCCGCGCCGAGCCCTGGGTGAAGTTCAAGACCGACCCTGAAGCCGCCGCGCTGGGCGTGCGCACCGGCATCAATCTGGCCGTGATCGCCGCGATCATCGCCCAGCCGGTGATCCCGCAAGCCGCAGCCGCGATCCTGGACGCCATTGGCGTGCCCCAGGCCAACCGCACCTGGCCTTCAGGGCCGGCCAGAGACCTGCTCGACGCCCTGCCGCGCGGGCTCGCCTTCACCGCGCCGCCCATCCTGTTCGCCAAGATCGAGGATGATGCGGTGGCTGAATGGACCGAGCGGTTCGGCGGACCGGTCAGCTGACGGCTAAACCGGCAGCAGCGCCGCATAGACCCGCCGCGCCTCACCGGCCAGCAGGTTATAGGTGCGGCAGGCCGAACCTGTGTCCATCACTTCAAGTCCGATCCCGGCATCGCGGAAAGCCTTGCGCACCGCAGCCGGGGGATGGATCAGGCGCTCGCCGGCGCCCAGCACGACAATGTCGGGACGCGCCTGGGCGCCGATCAGGTCGGTGAAATGGGCGGGCGTCAGCGCGCCGGCGTCCTGCGGCGCGTCACGCCAGGACCGCGCAGCGCCGTCCAGGATCAGCGTCGCTCCTTCCTTGCGCACGCCCCCGATGCGGAATCCCCCGTCACCAAAGGCGTCGATTGCCGGAACGCGAAACTCAGACGCCATAGCCTTGAGCGCCGCCCTCTTCACCGCTCTCGCGCTTCACACCGGTCAGCGTCAGCAGCGGCGCCGCCACGAAGATCGATGAATAGGTGCCAATGGCTACGCCCCAGATCATCGCCAGGGCGAAGACTTCCAGCGCCGGCCCGCCAATGAGCGCCATGGCCAGGATCGCTACCAGCGTGGTGCCTGACGTCAGGATGGTGCGCGACAAGGTGGCGTTGATCGCCAGATCGAGCACCTCGACCGTGGGCTTGGTCTTGAACTTGCGGAACATTTCCCGGATGCGGTCATACACCACCACCGTGTCGTTCATCGAATAGCCGACAATGGTGAGGATCGCCGCGATTGTCGGCAGGTTGAACTCCAGCTGCGTCACCGCAAAGAAGCCAATGGTCAGGATCACGTCGTGGATCAGGGCCAGAACCGCGCCCACCGAGAATTGCCACTCAAACCGGAACCAGATGTAGAGCAGCATCAAGACGAGGGCGACGATCACCGCCGTGGTGCCCGCCACAATGAGCTCGCCGGAAACTTGCGGTCCGACCACCTCGACGCTGAGATATTCCACGGACGTCAGGGTGTCGTTCAGCACCGCCTGAACCGCCCGGCGCGCAGCCTGCTGGGCGGCTTCGAAATCCTCCACGGGTGCGCCCGAGACCCGTTCTGCGGTTTCGGCATCCACCATGGCGACGCGCACCAGTACATCGGACGGCCCGCCAAACTCCTGCACCTGGACATCGCCCAGATTGAGTTCGGCCAGCGCTGTGCGGATCTGCCCCAGATCGGCCGGTTCAGGCGCGGTGCTCAGCGCAATCGCCGTGCCGCCACGAAAGTCGATGCCCAGATTGAGCCCGAAGGTGAAGAAGGCGCCCACCGATCCAAGGACCAGGAAGAGCGACAGTATGAAAGCGCCCACCCGCATCCGGATGAACTGGAACTGCGTTTCAGACGGCAGCAGGCGTACCAGGGGAAAAGCATTCATGACCGGTCGCTCCTACATCGCCAACGATTTGGGCCGCGCGACCCGCAGCCAGGTCGCGATCAACAGGCGCGACAGGACGAATGCGGTGAACACCGACGTCAAGATACCGATGCCCAGCGTCACGGCGAAACCACGCACCGGACCGGCGCCCATCATGTACAGCACGCCCGCCGCAATGAAGGTCGTGATATTGGCGTCCAGAATGGCTGAGAGGGCGTGGTTATAACCGTTCTCGATGGCGCTCGCGAGCGTTCGCCCGCTGCGCCATTCCTCGCGTATTCGCTCATAGATCAGCACATTGGCGTCCACCGCCATGCCGATGGTCAGAACAATGCCCGCAATGCCCGGCAGGGTCAGGGTCGCCTGCAGGCCTGACAAGGCCCCCAGCAACAGGAACACGTTGGTGATCAGAGCCGCAGTGGAGACCACGCCGAAATATCCGTAGGCCAGCCACATGAACACGATCACCAGGCCAAAGCCGATCAGGATCGCGATCTGACCGCGTTCGATGGAATCCTGGCCCTGGCTGGCGCCCACAGTGCGCTCTTCAATCGGGGCCAGCCGCGCGGGCAGCGCGCCGGCGCCGATCATCGTCGCCAGGTCCGTGGCCGAGCGGACGGTGAAATTGCCCTGGATCTGGCCAGAGCCGCCCAGGATCGCCGTGCGGATGACAGGCGCCGTGATGATGACGCCGTCGAGCACGACAGCAAAGCGCCGCCCGACATTGCGCTGGGTGGCCTCGCCAAAGGCGCGGGCCCCGGATTGGTTGAAGGTGAAGGCCACAACCGGCTGACCGTTCTCATCGAAGCTCTGACCGGCGCTCGACAACTGCTCGCCCGTCACCAGGGCGCGGCGCTGCACAGCCAGACACGGTTCGGTCGGCTCGTCGGTCGGGAACACCTCAATGCCCGGTGGTGTGCGGCCTCGGCAATCGGGACCCACATCCACCCCGGCCTCCACCATGTGGAAGGTCATGCGCGCGGTCGTGCCAACCAGTTCGATAATGCGCTGGGGATCGCTTTCGCCCGGCACCTGGACCAGCACCCGGTCATCGCCCTGACGGGCGATCACCGGCTCGGTCGTGCCCATGCCGTCAATCCGGCGCCGGATGATCGAGATGGACTGTTGCACCGTGCGCCGGCGGATGGAGTCCAGCTCCGCTTCGGAGATGGCGATCGTGATGGTGCGCCCGTCACCGGAATTGCGAATGTCCAGTGTACGCGCCGTACCCGCCTGCCCGCCTGTGCCGGTCACCCGGTCATTGATGCCGTCCAAGCGGCGCAGCGCCCCGGCCATGTCGGCAGGGTCAGTCAGCCGGACCACAATCTGATCGTCGATGACCGCCGGCTGGCCCGATGTGAGGATCGGCGGAACCGTCCGGAACAGGACCCGCACATCGTCACTGAGATTGCTCAGGCGCTCCTGGCGCACCTCATCAAGATCGACCTGGAACACCAGATGCGACCCGCCCTGGAGGTCCAGGCCCAGATTGACCGTCTGATTGGGCAGGAAGGACCACGGAGCGTTGGCGCGACCATCCTCACCATAACGCACCGATTCGGGTACGAAATTGGGCAGGGTGAACACGAAGCCGATAAGGATGACGGCCAGAATCAGCACCGTCTTCCAAGGAGGGAAATAGAGCATGGACGTTCCGGTCTGACTGGGGCGAGGTCTGGCGGTCAGCCTCGCGCGGCGCGCTTATTCCGACGGCTTGTCGCCTGCGGGCTTGGCCGGCGCCTTGCGGGCGGCCGGCTTGCGCGCAGCAGGCTTTTTGGCGGCAGCAGGCTTCTTCGCGGCGGGCTTGGCCTCTTCCTCATCATCGCCGGAATCATTGGCCGGTTCGGTGCGCGTGCGCACCTGGGTGATGGTCGAGCGAATGACCTTGACCCGAACGCCTTCAGCCAGCTCCAGCGTGGCTTCGTCGTCGGTCAGGCGCGTGACCTTGCCGATCAGGCCGCCGCCGCTGACCACTTCGTCGCCGCGGCGCAGATTGGCGATCATCTCGCGATGACGCTTCACCTGTTGCTGTTGGGGACGCATGATGAGGAAGTAGAAAATGGCGATGAACGCCACGATCATCAGGAGCGTGCTGAGGAATTGCCCGCCGCCGGCGGCGGCTGCGATAAGGAAAGTGTCGGTCGCGACGGTCATAAGCGCTCCACGGTTGAGGGGGATTGAACTGCGCCGCGACTATATCGGGGTGCGCCCGCGTTGCAACAAGGCCTGACGGCTGATTTCTAGCGCCGGGGCAGTTGATCGAGCGGATTGACCGGCGTGACGCCGCGCCGGATTTCAAAGTGAAGGACAGGCCCCTCGCCCGGACCGGCGCCCCCGGCGTCGGCGATATGATCACCGGCATTCACGCGCTGACCCTGCTGGACGCGCAACACCGAATTGAGGCCATAGGCTGTGACCCAGCGGTCTTCGTGGCGGATCAGCACCAGCTCGCCATATCCCTGAAGCTCATTGCCGGCATAGACGACCTCGCCCGCCGCTGCAGCGCGAACCGGCTCGCCCACGCGCGCCGAGATCCGGATGCCATCGAGGCGCCGGCCCGAGGCATTGCCGAACTGCGCCACGACCGGACCTTGC
>JBHYFR010000183.1:0-4585 GCA_051859425.1 Oceanicaulis sp. | reverse complement strand
GGATCGTGGCCTGCTCGATCTCGCCCATGGAAACGCCGGCGAGATCACCGGCGCGTTCGAGCACCTGAATGCTCTCCACCGTGGTGCCGAGCGAGGCGGCAAGCTTGGCCTGATTGTCGATCACCTGCAGGCCGGAGCGGATCATCGCCGCTGCGCCCGCTGCAAAGGCGGCCGCCGCCGCAGCC
The DNA here is from genome assembly GCA_051859425.1 of Oceanicaulis sp. Classification (GTDB taxonomy): domain Bacteria; phylum Pseudomonadota; class Alphaproteobacteria; order Caulobacterales; family Maricaulaceae; genus Oceanicaulis. The sequence continues at coordinate 4,400 of JBHYFR010000183.1, read as the reverse complement.
GCAGCGATCTCCACGCGCCGGAAGAAGGCGCCCACGCGCGCATTGGCCGCGTCCATCTCGCGCGACAGACGGCGCATGCCCTGTTCGCCCGCTTCGCCCACGCCGTGAAGCTCGGCGCGCGCCTCGCGGCCGCCGAGGACCGCAAGGCGCACCGATACGCGCCGCTCACTCATCGCTCGCGCTCCTGATCTGCTGGTTGATCGCGCGCACCATCACCGCCTCGAGATCAGGCAGGAGCTCGGCGCAGATGCGTGTATCGACCCCGAGCGCGCCCGCGATGGCGAGGGCAGCGGTCATGTCGAGGCCCAGGACCGCGCCGGGCATGGCGCGGATCTGGCCGGTGAGCCTCAGGGCGAGATCCCAGACCTGAAAGCCTTCGAGGGTATGGGGGCGGTTCAGCCGGTAAGGGCACTCGGCGCAGGCGCGCCCTGTGCTGAGATGACAGGATCGGCAGTACTGGTCGCCCCCGCTGTAATGCCATTCGGCAAGGGCGCGCAGGCGTTTTTTTCTTCATCCAGCATGAGGCCTTTCGAGACCAAGCGCATCTGGAAGGGCACAAAGAGCGGCCGGATGTAGAGGAGCGCATCGATCCCCTCCGGAGTCACTGGCACAGGGGTCCCGTCCGCATCGCCGACGCCCTCCCAGTCCTCGACGACGAGCCGGGCGAGCGCCTTGGCCATGGCCACGGCAATGGTCTCGTTGGAGGCGCCTTCGGGCAGGCTGGAGACGGCCGGATCGCTGCGGGCGGCCGCCATCAGGGAGGTGGTCAGCGGCCCCACGCGCACGCGCACGCCGTGGCCGAGATCGAGCCAGCGCGGCTCGCGCGAAAGATCAAGACGGATCATGGGAATATCCTCATGCGTAGCTGGTGACGTCGTTCAGGAGGTGGGCGCGCAGCATGGTCCCCTCACTGTCGTCGAAGGCGGCGCGCCAGTCGAAGCTCGCCTCGACCCCGCCGGGGCCGGAGACGGCGTATTTGGGTTTGGGCAGGAAGACGCGCGGCAGCTCGAACCGCAGCGCGTAGCCTTCGGGGAATGTGAACCCGTATTCGAGGGCGACGGGATCGCCATTGGCCGCCTCGGCCACCAGCGTCGCGCCATCAAAGCGCACCGTCATCGACCCTTCAGCGGACGCGAAGGTGGGATCGGCCGCCTCGATCCGGCCGTCCTCGCGGATCACCCGCACCCGTTCGAGATTGTTGGAGAAGGTCAAGCTGCCGCCGGTTACCCCTGCGAGCGGCTGGCCGCCGCGCCGGATGAAGCCGCGACCCTGGGAAAAGCGGCGCAGCGAGAAGGCTTCGGGGCTCGCGTCGACCGTGGCCGGGGCCGGTTCTTCGCCCTGCGCCACCAGTTGCAGCCGCGCATTGGCAGGCCCCTCCTGGCCCATCTCGAAATTGAGGCTCTCCATCACCGTGCCGAGATGGCGGAAGAAGACCGGCGTCGTGAGTTTCGGGTGGCCGATCTCGATGGTGTAGCTCGGGATGTCATCCGCGCCGCTCTCCCAGACATGGGCGTAGCCGCCCCCGGTCAGCGTCGGCCCGGACACGCTCGCCGCCGATGCTGCAAGGGTGAAGCTGTTGCCGGTCGGGCCTGCCGTGTCGAACACGATCACCAGCGTCTGCGTGCTGGTCGGCCGGGAATAGGTGCATTTGGCGATCTCGGCATCGGCAGACGCATTGAGGTTGCTGACCAGCTGATCGAGGGTCTGGGTGACCGTCGCCTGGATTTCCGTCTCACCGGCCTGCGGATCATCATCCACAAACGTCCACACCACGCCGTTCAGCGTAAGGGTCGCCCCCGGCGACGGGTTGGCGGCGAAGGCGATCGAGCCCGACGCCTTGACCGGCGTCGTCACCGGATCGCCGAACAGACCAGTCAGCCAGAAGCCGGTAGCGCGCAGGTCCAGGGGTATCTCCAGCTGGCCCTCGTCGGTGATGAGGCCGCGATAGGGATCCTGCGCATTGCGCCCGCGCCCCAGGAGCGGGTCATCTCCCAGCGGCTGGGCTGACGACAGGTCCGTGGATTTGAAATCAAGGCTTCGATAGCCCGACACCGGCGCGGCGCCATAGCTCGCCTCGCGGCAAGCCTTCAGCGTGGCGTCCGCGCCGTACGCGCGCACCTTGGACATGGGATCACTCCTTGTGTGGTTGGAGGTCAGGGCGTGAGCGGATCGCTCACCAGGTATTCCAGCGTGACCGTGAGGCGGGCGCTCAGAAATGGCGCAGCGCCCTCTATTCCCAGCACGCCCGTCTCCGGCGCCGACACAGTGAGCATCTCGCACAGGCCGCCAAGCGAGGGATCGGGCCGCAGCGCGCTCGCGATCGCCTCGATGAGCGCATCGAGCCCGGCCTCGCCCCCGCCTCCAGGCGGGCGCGGCACATAGGCCTCGATCTCGGCCCTGTGAGCGTAATACTCCGTGCGCGGATTGAGCGTCACGTCCGGCTCGCCCGGCTCGCCATCGCGCACGATGACGAGACCTGGAGAGGCGACCTTCTCGGGCAGGATCTCATTGCGAACCACCCTGGCCGCCAGCCCGCCTGAGAGGGCCTGATGCAGGGCGCTGAGGACGGCTTCGCGGCGGCTGGTCATGGCGTATCTCAGGATTTGCGGCGAATGAGGCCAGTTTCTCCGCACACTATGCGGCAAAAATCTTGTCTTTGGCCGCAGAGGGGCGTAGTTTTCCCGGCAAAGTCTGCGGAGAAATCATGTATATCTGGGAGCACGCCGCCTGGCCGGCATTCTCGTGGGACGGCGCGCAACTGCTCGCGCGCCTTGGCGACGCCCGGCACAGGCAGGGCCGTTTGCTTGGCCAGATGAAGCGCCTCGGCTTTGATCTGCAGCTCGAGGCGGAGTTTCGTGCAACGGTCGAAGATGTGCTCAAGAGCAGCCAGATCGAAGGCGAGCTGCTTGACCTGTCCAGCGTCAGGTCCTCGGTCGCGCGCCGGCTTGGGCTTCCTCAAGGCGGCTCGGCCCCCTCAGACCGGCGGGTTGAAGGCGTGGTCGAGATGATGCTCGACGCCATGCACAATCACCGTGCGCCTCTGACGCACGAGCGCCTGTTCGGCTGGCATGGCGCCCTGTTCCCGACGGGCTATTCGGGTCTTCACAAGATTGCGGTTGGCGCCTGGCGTACCGATCATGACGGACCGATGCAGGTCGTCTCCGGACCGGTCGGGCGCCAGAAGGTCCATTTTCAGGCGCCCCCTGCTGATCAGGTGGCGCGGGAAATGGAGCGCTTCCTTGCCTGGTTCAACGATACGCCGGCGATGGACGGCCTTGTGCGCAGCGCCATTGCCCATCTGTGGTTCGTGACCATCCATCCCTTCGAGGATGGCAATGGGCGCATAGCCCGCGCCGTCGCCGATCTGGCCATCGCGCAGATGGAAGGATCCGGCCAGCGCTTCTACAGCATGTCAGCGCGCATCCAGCGTGAACGCGCGAGATATTACGAGATGCTTGAGCGCACCCAGAAAGGCTCGCTGGACATCACGCCCTGGCTGGCCTGGTTTCTGGAGTGCTTTGGCAGAGCCATCGATGACGCGCAAGCCGACAGCACGGGGGTCTTGCGCAAGGCGGACTTCTGGCGGCACGCCGAGCAAGAGCCTCTGTCGGCCCGGCAGAAGGATGTCCTCAACCGCTTTCTTGACGGGTTTGAGGGCCATCTGACCGCGCGGAAATGGGCGTCTCTGGCCAGATGTTCGGTCGACACCGCACAGCGCGACATCAATGACCTTCTCGCCCGCAACCTCCTTATCCGCAATCCCGGCGGCAGCAGGCGAACCAGCTACCGTCTGGCGGAGTTCGAGCCAGACGCCGATGCCTGAAAGCCATCACCCCAGCGGCGCACGGCGAGCCCGGCCAGACGGTCGCGCCAGCGCACGGATGCGCCGGCCACGTCCAGACGCTTTCTCATCGTCACCTGGGGCACGAGGATGAAGATGGGCACGCTCACAAGGCCGCGCCCTGTACGCAGGGCCGAGGCGCTGGCTGGCGCGAACCCGCCACGCTGACCAGTGCGCGCACGCATCTGGGCCACCAGCAACGAGGCGGCGCCACGCCGGTAGACAAAGCGCAGACGCTGGCCATGGCGGCGCTCCCACCGGCCCGGCGTGATCCGGCGCCCGCCATCGCCATAGCGCCCGGCAGCCTGAGTGGGGATGGCCAGGAACACGCCTGAGCGCGAACGGATGACCGCGCCGCGATCATGCATCGCGATGATGCCCGGCGCCTTGGACCAGACGAGCCCCGCCGCGCTGATGCTGTCACGCCCGTCAGGAAAGACCCGCGAGCGCCAGGTGCGGGCAAGCCGGGGGCCGAGACCGGCCTGAGTGATCTGGCTGCGCAGCTCGCCCTTTAGCCCGTCGCTCGCCTCGCGCACCGCCCGGCTCATGGCGGCCTCGG
>JBHYFR010000182.1:0-4588 GCA_051859425.1 Oceanicaulis sp. | reverse complement strand
CGCCTGTTCGCCGCCGCTCATCAGGCTCATCGTCTCCATCTTCTTGCCCGGCGGGCAGGCGTAGATTTCCAGGCCCGCTTCCAGAGGGTCGTCATTCTCGGTCAGGGCCAGCTCGGCGCGCCCGCCGCCGAACAGGGCCGAGAACAAGGTCTGGAAATGACGGTCGACCACCTCGAATGCGTCAAGAAGCCGCGCCCGGCCTTCACGTGACAGCGTATCCACCGCCTTGCGCAGGCGCGCGACCGCCTCCACCAGCTCGTCATGCTCGCCGGCCAGGCGCGCGCGCTCGGCCTCCAGCTCCTGGGCCTCGGTATCGGCGCGCAGATTGACCGCGCCCAGCCGCTCGCGCGTCAGGCGGGCCTCATCAAGGCGGCGCTCCAGCTCCTGACTGGTCAGGGCGCTGAATTCGCTGGCGGCGGCGTCGGGCGCCAGGGTTTCAGGCGTTTCACCCGTGGCGTCCGCCAAGCGCGCCGCCGTTTCGTCCAGGCGTTCGCGCGCACCCGCCAGGCGCGCTTCGGCGCCGGCGCGGGTTTCACGGGCCGATGCGGCGGCGCTTTCGGCCTGACGCAGGTGCGAGTCGGCTTCGCGCTGACCGCTTTCAGCCTCCGCCACCGCGTCGCGCGCTGTGCGGGCGGCCTGTTCGGCGTTCGCCAGCGCATCCAGCAGGGCCGGGCGCTGAGCCTCCAGCGCGCCGGGCCGTGCGCGGGCCGTTTCCAGTTCTGTTGTGGTCTGGGTCAGCTGGGCGGTGAGGGCGGCGCGCCGGGCGCCGGCATCGCCCTCGCGCCGCTCCCAGTCGGCGGTTTCGCGCTCCAGCGAGGCCAGGCGATGGCGGCGTCCCTGCGCATCGCGCTTGATGGTTTCCAGGGCCGCGCGGGCGTCGGCGGCGGCGCCGCGGGCGCGCTCGGCGCGGGTGCGCGCGCTGTCCAGCGCCGTCATCCCGTCATCCTCGGCCTCGGCGGCGGACACGGCGGCGCCAGCGGTTTCAGCATCACTGCGGGCCGCCGCCAGCCGCGCTTCCGCCGCGCTCAAGGCCTCGGCCAGACCGGCCCGGCGGGCCTCGGCGCGGGCCGCTTCGGCGCGGGCCGCTGACAGAGCCTGCTCCCCGGTTCGCAGGGCGCGCTCGGTCTCGACGGCGGTTTCGCGGGTGCGCGCCGCGGCGCGTTCGGCCTCGTTCAGGGCTTCGCGCGCGTCTTCAGCGGCGGATTCCAGGGTTTCAGCCCCGGCGCGCGCGGCGTCGAGCTTCGGCCCCAGCGCGGCCAGCTGGTTGAGTGTTTCCAGCCGCACGGCAGCCGCACTTGGCGCGCCGGCGTCGGCGGCATAGCCATCCCAGCGGCGCAATGCCCCGCTCAGCGTCACCAGCCTCTGGCCGGGTTGCAGCGCCTTGGCCAGGCGGTCCAGATCCGCTTCATCCACCACACCGATGGCGGCCAGCCGGACCGAGAGCGCGTCCGGTGCGCGGACAAACCGGCTCAGCGCCGTTGCGCCGTCGGGCAGGGCGGCGGCGGCTACGCCGGTGGAGGTCCAGCGCCGCGCGGCGTCTTCGCTCAGACCCGCTTCCAGATCCTCGCCCAGGGCGGCCGCCAGCGCCTGTTCATAGCCGGCATCGGCGCTGACATCGTCCAGCGCCCGGTCGCCGCTTTCGCCGCCCGCCAGAAGGCGCTCCAGGCTGGCCTGCTCACGCTCCAGCGCGATCGCATCGCCGCGCGCATCGCGGGCTGCGTCCTTCGCCTCTCCGGCGCGGTCGCGCAGGTCGGCGAGGGCGGCTTCGGCTTTGGCGAGCGCTGCGCGCGCGGCGTCCAGCGCCGAGGATCGCTCACCCACATCGGCTTCCAGCGCAGCCAGATCAGGGCCGTCCTGGGCCCCGGCGCGTTCCAGCGCGGTCCGTGCGGTCTCGGTTTCACGCTCCAGCTTGTCGGCGCGCTGGCGGGCCTGTTCCGCGTCGCGCCGGGCGCCCTGAAGCCGGGCGCGGAAATCGGCGCAGGCCGCGCCGGCGGCGTCCAGATCGGCTTCGGCCTTCTGACGCGTGGCGTCGGCGTCAGACAGGGCGGCTTCGGCGCGGGCCTGGGCGGGGGCGTCGGCGCGGGCCTGTTCGCGCAGCCCGTTCATCAGACCCTTCAGGCGATCCAGGGACGCGCGCGCCTCGCCATGCAGTTCGGCTTCGCGCGCTTCGGCGGCCTGGAGCTCTTCAAGCCGGGCGTCCAGGCGGGTGATGGCCTCCCGGGCCGCCTCGATATCGCGGTCCAGCTGGTCGCGCGTGCGTTCGGCCAGGCGCAGGGCGGCGGCGGCGTCGGCTTCGGCCTCGCGCAGGGGCTGAACGCGCGCTGCGGCCTCTTCGGCGGTGGATGTGGCGGCGGCCGACGCGCGCAGGGCGGTCTCGGCTTCGGCGCGGGCGGCTTCCAGAGCGGTCTGAGCCGCCGCGACGGCGTCGCGCGCCTCGCTCCACCGGCGCAGCCAGAGCAGGCTTTCATACTGGCGGATGGTCTGGGACAGCTCGCGATAGCGCCCGGCCTGACGGGCCTGGCGCTGCAGGCTGGCGTGGCGGGCCGCCAGATCGTCAACGATTTCCTGCAAGCGCGCCAGATTGGCTTCCGCAGCGGTCAGGCGCAGCTGGGATTCCCGGCGCCGCGCGCGCAGACCGGCCACGCCGGCGGCTTCTTCCAGCACCCGGCGGCGGTTTTCCGGCTTGGCGCTGATCAGCTCGCTGATCTGTCCCTGGCGCACCAGGGCGGGCGAGTTGGCGCCGGTGCCCGCATCGGCGAACAGCAGCTGCACGTCCTTGGCGCGCACCTCCTCGCCATTGACCTCATAGTCCGACCCCTTGCCGCGCGTGATGCGCCGCACGACCTCCAGGATTTCCGCGTCATTGAAGCGGGCGGGGGCGCGCCGGTCGGTATTGTCGATGGTCAGGGTGACTTCAGCGCGGTCGCGGGCGGCGCGATTGTCCGTGCCGGAGAAGATCACATCCTCCATGCCGCCGCCACGTAGCGACTTGGCCGAGGTGGCGCCCATCACCCAGCGCAGGGCTTCAAGCAGGTTGGATTTGCCGCACCCGTTGGGCCCGATGATTCCGGTCAGTCCGGGATCAATGCGCAGCTCCGTGGCGTCGACGAACGACTTGAAGCCGGCAAGGCGCAGCTGGGTGAACTTCACCACACCCTCCGTTCACGCCGCCGCCCGCCCTGCGCAGGGCTGAAAGGTCTATCCGGCGTCACCATCCGACGCTTCGGGCGTCACCGTGTCAGCGGTGATACCTTCGCGAGCGAAGAAGTAAGCGATGATTCGCTCCATCGTGTCAGCGTCGTAATCAAGATCGATGATGCCCTGATCATCAGTGACGGCCCGGCCGTTGATGCCATAGACCAGAACCGGACGCCGGACGGCGTCCACGCGCCCGTCCGGCGACTCGATCGTTTCCAGCCGGACCCCGTTGATGATGAAGCTCGGCGTGCCGCGAATGCCGTCCCGGCTCGCCTGCTCGTTGGCGGCCAGCACAGCCTGATAGATGTCGTTATCGTTCATGCAGGCTTGGAACTGGGCGTCGCTCAGGCCGGCTGTGCGGGCGATGGTGCGGAACTGCGCCTGGGCGCGGCCCTGACCCTGCTGCAGGGCTGTCCCGAGCGCCTGCTGCTGGGCGAACAACAGGTCGAGCACGTCGAAATAGCGATCTTCCGGGACGCAGCGCGCCAGCATGAAGCCGGGCGTGGCGAGCGCGGGCAAGCCGGTGATCATCTCGCGGAACACGTAGCGCACCTGGCCGCTGGCCACATAGCGGTCGAACACCGGTTTGCCTTCGGCGTGGAAATAGGCGCAGGCCGGGCACGCGGTCGAGGCGTATTCGATGATGGTGAGCGGCGCATCTGGCCGGCCCTTGGCGAAATCGCCCTCGCGCTCGAACTGGGAGCGGCCTTCAGGGGTGGTGTTGCCGCACCCGGTCAGGATCAGGCCGGCGGCCAGTGCCGCTGCGCCAAACAGGCGTGTCATCGACATCATCATTCGGTCTCTCTCTGCGGGCGCGGGGACGGGGCGGGGCCAAGCCGGACGCCCTCGCGTTCCTCCACCGCGCGCTGAAACTCGGCCATGATCGTATCAAGGCTTTGGGCCTGTGTGTCCAGACCTGGCGGCGCCGCGTGGATCGCTTTGCGCGCCGCCGGGGCGGGGGCTGCGCCGCCCAGTGATCCCTGCACGATGCGCAGGCGCCTGGGCGCGCGCCCGGCATAGCGCGCCACCCGTTCCAGTATGCGCGCCGACTGGGCCTCCACCAGCGCCGCCGCCGGGCCGCGCGCGCGCACCACCAGGGTCAGCCCGCCAGCGCTGCTCTGCATCTTCTCCGGCCTTGAATGGGCCGCCAGCGGCGCGCCGACAATTTCCGCCCAGTGTTCAGCCAGCTCGGCCACGCCCGGCCCGTGATGGACGGCCAGGGGTTTGAGCACCCGGGCCAGCGCCGCAGCGGCGGCGGGGGGCGGGGCGATGGCGGGGCGTCCGCGATGACGCTGGGCCCAGACCCACGCCTGCGCGCTGGCGTCAGCATCTGACGCGACCGGGCGGCGTCTGCCGCTTGACGGGAAGGGCGGGCGTTTCATGGTGTAAA
>JBHYFR010000181.1:0-4617 GCA_051859425.1 Oceanicaulis sp. | reverse complement strand
TCGTCACCATGCAGCGGCGTCAGGGCCGGGGGTTTCGCCTATACGCCCGATGTCAGCGGCCTGGACGCGGCCGCGTTTGCGGCGCTGGACGGCTCAACCGTCTGGATCGTCGACGCCTTGCGCGACAAGCCGCATCCCAGCCATGCCCATCTGGCCCAGTCACTGGGCTGGCTGGAAACGGTCCGGCCGGAGCTTGGCGTGCTCACGAACCTCCACATCGATCTCGATTATCAGGCGCTGCGCGCACGCTTGCCCGCTAAGGTCAGGCCAGCTTTCGACGGGATGGAGATCATTCTGCAAGACGGCCGCCTCAGCCAGGTCAGCCCGGCTTGAGGGGCGCTGCATGGGGCGACGCGGGGAATCAGGGCAGACACGGAGTGTTGCCTTGAAAGGTCGCTCGGTCCGATCTCATTCTTCTCATAATATATGTTATGCGCAAAACTCAGGACCGGTGATATGAGCTCGAGCAAGGACCGCCCCGCCGACGCTGCACCGGCTACGGATGCCGAACGGGCGCACCGGCGCGCGATCATCAATGGCCCGGACGCAAACCCCATGGCGCGCCTTCTCGATGTCATGCAGGCTCTGCGCGATCCGGTCAGCGGCTGTCCGTGGGATCTGGAGCAGGATTTCGAATCCATCGCGCCCTACACGCTGGAAGAAGCCTATGAGGTCGCCGACGCCATTGAGCGTGGCGATATGAATGATCTGCGCGAGGAGCTGGGCGATCTCCTGCTCCAGGTCGTGTTTCACAGCCAGATGGCCCGCGAGGCCGGGCATTTCAGCTTCGCGGACGTGGCGGACGGCATCTCAGACAAGATGATCCGGCGCCACCCCCATGTGTTCGGTGATGGCGAGGAGCGCGACGCCGCCAGCCAGACCCGGGCCTGGGAGGCGCAAAAGGCGCGAGAGCGCGCCGAGAAAGGCGCTGAGGACCCGTCCCTGCTGGCGAATATCCCCCTCGCCATGCCCGCCCTTGTGCGGGCTGAAAAGCTGACCAAACGCGCGGCGCGTGTCGGCTTTGACTGGCCGTCGGCCGATGAGGTGTTTTCCAAGCTGGATGAAGAACTTGGCGAGGTGAGCGGCGCCATCGCTTCAGGCGATCAGGCCCACATCGCCGAAGAGCTGGGCGATCTTCTGTTCGTCATCTCCAACCTGGCGCGCAAGCTGTCAGTGGACCCCGAATCAGCCCTGCGCAGCGCCAACGCCAAGTTCGAGCGGCGCTTCCGCTGGATTGAGCAACGCCTTGCTGCAGAAGGGAAAACCTGCAACGACGTGGATCTAGATGTGATGGAGGCGCACTGGATTTCGGCGAAGCTGGAAGAGCGCCAGCCCTGAACCCGGTCCGGTCAGGACGGCTCGCGCACTGCCTGGCCGAGGCCCGGAAACCGCGTGCAGAACCGGCCCGCATCCGCCTGGCTCAGCCGCACAACAGCGTGGACCAGCCCGGTATCGGGCTCCGAACGCTCATCGAGAATCTCGCCATGCTCGTGAATCCAGGCCATGGCGGCCGCGTCGCCCGGCCCGGCCTTCACACGCAGGATGAAGTCGTCTTCCGACAGGGCGTTGTCGACCAGGTTCATCAACGCTTCGACCCCGGCGCCTGACACCGCCGAGGTCAGCACGGCGCGCGGCTCTCCGGGCCGGTTGGTGGCGGCCCGCGCACGCCAGACCAGATCCTCGCGCGCATCGGCATCCAGCCGGTCGGCCTTGTTCCAGGCTTCGATAATGGTCTGTCCCGATTGCGGCCCGGCCCCGAGCGCGTCGAGCACATCGAGCACGTCCCGCTTGCGGCCCTCATTGTCGGGATCAGCCATATCGCGCACATGGATGAGGATGTCGGCCTCCCTCACCTCCTCCAGCGTGGCGCGGAACGCCGCGATCAACTCGGTGGGCAGATCGGTGATGAAGCCCACCGTGTCCGAGATCAGCAGCTTGCGTCCCGACCCTGTGCGAATGGCGCGCACGGTGGGATCAAGCGTGGCGAAGGGCATGTCCTTGGCCAGCACCTGCGCGCGCGACAACAGATTGAACAGGGTGGATTTGCCCGCATTGGTGTAACCCACCAGCGCCACGGTGGGCCAGGGCGCGGCCTGGCGGCGCTTGCGGTGCAGCGTGCGGGTGCGCACCACCTCGTCCAGCTCGCGGCGCAGCTTGGCCATCTTGTCAGAGATCAGCCGGCGGTCGGTCTCGATCTGGCTTTCGCCCGGCCCGGCCAGGAAGCCGCGCCCGCCGCGCTGGCGCTCCAGGTGGGTCCAGGTGCGCACCAGGCGCGAGCGCTCATACGACAGGCGCGCCAGCTCCACCTGCAACCGGCCCTCACGGGTCTGGGCGCGGCGGCCGAAAATCTCCAGGATCAGACCGGTCCGGTCGACCACCTTGGCGTTCAGCCGTTTTTCCAGATTGCGCTGCTGCACCGGGCTCAGCGCGGTGTCGATGATCACCACGCCTACGCCCAGCTCGCTTACGTGCTTAGCAAGGGCGTCCAGCTTGCCAGACCCGAAATAGGCGCCGGCATAGAGTTTGCGGACCGGTTCAATGCGCGGTTCGACGGGGACCAGGTCCAGCGCCTCAGCCAGGCCGCAGGCTTCCTCAAGGCGCGCTTCGGCGCGCGCGGAATCCATCTTCGCGACCAGCGGCAGCAAGACCAGTGCGTGATCGGCCTGGGCCTGACGTTCGATCAATCAGCGTTCTCTTCGTCCGCCTCATCCTTGTCGAACAGCTGAACCGGCGTGCTCGGCATGATGGTCGAGATGGCGTGCTTGTATACCAGCTGAATTTGCCCTTCGCGCCGCAAAAGAACACAGAAGTTGTCAAACCAGGTCACGACACCCTGCAGCTTGACGCCATTGACCAGAAATATGGTCAAAGCGGTCTTGTTCTTGCGCACTGTATTCAGGAAGACATCCTGAAGGTTTTGTTTTTTATCGTTAGACATCAGCCCTGCTTAGCCCAGCTTGTCCGGCCCGGCGACCGGCCCACGGTGCTACAGGTAACCACGGTTTCGCTGCACTGCAACCATGTTCACCTGCATCGCGCAGGGTCAATCGCCTGCAAAAATCACCCCCAGCGCCGCGAACGCCGCCAGGATCTCCAACCGGCCCAGCACCATCAGCACGATGGCGATCGCCAGGCCTGCGGGCTCCATATCGTCAAAGGCGGACCCGGCCAGCGGACCGGCATTGGCGATGGCGGCGCCAGCGGCGCGCCAGGCATCCTCAAACCCGATCCCTGTGGCCGCCAGCAGAACGGCCCCTGCCCCCAGCGCGACGGGATAAACCAGCGCATAGACGGCTATGCCGGCGAAGGCCGTATCGGTCAGCGTACGCCCGCCATAGCGGCTGCGCACGGCGGCTGACGGATGGGCCAGCAATGCCACCTCGCCCCAGGCGCGGCGCATCAGGATCAGAATGCGGGTCATCTTGACGCCGCCCGTGGTGGAGACCGCCGAGCCGCCGATCAGCGCCAAGATGATCAGCACCGGAACCGGCAGAACGGCATGCTGCACGGCCTGAAACCCGCTGGTGGTCAGGGCGAAGATGGCATCAAGCCCGGCGGGCAGCATGGCTCCGGCCCCGGCCGCCAGTCCGGCGGCGCCAGCCACCGCGAGGGTCACCAGCGCCATGGCGCGCAGCTCTCCCGACGCGGTTCTGGCGCGATGACGCACCAGCATTTCGTAGAATGCGGCGAAGTTCCACGCGCCCACCACACACAGCAAGGCCAATACGAAGATCGCCCCGGGCGCGAGCCAGACGGCGAGCGGGCCGCTCTGGGGCGCCAGGCCTGCGGTGGACATGCCCGCCAGCGCCAGACACAGCGCGTCGAAAGCCTCTGCGCCGGTCACAGCCAGCAGTACAAACCCGGCAATCGTCACCACCCCATAGGCGGCGCCCAGGCGGCGCAAGGCCGGACCGAAATTGGTGAACAGATCGGCGCGCTCAATGGTCAGAAGGCTGGTGCGGCGCAAGCCCGAGGCCGGGCTTTCCAGCGCGGCGAACACCGTCACGGCCAGGATCAGACTGCCCAGCCCCCCAAACCAGGCCAGCAGGCAGCGCCACAACACGCTGGCGCGCGACACGTCCTCGGGCGCAAACAGGACAGCGCCGGTTGTGGTCAGGGAGGAATAGGCCTCGAACACACCATCCATGACGCCGCCCGAGGCGGCCATGAGCGGCGGCGCGGCCAGCAGCGGCGCCACCAGCCACAGCAACAAGGCCAGACGCAGAGAAGCCGAAGCGGTGGCCGGGCGCACGGTCCCGGCGGTGCCCGCCAGCGTCACCCCGCCAGCAAACAGACCGCCCAGCGCTGTGGCCAGAAACCCCTCCGCCTCGCGCGGCGCGCCCTCCATCCAGGCGAACAGGATGAAGGGGACGGCGGCCGCGCCCAGAAACAGCGCGCACCAGCCGAGCGCTCTGACTAGGCGCGGTGACTGGGCCATGACGCGTCCCCCGGCCGGGCTAGAAGTACTGCAGGCTGACCCGGAACAATTGTTCCACCTTGGGCACGGCCGCCTTCAGGGCGAAGAACACCACGCGGTCATTTTCCTCAATCTGCACCGGTTCGCGGCCAAAATGAACCGCGTCGCCGCGCACCAACGCGCAGACGGCCACGTCCTCG
>JBHYFR010000180.1:0-4637 GCA_051859425.1 Oceanicaulis sp. | reverse complement strand
GCGCCAGCTGGGGTGCGGCAGCGCAGCAAACGCAGGCGCGTGCTTTCGCCAGTGCAAAACCGTCCCGGTGAGCGTCCGGTCCGCCGCCGCGCCCAGATGCCAGCGCTGGGCATGCGCCCCCACCAGAAGGGTCAGCTCCACCTGCGGCAGCGCACGTGTGAACCGGTCCTGCCACAGCGGCGCGCATTCGCGGCGCGGCGGCTTGTCGGCGCCCTTGGCGTCCAGGCCGGGAAAGCATAATCCCATGGGCGTGATGGCGATGCGTGAGGCGTCGTAGAACTCGGCTTCGCTCACCCCCATCCAGTCTCGCAGGCGGTCGCCGGACGGGTCGGTGAAGGGCCGCCCGCTGGCCTGCACGCGCACGCCGGGCGCCTGGCCGATAATGCGGATGCGCGCCGTCGAAGCGCCCTGCGCGACAGGCCTGCAGGCATGGGCCAGCGCCGGCTGGCAGACCGTGCAGGCGCGCGCCCCGGCCAGCACGGCCTCGAACCTCTCGCGCGGCTCAGTCTCCGTCATGGGGCGCGTCGGGCGCGGCTGGCGCCATGGTGATGCGGCAAACGCCCTTGAAATTTTCCGGATCCACCGGCTTGCCCTTGCGCAGGATGACCACGCGGCCCTGACGCGCCAGATGCACGGCCGCCGCACGCACATGGCGCATGCGTCCCTGCCAGTCCTCGGGGAAGGCCTCGCGGGCGGCTTCGGACGGGCAAATGGATTTGCCAGGCCCGCGCTGCTCGGCGAGGGTGAGAATCGCGTTTTCAATCAGATCATCGCTCATGCCTGAAACGGATAGCCCGCCCCATGCGCCGTGACCACCGCCCATACTGGATGCATTCACTCTGGGAAGCGTTCGAGAACGCGTGGGCGAAGCACTTCCTGGCCCCCCATTTCGAGGCGCTGGGCGCCCATCCCAAGATCGTGCGCCCCTGGAATGTGGAAGTGTTCGGCCCCAATGTGCGCGCCGGGCGCGCCATCCACATCATCAGCCGGCGCGATCAACCGGTCAGCTTCACCGTCTGGTCGCCGCAGGATGCCCCCGGCCGGATCGAGATCGGCGATTGCTGCTTCTTTGCCGGCGGCGTGCGCATTCTGGCGGCTGGGGCGATCACGATTGGCGACGGCGCGCTGATCGCGCGCAACGTCACCCTGTCCGACAGCGACTGGCATGACCTTTATGACCGTATCGATCCGCGTCCGGCCAGCGCGCCGATCGTGATCGGGCGCAATGTGTGGATCGGCGACGGCGCCTTTGTCGGCAAGGGCGTGACCATTGGCGACAACGCCGTCATCGCCGCGCGCGCCGTGGTCACGAAGGACATTCCGGCCAACACGGTGGCCGCCGGCATCCCCGCCGCGCCGGTCAAGGAGCTGGACCCGGACGGGCCGTTCAAGACCCGCATGGACATGCTGGGCGATCCCGAAGGCCTCAACGCCTTCATGGAGAACGCCTACAAGGACGCGCTGAAGGGCAATTCCACGCTGGGCTGGCTACGCTCGAAGCTGTGGCCGTTGGCGGGCGACTGAGACCTAGGCGCGCGTCCCGGACTTGAGCCCCAGACGCGCCTGCAGGGCGGCGCTTCCCGGCAGGTGCGGCCACCATCCCGAGAGGGCGTAAATCAGAATGGTTCCCCCTGCCCAGCCGCCAGCGAAAATGGCGACGATCAACAGCCAGTCAATGGGTCCGCCTGCATCGGTGAAGCCGGATTTGGTGACATGGGCCATGAGCACCAGAGCCGCCGCCCCGGCGAGTAAGGCCCAGGCTTGGGCGCGCACCAGACGGGCGCTGGACAAGGCGCGCTCGCGCGCCACAAGCGCACCGAAGGCCGTCAGTCCGCCCAGCGCCAGCAGGCCCAGAAGCCAGAACCAAACGCCCATCATTTCCAGCAGCACGGCGAGCATGACGCCGGGATCAAGTTCCTGCATCGCCCTCTCCTAGGCCTCGCCCCGCAACATCGACACATAGGTCGGCTTAAGGGCGATCGTCTTCATCACCCAGGAAATCCACAACTCTTCCAGCGGCGCAATCACACCCGGGAAGGAGGGCACAAGATTGTCCTGATAGTCGAATTCCACCAGCATCGCCCGGCCCAGACGCGTGATCAGCGGGCAGGATGTGTAGCCGTCGAAACGGCTCTCGCTCTCGCTCCCGGCCAGATCGGCGGCCAGATGATCCACAGCCACAGGCACCTGCCATTTCACGCTGGCCGCAGTCTTGCCTTTGGGCACGCCCGCCGCGTCACCAACCACGAATACGTTGGGATAGCGGGCATGGCGCATGGTGTGCCGATCCACCTCCGCCCAGCCGTCAACCGCCCATGGGCCTGTCGTCCAGGCCAGGGGGCTGTTGCGCAAAGCGGCGGCAGCGCGCATGGGCGGAACGACATTGATGAAATCATAGCCCAGCTCGGTCTCGCCGGCGGGCGTATCGAACACGGCGCGGCGCGCGCCGATATCGATGGACTTGAGCACATGGCTGTATACCGTATCCACACCACGGTCCTGATACAGCATGCGCACCTTTTCCGACACGATCGGCACGCTGAACAGTGCATTATTATGCGCCGCATAGGTCAGGCGCGCCCGGCCGCGATTGCCCCGCCGCCTGAGCACATCATCGGTGATGAAGGTGTATTTGAGCGGCGCGCCCGCGCATTTCATTTCCGTAGCGGGGCGTTGGAACAAGGCGTCGCCGCCCGTGTCTGCAAACCGCGACATCGCCTGCCAGGTCGCCAGCGCCCCTTCAGGGCTGTGATAGACGCTGCCGAGCCCGTTCCGGCCGATGCGGTCAACGTCCATGCCCTCAATGGCGTCATAGTCGAGATCAATGCCAACTGCCGCCATGAGATAGTCATAGGCAATGCGCTGGCCGTCCGTTGTCACAACCGTGTTGGCGTCCGGATCAAACTCGGCCACGCCCGCCTCGATCCAGTTCACGCCGCGGGGCAGGTATTCGCCGGTGCGGCTCACCGCGTAGCGCGCGGGCTGCAGCCCTGCAGCAATGAGAGTGAAGCCTGGCTGATAGAGGTGTCGAACGCGCGGATCGATGATGGTGATTTGCGCGCCTTCCACACGGCGCGCCAGATAGGAGGCCGCCGTGAGCCCTGCGGCCCCGGCGCCGGCGATGACAATATGCGCGCGGCTCCGCACACGATCGGAACGGGGCGCGCATGCTGCAGGAAGGGCCGCGCTGGCCAGGCCTGCAGCGCCCAACGTCAGGAAGCGCCTCCTTGAAGCGATAGCCAGCTGGTCTGGCGCCTGCGGCGGTTCGGCCCTCAACCTGCCTGACTGGTCCACTATTCGCACTCCCGACCCTATAATATTTGTGGATATACTGAGGGGTAAAGGAGCGTCCGGCCAAGGAAAATCGACCCACTGCCCGCAAAGGGCGGCACATGCGCGCGGTCAGTGCGCCCTGGTCCAGAGCGCGTCGCGGCAGACCATCAGCACGCAGCCCGAGACCGCAAGCTGGTCGCCCCGCAGCTCCATCCGGGCGTTGTAGGTGCGGTCGCGGTCGGGCGCCCAGACCCGGCCGTTTCGATACTGACCGCCGCCACGCGGCTCCATGTCCCAGACGATCTGGCGCCCGATATTGGGCGAGCTCACGACCTGTTGCTGGCTGTCATGGGCTTCGACAAGGGCGCCACAGATCCGGTTGCCGCAGGCAGTGATCTCGACGATGCCAGTATTGCCGTTGTCGTCCGGCGCGGTGCGCCAGAGGCCATGAACCGGATCGGCTTGCGCTGCGCCTGTAATGACGCCGGCCAGCAACGCAGCTGCGAATAGTCTGGTTTTCATAGTGGCGTCCTCCCTGGTCACTCAATCTCCACCGCCGCCACGATTTGCGCAAGCGATGTGCCTGCGTTAGCGGATGAGCTGTCCGCGCCCGTCACGACAAACTGCGCCTGGTGCCGGTTCAAGCCCCGAACAACGCCATCGGTAGGGCGCCGATCACGGCGCCGGTCATCAGCGTGGCCAGCGTGCCTGAAATCAGCGCGCGCGGGGCCAGTTTGAGGATGTCTTCGCGACGGCTGGGCGCTACGGCGATCAGGCCGCCGATCAGAATGCCCACCGAGGAGAAATTGGCGAAGCCGCACGCGGCATACGTCATGATCAGGCGGGTGCGCGGGGACATGTCGTCGGAGAAGCGCGCCAGCGCGTCATAGGCGAAAATCTCGTTCAGCGCGGTCTTGAAGCCCATGATCGAGCCCGCCGTCTGGGACTCCGCCCAGGGCACGCCCGCCAGCCAGACCAGCGGCGAGAACACCCAGCCCAGCGCGCGCTCCACGGTCAGCGGCGCGCCGAGCACGTCCGGGAAGCCGCCCAGCATGAAGTTCAACAATGCGATCAGCGCGGTGAACACCAGCAGCATGGCGATGATGTTCACGAACAGGCGCACGCCGTCCGATACGCCCGTGGTCAGCGCGTCCATCGATGACTGATAGAGATTGACAGGAATCTTTTCCTTGCCCGCCTCGCCGGCGGCCTCGTCCTGGGGGTGCATCAGACGGGCCAGCACCACGGCCGCCGGAACCGAGATCAGCGAGGCGGTCAGGATATGGCCCGCCGCATCCTGAAGCACGCCAGACAGCTGGCTGACATAGATCGCCATCACCGAGCCCGCCACGGTGGAGAAGCCC
>JBHYFR010000179.1:0-4650 GCA_051859425.1 Oceanicaulis sp. | reverse complement strand
CCCGCCCGCCAGCCCAGACAGTCCGGCGTCGTCATCGCCGCCCTGACCGCGCCCCTGCTGGCGGCGTTCCTGGGCACGTTTCTGGTCTTCGCCCTGATCTCGGTGCTGATGGCCGATCCGGCCCCCAGCCTCAGCGAGATCGGCGGCCTGGTTCTCGGCTCGCTGATCGTGGCGCTGGCCGGGCTGGTGATCGCGGCGCCTCTGACCTACCTGCTGGGCGGACCGGTGATGGCGCTGGCCTGGTGGCTCGCTCACCGGCAGGGCTGGCGCGGCCCCGGGGCCATGGCTCTGGTGATGGCCTGCGCCGGCGCCCTGTTCGGCGTCATCGTCTACGGCCTGATCTGGCGCGAGCCCCACATGGTCCTGGCCGGCGCTGCGGGCGGATTTCTCACCGGCCTGCCCTGCGGCGCCTATATCAGCGCCATCGCCTACCGCAAAAGCGCGGATTGACGGGGCCTAGGTCTGGTCGGGCGGCGCCGTTTGACCACATTGTGGTGTAGTGTGTCGTTGAGCAGCCCGCCATGACTCCATTTGCGGGTTTTATGACCTCGAAACAGGTGTTTTTGACTTCAAAACCCGCGTTCTGGAGCCCGTCATGACCGCCCTTGCCCGCTTCATCGCCGCCGCCGCATTAGGGGGATTTCTGGCCGCTTGCGGCGCCACCACACAGGCGCCCTATTACGGGCCTGCCTCAGCATCGCGCGACGGATCCGGCTTCTCCGAATTGCGCATCGAGGACCGCCGCTGGCGCGTCAGCTATAACGGCGCGGCCGGCATGAGCCCGGGTGAAGCCGAGCGCATGGCGATCCGGCGCGCCGCCGATGTCGCGCTCAATAACGGCCTGGAATGGTTCACGATTGTCGACAGCCGGGCCATGCAGGAACCCCAGGCGCGCCGCAGCGGATCACCGGTGCGCGTGGGCGGTTCGGTGGGCCGCGGATGGGGCTCTGGCGGGGCGCGCAGCTCCAGCGTCGGGGTGGGCGTATCCATGGGCGTGGGCAGCACGTCCCAATCGCGCCCGCGCGCCGAAGCCGTGATCGAAATCATTGCAGGCGCTGGCGAACCGCGCCCCGAAGGCGCCTATGATGCGGCCATCATCGCGGCCGAGCCGCTGCGCTGAGACCGGCGCTATCCGGCGCAATCGGGCGCAATTTGAGGCTTGCCAAGGCAGGCCAACAGCCTAGACCATGAGCGCCATGGACGCGCTCGCCGAACGCCTGATCGCTGGAAACCGCACTGCCCTGGCGCAGGCGATCACCCTTGTGGAATCAACACGCTGCGATCATCAGGCGCGCGCACGTGCGCTGCTGACCGACGTCATGGGCCACACCGGCGGGGCCTGGCGGATCGGGCTGACCGGCGTTCCGGGCGTGGGCAAATCCACCCTGATCGCGGCTTTGGGAACCCATCTGACGGGCCAGGGGCGCAAGGTGGCGGTGCTGGCAGTCGACCCCTCGTCCAGCCGCACGGGCGGCTCGATTTTGGGGGACAAGACGCGCATGGGCGCGCTGGCCGTGGACCCCGCCGCCTTCATCCGCCCCTCCCCCAGCGCCGGCAATCTGGGCGGGGTCGCCCGCAAGACCCGCGAATCCCTGCTGCTATGCGAAGCGGCAGGCTATGATGTTGTAATCATTGAAACAGTTGGCGTCGGCCAGTCCGAAACCCTGGTCGCGGACATGGTGGATGTGTTTGTCGCCCTGATGCTGCCAGGGGCAGGCGACGAGCTGCAGGGCATCAAGAAAGGCCTGCTGGAGCTGGCCGAAATCCTGTTTGTAAACAAGGCGGAAGGTGATAACGCCACCCGCGCCCGGCGCGCCGCGCGCGATCTGGAGGCGGCCCTGCACCTGCTCGCCCCGGCCTCGCCCCACTGGTCCCCGGTAGTGCTCACAGGTTCGGCCCTCACCGGTGACGGAATCGCCGGTTTATGGGACACAATCACCGCCCATCGTGACACAATGGAGCGCGCAGGGGTTATGACGGAGCGCCGTTCGGGTCAACAGGTGCGCTGGCTGTGGTCAATGGTCGAGGCGCGCGTCCTGGACGCCTTCCGCTCCGACCCGTCGGTCAAGTCCGCCGCCGTGGAACTCGAACGCGCCGTCGCCTCGGGCCGCCTGCCCGCCAGCGAGGCGGCGGAGCGATTACTGAAGGCGGGGGGCGCTCAGACCACCCCTAGCTGACGCCCCACTTTCGTGAACGCTTCCACCGCCCGGTCGATCATCTCGGGGGTGTGGGCGGCGCTCATCTGGGTGCGGATGCGGGCCTGGCCTTTGGGCACCACGGGGTAGAAGAAGCCGATCACATACACCCCCTCGCCCATCAGCGCGTCGGCCATTTTCTGGCTTAGCGCAGCGTCGCCCAGCATCACCGGGATGATCGGGTGCTCGCCGGGCAAGAGGGTGAAGCCGGCTTGCGTCATACCCGCACGGAAGCGTTTGGCGTTGTCGAACAGGCGCGCGCGCAGATCATCGCCCTGCTCCACCAGGTCCAGCGCGGTCAGGCTGGCGCCGGCGATGGACGGGGCCAGCGAGTTGGAGAACAGATAAGGGCGCGAGCGCTGGCGCAGCATGTCGATCACGCTCTGGCGCGCGCAGGTAAACCCGCCCATGGCGCCGCCCAGCGCCTTGCCCAAAGTGCCGGTGACAATGTCGATCCGGCCCAGAACCCCGCAATGCTCCGGCGTGCCGCGGCCCTTGGCGCCCATGAAGCCATGGGCGTGGCAGTCATCCACCATGGTCAAAGCGTCATAGCGCTCGGCCAGATCACAGATCCCGGACAGATTGGCGATATAGCCGTCCATGGAGAACACGCCGTCGGTGACGATCAGGATGGTGCGCGCACCGTCCGCGCGGGCCTGTTTCAGCTTGGCTTCCAGATCATCCATGTCCGAGTTGGCGTAGCGGTAGCGCTTGGCCTTGCACAGGCGCACGCCATCGATGATGGAGGCGTGATTGAGCGAGTCCGAGACAATGGCGTCATGCTCGTCCAGCAAGGGCTCGAACACCCCGCCATTGGCGTCGAAGGCGGCGGCGTAAAGGATCGCGTCCTCATGGCCGGTGAAGGCGGCCAGGCGCTGCTCCAGCTCGCGGTGAACCTCTTGCGCCCCGCAGATGAAACGCACCGAGGCCACGCCATAGCCATACCGGTCCAGCGCCGTCTTGGCCGCCGCAATCAGGCGCGGATCATTGGCCAGTCCCAGATAGTTATTGGCGCAAAAGTTCAAGACGTCCTGCGTGGCGCCATTGGCGCGCACGGCGATCTTCGAAAATTGCTGGGAGGTGATCACCCGCTCGCGCTTGTACAGCCCGTCCGCCTCGATCTCTTTGAGGGTATCGGACAGACGCTCATAAAAGCTCGCGCTCATGGTTTGCCTCCAGGGGTCTTGCCCCTCAAACGATTGACGATGGCCGTGGTGGACAGACCGGCCGCCAGCGGCGCCAGCACCACCTCTCCGCCACGCGATTTCACATAGGCCGCGCCGGGCAGGTCATCGGCGATATAGTCAGCGCCCTTGACCATGACATGGGGGTCCAGCGCGCGGATCAGCGCCTCGGGCGTGTCGTCCTCGAACACCACCACACGGTCCACCATGTCCAGCGAGGCCAGCATCAGGGCGCGCGCGGACGCGTCATTCACAGGCCGGTCGGGCCCCTTGAGACGCGACACGGACGCGTCGGAATTGAGCCCCACCACCAGCCGGTCGCAAACCGATGCGGCATGGCGCAGCACGGACAGATGACCGGGGTGGAGAATGTCAAAACAGCCATTGGTAAAGCCCACGCGCAAACCATCGGCCCGCCAGCGCGCGCTCAGCCGGGCGGCGCTGTCACGGTCCAGAATGCGCCAGTCCGGCGCCGCATCCCCGCCCGAAGCATCCTCGATCAGCTCATCAGGCGTGACCACGGCGGTGCCGGCCTTGCCCACGGCCACGCCAGCGGCCAGATCGGCCAGCGCCATGGCGTCGGGCATCGCAATGCCGGCCGCCATGGCCAGCGACAGCGCCGCCAGCGCCGTGTCGCCCGCGCCGGACACGTCAAACACGCCGCGCGGGCGCGAGCGCTGGTGGGTGATGACGCCCGCGTCGTCCAGCAGCGTCATGCCCGCCCCGCCCCGGGTCACCAGCAGCGCCCCCGTCTGGTGCAGGCGGGCGCGCAGGGCGCGCAGCGCCGCTTCCGCCTCGCCGTCATTGCCCACAGGCAGGCCGGTTTCAGCGGCCAGCTCGTCGGCATTGGGCTTGATCACCGCCGCGCCGTCATAGCGCTCATAACCCTTGCCGCGCGGGTCCACGCTGACCGGCACGCCGGCCTGGCGCGCCGCCGCGATCAGCCGCGCCGTCAGCTGCGGCGTCAGCAGGCCCCGGCCATAGTCCGACAGGATCAGCACGCCCGCCTCGCCAAGGCGGCTGACCGCCGCCTGGTACACCGCTTCGGCGCTGGCCTCGCTGACAGGGGCGCGCGGATCGCGATCCACGCACAGCATTTGCTGGTTCTGCGCCACATAGCGGATCTTGGCCGGCGTGGCGCGGCCCGCTTCGGCAATCAGCAACCCGTCCTCGCCACACGCCTCGCGCGCCAGCTGGACCGCCTCCGCCCCTTCCGCGTCATCGCCCGCCACCGACACCAGAATGGCGCCGCCGCCCAGGCTGACGATATT
>JBHYFR010000178.1:4279-4675 GCA_051859425.1 Oceanicaulis sp. | reverse complement strand
AAATCTCAATGAAAACTCACCGCCCTCCCGGGTCAAATCTCAACGGAAATCTACACCCTCCTGACACCTCACGGCGCGCCCGCCCCGCTGGCGGCGCCCTGGCGCGCGCCCTGCTGGCGCTGGGCATTGTGGTCTTCCCGCTTGGGGTCACACTGCCGGTGATGGAGACCACGCGGCTGTGGGTGTTCAAGGACAGCTATTCGCTGCTGGGCGCAGTCGGGACATTGCTGGAGGCGGGTGAATGGCGCCTCGGCCTCTTGGTGGCGCTGTTCTCGCTGGGCGCGCCGCTCGCCAAGATGGCCCTCGTCGCCGCCTTGCACGCTCGCCCGGCAGGCGCTCCAGCCGGGTCGCTCGCCCGGTGGGTGGAGCGTCTGGGCAAGTGGTCGCTGACCGATG
>JBHYFR010000178.1:0-4260 GCA_051859425.1 Oceanicaulis sp. | reverse complement strand
CTTGCTGATCGTGATCTGGTCGGGCGGCGCCATGGTCAGCGTGGTCAGCCAGCCCGGCCTGTGGTTCTTCGCGCTCAGCGCCGTGTGCCTGATGCTGGCGTCCGGATTGATCGTGCGCGACCTCACGCCGGCCGCACGGCCCTGAATGCCGCGCCGGTCACTGCGTCAATCACAGAGAAAATGGTCGGAGCGGCCGGATTCGAACCGGCGACCCCTGGTCCCCCAGACCAGTGCGCTAACCGGGCTGCGCCACGCTCCGATACCAAATCATCCGGGCTTGCCCGGGTCCCGGCCCTCGGCGCCGGGAGGCGTCTTATAGGCGCGCCGCGCAGGTCCGGCAACCGGTCGCGGCGCCCGCGCTTAAAGGATGCGAAAGCACGGGTTCAGCCAGCCGCGTCCAGCACCTGATCCAGCCGCGCGCGCGCCGCGCGCACCCGCTCCAGCGCCCTTTGCGCCACAGCGCGCTGCCCCTCAGCCAGCCCCGCCGGGCGCTCGCTTGCAATGTCCGACGGCCAGTCCTCGTCATCGCGCAGGTTCAGGCCCGGAACCGGCTGTGGCTGCACCTGCGAGCGCGGGTTCATGACCGGCGCCGGGGGCTCATCATGGTCTTCGGCGTCAGCCGCAGATGGCGCCGTGTTGGCGGCGGCCGCGCTGTCAGCCAAGGCTACAACTCCGGCCACGCCATTTTCCTTGAGGTATTTCTGCGCGCCCTTGATCGTGTAACCTTCTTCATAAAGAAGGTGCTTCAACCCCTTGATCAGGCTGATGTCATGGGGCCGGTAGAGGCGGCGCCCGCCGGCGCGCTTGACCGGTTTGATCTGGGTGAATTTGCTTTCCCAGAAGCGCAGCACATGGGCCGGCAGGCCGGCTTCCTCGCCCGCTTCGGAGATGGTCCGGTAAGCGTCCGCAGACTTGCCGCTCATGCGTGCGTCCTAGCGTGACAGAGCCGTATCGACCCGGTCCTTGAGCACCTGGGAAGGTTTGAATACCAGAACCCGCCGCGGCTCGATCGGCACTTCCTGGCCCGTCTTCGGATTGCGCCCTACCCGGCCATTCTTGTCGCGCAGCACAAACGAGCCGAACGATGAAAGCTTGACCGCTTCGCCATCAACCAGGGTCTCGGCGACCAGGTCGAGCACGGCTTCTACCAGCTGAGCGCTTTCTTGCCGGGAGAGCCCAACCTCCCGGTTGACCGCATCGGCCAGATCCGCCCGCGTCAGTGTCTTGGAACCCATATGTCATCCCCTTACATGTCCTGCGTATATCACGTTACGGCCAGCAGCGCGGCGAGGTCAATGTTAACCATAATCACAGGGTTAGTAACGCGCTAACGCCGCGCCCCAGGTGAAGCCGCCGCCCATGGCCTCCATCAGCAACAGATCCCCGCGCTTGATGCGCCCGTCGCGCACAGCCACATCGAAGGCCAGCGGGATCGACGCCGCCGACGTATTGCCATGCAAGGCCACAGTCGAGATAACCCGCTCGTGAGGGATGTCCAGCCGGTTGGCTACGCCCAGCAGGATGCGCTGATTGGCCTGGTGGGGCACGAACCAGTCAATATCGCCGATGGCGATGCCGGCCATCTCCGCCAGCTCGCTCATCGAGCCTGCAATCTTGTTGACCGCGTGGCGGAACACCTGATTGCCCTGCATGCGCAGATGACCGACCGTCTTGGTGCGCGACGGCCCGCCATCGACATAGAGCATGTCGCAAAACTCGCCATCCGAGCGCAGATGGGTGCGGATGACGCCCTTGTGGTCATCGCGCGAGCCCGGCTCGGCTGTCATCACCACGGCGCCCGCCCCGTCTCCGAACAGGACGCAGGTCGTCCGGTCGGTCCAGTCGAGAATGCGCGAGAACGTCTCTGCGCCAATCACCAGCGCGGTCGTGGCCTGGCCGCAGCGGATGAAATTGTCCGCCGTCGCCATGGCGTAGAGGAAACCCGAACACACCGCCTGCACATCGAAGGCGCAGCCGCGTTTGATGCCCAGCTTCTCCTGAACGATGGTGGCGGTCGCCGGAAACGTCAGATCGGGCGTGGCGGTGGCCACGATGATCAGGTCCACGTCGGCCGCCGCCAGACCGGCATGGTCAAGCGCCCGGCGCGCGGCTTCGGCGCCCAGATCGGATGTGTACTGCCCGTCGGCCACGATATGGCGCTGGGTGATGCCGGTGCGCTCGCGGATCCACTCGTCGGTGGTTTCCACAATGGCTTCCATCGCGGCGTTGGTCAGCACCTTGTCTGGCAGGCAGGATCCGATCCCGGCGATGCGTGAGTAAAACTCGGTCACGCCGATTCCCTTTGCGCCGGATCCGCGCTGTCTTCGGCCTGCGCCTCTAGCGCGGCCAGGCGCGCCAGATTGGTCTCGATCTCGCTGAGGAAGTGACTGTCAGCCATTTCCAGCGCAATGCGCAGCGAGGTCGCGAAGCCGGCGGCGTCCGTGCCGCCATGGCTTTTGACCACAACACCATTGAGGCCGAGAAACACCCCGCCATTGACGTTGCGCGGGTCCATCCTGGCCCGCAATTGCTTGAGCGCGCCCAACGACAACAGAGCCGCGCCGGCCCTGGCCAGCAGCGAGCTGGTCATGGCGTCCTTCATCCAGCCCCCGACCAGGCGCGCCGTGCCTTCAGCGGTCTTCAGCGCCACATTGCCGGTAAAGCCATCGGTAACGACCACATTGGTCGTGCCCGCAGAAATATCATCGCCCTCGATGAAGCCGCGATAATCCATGTCCAGGCCGGCGGCGCGCACCAGCGCATCGGCGTCACGGATCACCTGGCTGCCCTTGAGCTCTTCCTGCCCGACATTGAGCAGGCCCACTGTGGGGCGCTCAACGCCGTGCATGGCCCGGTGAAACGCCTCGCCCAGCACCGCAAACTCGACCAGCTGGGCCGGGGCGCAGTCCACATTGGCGCCGACATCAAGCACGGTGGAGAAACCGGAGGGCGCAGGCCAGCTGGCCGCGATCGCCGGACGGTGCACGCCCGGCTTCATGCGCAGAATCACCTTGGAGATAGCCATCAGCGCGCCGGTATTGCCCGCCGATACGGCGACCTGGGCGTCTCCGTCCTTGATGGCGTGCACCGCGTTCCACATCGACGACCCGCGCGAGCGGCGCACCGCTTCGGAGGGCTTGGCGGACATGTCCACCTCGGTCTCGGTGTGGCGAATCTCACTGGCGGCGCGCAGCCCGTCATGACCGTCGATCAGCGGCCCCAGCACGGCTTCATCGCCATGGAATATCAAGCGCACCTTGCGGCGGCGGCCCTTGAGAAACAGCGCCGCCCCGTCCACCACGCTCTGGGGCGCGTGATCGCCTCCCATGGCGTCGAGCGAGAGAACCAGTCCTGTTGTCATATCAAATCCGGACAAAATGAATGGGCGCCGGCCTGCCTGAAGGCGGCGCGCGCACCTTACCTTGCGCCTTTCTGGATGCAAACCACGTGCGCTCAGCCGGTCAGGGACCGGGCAAAGCGCGGCGCGTCGCCCGCGATGAGGGAATCGGGCGTCTGTTCAGAGAGCTGTCGTGCACACCGCATGGCGTATCGAGCGAAAGCCGCGGCCCGGGGGGCGTCGGCCTCCTCGCCGTCAGCATCGAACATGTTGCGCGCGATGGCGCCGGCCAGCGCGTCCTCATCTCCTGCAGCCAGCGCGCTCTCATAGGCTTTGGCGCGGCCGTAAAAGGCTTCGCCCATCGCCTTGATGCGTTTGCCCACCGACAGGTCGCCGGTGCCCATTTCGCGAAGCGCCGCGTCCATGTCATCGAACATGATATCGAACACCAGCTGCGCGAGCCGCTTACCGGTCTCCCCCCCGTCGCGCAGGCGGCGAAACAGCAAGATGGCGTGCAGCACGATCAGGTCAAAGCGCCCATCGACCGTGTCCGGCGCACCCTTGGGCCCATACAGAGCAGGTCTGCGCGCCGCCTCGAGCACATCGTCATACAGAACACGGGCGCGAGCCTTGAGGGGGTCTTTGGCGAACAACCGGCCGAACATGCGCGAACATCTCCCAATCAGGCCCGCTTGAAGCTATGGTCAAGGCAAGGTACGTCAATGCGACAAGCCGCGAGCACGCTTGCGGCCTTTTGACAGCGTTTGCAGGAGAGTTCCATGGCCTTTCGCCGCGCCCTCGTCGCCTCCGCCATCATACTGGCGGGCGGGCTCGCCACGGCCTGTAACCCGACCCTGCGCAATCACGGCTTCCGCTTTCCTGATGGCGAGATGCCGACGATTACCGCTGGCGAGGACACCCAG
>JBHYFR010000177.1:0-4711 GCA_051859425.1 Oceanicaulis sp. | reverse complement strand
TTCTTGCTCGATCTCGGTGGTGAAGCCGTACTTGTACTTGTCCGATTCCAGCTGACGCACGTCTTCGATGGTTTCTTTCACCGCAGCCATATCATGCCACTCTCTTCATCGCTTCAGACCGCCACGGCGCGCGGGTTTGCGCGCATGCGGTTATCGAGATAGGCCGTGGCGAACGCCTCGGCCTCGTCCATGGTGCTGGACCAGCCAAAGCTGACCCTGAGCGCGCTTTGCGCGTGGTCCTCGCCCGCGCCCATGGCGTCGAGCACCTTGGAGCGGCGCACCTTGCCCGAGGAACAGGCCGCGCCCGCGCTCACTGCAAACCCGGCCAGGTCCATGGCGATGACCTGGATCTCGCTCATCCAGCCTGGCGCCGACACACAGCTCGTGCCCGGCAGGCGCGGCGCGTCCGCGCCCCAGATCGTGATACCGGCGCGCGCATCGGTCAGGCGCGCTTCCAGCCGGTCGCGGATGGCGGCGATGCGCGCCGCCTCGCCCGCATCGGCCAGCGCCGCGTCCAGCGCAGCGGCGAACCCGGCGATGCCGGGCACATTCTGCGTGCCCGCCCGGCGATAGCCTTCCTGACCGCCGCCGCGCAACTGCGCGCTCACGCCCGCATCACACGCCGCGATCAAGGCGCCCACGCCCATGGGCCCGCCGCATTTATGCGCCGACAGCGCCGCGAAATGCGCCAGCGAGCCGGCGAAATCAAACGCCGCCTTGCCCGCGATCTGCACCGCGTCGACGTGAAACAGATGCCCGGCCTCGCGCACCATGCGGCCCGCTTCGGCCACGGGCTGGATCACGCCGGTCTCGTTATTGGCCGCCATCAGGGCGATCAGCAGGCGCTCGTCGCCCGCCTGCGCCAGACGCGCCTCCAGCCAGGCCAGATCCACAACGCCTGTGCCCAGCACCGGCCAGATCTCCACCGGCAGGCCGCTTGCCGCTGCAGGCGCGCTTACCGCGTCATGCTCGAACGCGGCGTGGATGATGCGCCGGGCGCCGGCCGCCTTGGCTGCTGCAATAGCGAGATTATTGGCTTCGGTGCCGCCGGAGGTGAAAATCACATCCTCGGCCCGCGCCGTCATCAGTGAGGCGATCGTGCGCCGCGCCGTCTCCAGCCGCGCACGCGCCGCCCGGCCCGCAGCGTGAACCGAGGACGGGTTGCCGCAGGCGCTCATGGCCTCGCCCATGGCGGCGCGCGCCTCGGGGCGCAGGGGTGCGCTGGCGTTATGATCCAGATAGATCGTCACTCGGCCGCCTCGAGCATGGCCGGATTGAGCGCCGCGCGCCCCGCCACGCGCTGGCGGATGACATCGTCCAGCGTCACGCCCGCCAGAAACAGGTGAATGTGCCGGCCCAGCTCGTCCCACAGATCATGGGTGATGCAGCGCGCGCCCGTCTCCATACAGCCCTTGGCCTTGTGCTGGCAGCGGGTCACGTCCACCGGCTCTTCCACCGCGATCATGATATCGGCCACGCGCGTCTCGCGCGCGGCGCGCGCCAGGCGGTAGCCCCCGCCCGGCCCGCGCGCCGACTTGACCAGTCCGGCGCGGCGCAGCTTGGCGAATAATTGTTCGAGATAGGACAGGGAAATTTCCTGGCGCGAGGCGATGTCGGCCAACGTTACCGGGTCCTGCGCGCCCATGCGCGCCAGGTCGGCCATGGCCATCACGGCGTAACGTCCCTTGGTGCTCAGCTTCATGGTCGGTCATCCTTCGCTGGGGCGGCCACAGCACGCCCGGCTCGCACTTTGCGCCCGGCCTGTGGTAAGAGGCCGCTCCGTTTAGCAACCGCGTGGCGCCCCGCGAGATGTAAGTTTCCGAGCTCCACAGTCAAGTATTATCCGCCACCCGTGCCGAAACGCCGCATGTTTTCTGCAAACCTGTAACCCAGCGCCCGGGTCGGATATCTCATAACAGGACGCGTGACCCGCCCATGCCCGACGTGATCATTCCTGGCCCCGCCGGCCGTCTTGAAGGTAAATACAGCCCCGCCAAGGAGGCCGGCGCGCCGCTGGCGCTGGTGCTCCACGCCCACCCGCGCGGCGGCGGCCATATGGAGACCCCGGTCTCCCTGATGCTGTACGACCAGTTCAAGGCGCGCGGCTTTTCCGTGCTGCGCTTCAATTTCCGCGGCATCGGGCGCAGCCAGGGCAGCTATGATCAGGGGCTGGGCGAGCTGTCGGACGCCGCCACGGCGCTGGACTGGGCCCAGGCGCACAATCCCGGCGCCAGCTATTGCTGGGTGGCCGGCCACTCCTTCGGCGCCTGGATCGCCATGCAGCTGTTGATGCGCCGGCCGGAAATCGCCGGTTTCATCTCGGTGTCGCCGCCCACCAACATGTATGATTTCACCTTCCTGGCGCCCTGCCCGGCCTCGGGCCTGATCGCCCACGGCGAACACGACGCCATCGTGCCGCCCGACGACATGGTGCGCGCCATGGCCAAGGTGCGCAGCCAGAAAGGCATCACCATCTCCACCGAGATCATCCCCGGCGCCGGCCACCTGTTCCGCGACCACCTGCCCGAACTGGAAACCTCCGTCGCCACCTATCTCGACAAGCGCCTGCCCGAAGTGGTGCGCGAAAAGGCGGAGCCGGGGCCTGTGGGGAAGCGCTAGGGCTGCTCTCGCACAATCGTGCGCAGGGCCTGGGTCAGGGCGGTTATCTCGTCTTCGCGGGTGAACACGGCCGGGGTGACGCGCACGCACGCCCCGCTGGCCAGGCCGTCGCGCATCACGGTGAAAATCCCGAACTCAGAGGCCAGCCTGTCGGCCAGGGCCGCATTCTCGCGCAGGCCGGTCTGTCCGGCCAGGCGGAATGAGGTGATACCGCCATGCAGCGCCGGGTCCGCGGGCGTGAGGATTTCGATGCCGGGATGATCGCGCAGGGCTTCAGCCCACAGACCGCGCAGATGACGCAGGCGCGCGGCCTTGCGCGACGGGCCCAGGGCCTCATGCAGGTCCAGCGCGTCCGGAACCGCCAGCAGGGCCGCCAGATTGACCGTGCCGGTCTGCACCCGCGCCCGCACGCCCTGCGGCGCAGGATCGGCGGCGTTCATGTAGGGATCGATATCGGCGATCCGTTCGCGGCGGATATAGATGGCGCCCACGCCCAGGGGCGCGCCGATCCATTTGTGCAGGTTGAGCCCGATAAAGTCCGCACCGAGTTCGCGCACGTCGAACTCCACCTGACCGAAGGCGTGGGCGGAATCCACCAGCACGTCAGCCCCGTGCGCGCGCGCCAGCTCGGCCAGCTCGCGCACGGGCAGGAGCAGGCCCGTGCGGTGGCTGACATGGGTAACCAGCACAAGGCGGATATCACGGTGGGCTTCCAGCGCCCGGGCGTAGGCGTCCAGCACGCCCTGGCGGCTGGCCGGTTCAGGCAGGGCGATCGTGTGCACCCGCGCCCCGCGCCGGCGCGCCAACCAGCCCATGGCGGTCTGCATGGACGGATAGTCGAGATCGGCGTAGAGCACGCCATCCCCCTCGCGCAGACGGTTATAGCCCGAGATCAGGGCCTGCATCGCCTCTGTGGCGTTGCGGGTGAACACGATCTCGTCCTCATCCGCGCCCAGGGCTTGCGCCGTGCGGGCCAGGATCAGGCGCGCATCGCCGCCAAACTCCCGGCGGGCGTAGAGCGAGGTGCGCGCATTGACCGTCTCGAGCGCCGCCTTGTGCGCGTCGAGCACCGGGCGGGCCATCATGCCCCAATTGCCATGCTCGAGATGGATCATCTCGTCCGTGACATCGTAGAGCCCGCGCACCGCGTTCCAGTAAGCCTCATCGCGCGCCGCCTCAGCGGGATCGGGCGAGACGCGCGGCAAGGCCTCAAGTGTGCGCGCCAGAGCCGGGCTGGCGCCCAGCGCCCCGGCAGCGCCAAAGACCGCGCGGCGTGTGATGTCCGTCATGGTGATCCGCTCCCTGCGCAAGGCGAAAGGGCGGCGCCGCAGCGCCGCCCCAACGTTTCAGCTTGCAGACGCCAGGCGCCTAGAACTGCGCCGAGACGCGCAGATACCACTTGCCCCCGTCGGTGTCGTACGGAGCGCTACGCGAGTAGATCAGGCCGCGATTGGCCTGACGGCGTGCTTCGTCAGGATAGGTGTTGAATACGTTCTCCGCACCGGCCCGGATACTTACCGCATCATTGACGGCGAAGGAGGCGCCTACATCGAAAAGGGTGATCGAGCCGAAGTCCTGGAAAATCACATCAGCGGCATCGTCGGTATCCGTCCACTGGCCGTAATGGCGCGCACGCGCCAGCAGGCCCCAAGGGCCACGATTGTATTCGGCGGTGAAGACAGCGTTATGCTGGGGCAGGCCCTCTTCGAACAGGCGGCGCGAGACATCGTTGAACACGCCGGCAATGGCCTCGCGCGTCACTTTGGTCTCGTTCCAGTTATAGGCCAGCGTGATGCTCACATCGCCCTCCAGCATTTGTCCCGCCCAGTTGACCACCAGATCCAGGCCGCGGGTGCGGGTGTCAAAGACGTTCTGGAAGAAGGAGGCGTTGGTGATGCTTTCCCCGCCCGGAATGCCCAGCGCCACCAGCTGGGCGCGCTCGGCGTTGGTGAGCTGGAAGCCCCCGCGGGTGGAGAAGCGGTCCTCCACATCAATCTGATAGAGATCAATCGTGGCGGTGAAGCCCGCATCATTGCGTAAGGGGCTGTCCCAGATGTTCAGCTTCGTGAGTAGGGTTTGAGCCATTTTCGCA
>JBHYFR010000176.1:0-4748 GCA_051859425.1 Oceanicaulis sp. | reverse complement strand
CGAAAATGGCTCAAACCCTACTCACGAAGCTGAACATCTGGGACAGCCCCCAAAACAATCAATATGTACAAAGTTTCATGCGCGCTGGCCTGGCCCGGCATCACCGCTGGCAGACCGGGCAGTAGAAACTCGACCGGTTCGCCTGCAGGATGCGACGAATACGCGTCTTTGCGCAAGCGCAAGGCTGGCCCTCGCGCCCATAGACATCAAAACTGTGCTGAAAATACCCCATCGCCCCGTCGGCGTCGGCATAATCGCGCAAAGTCGAGCCGCCCGCCTCGATCGCCTCGGCGATCACGGCGCGCACCGCTGCGGCCAGCCGCTCGGCGCGCGCGCCGGGGATGCTGGCGCACAGCCGGCGCGGGCTGATGCGCGCGCGCCACAGCGCTTCGCACACATAGATATTGCCCAGCCCCGCCACGACGCTCTGATCCAGCAGTCCGGCCTTGACCGGCGAGCGCCGCCCGGCGAACGCCTCGGAGAGGTAGGCGCCGGAAAACCGGTTGGAATCGGGCTCTGGCCCAAGCGATTTCAGGAAAGGCTGATCGTCTTCACCCGCCGTGTCGAACAGGGTCATGAAGCCGAACCGGCGCGGATCGTTATAGGTCACCTCGATACCGCCTTCGATGGCGAAGGCGACATGGTCGTGTCTCGGATCGGCGGGCGGGGCGTAGACGAAGGCGCCCGGCTTCGCCCCGGCGCCCGCGCCGGCCGCAATCGAGAAGCGGCCGGACATGCCCAGATGCATGAGCAGCGTCTGCCCGGTGTCCAAGCGCGCCAGCAGGTATTTCGCCCGCCGGTCCATGCGCGTCACCCGGGCGCCTGTCAGGCGCTGCGCGAAACCGCCGGGAAAGGGGAAGCGCAGATCAGGGCGCGACAGGCGCACCGCCGTGATGCGCCGGCCTTCCATCGCCGGGACAAGCCCCCGGCGCACCGTCTCCACCTCAGGCAATTCGGGCATGGGCGCACTCCTGCATTGCAGCGCTGCCCAGAGTATCGCGGAGCCCCGCCCGAACGCGCCCCTTTTCAGCAGGGCCGCTGCGGTCCACTGTGTAGATCATCGCCAGCTTCAGATTGACCGCCCCCGGGAGACAGATGTCATGCGCCTTGCACTCGCCGCCGCCGGCCTCGCCAGCCTCGCTCTCGCCGCCTGCTCGGATCGGGACGGCGCAGGCGATTTGCCGCCGGCCGCGCCGGCCAATCCTTTCGCCGACGCCGAGCCGGTGAGCTTTCAGTGCGGCGATCATGAGGTCACCGCCCGCTTCATCGAGGGCCGGGCGCGGCTGGTGGCTGACAGCCAGACCATCGACCTGGTGCAGGTGGAGGCCGCTTCGGGCGCGCGCTACGAAGCCGCCGGCGATCCGCTGACCGTATTCTGGAACCGGGGTGATGAGGCCAGCCTGACCCTGTCGGGCGAAGACTTCCCGCCTTGCGTGACGCCCAGCGGCGAATAGGCGCGGCAATGGGCGCTGGCGCGCCCCTGTGGGCCGGTCTAATTTGGCGCGCATGACCGATCACCAGACCGATACCGCCTCTTTCGGCTTCCGCGAGGTGCCCCGCGCCGCCAAGGTCGGGCTCGTGCGCGAGGTGTTCGACCGCTCGGCGCGCCGCTACGACCTGATGAATGATCTGATGAGCCTGGGCGTTCACCGGGTCTGGAAGGACATCACCGTCACGCGCGCGGGGCCGCGGCCCGGCGCGCGGCTGATTGATGTGGCCGGCGGCACGGGCGATCTGGCGCGCGCCTTCCTCGACCGCGCCGACGCGCTTCAGAACCGCCGCGGCGGCGCTGCGGCCGAGGCGGTGGTAGCCGACATCAACGCTCAGATGCTGGGCGCCGGGCTGACCCGCGGGGCGCGGCCCCGGCTGGACTGGGTCTGCGCCAACGCCGAACGCCTGCCCTTCAAGGACGCCCACGCCGACGCGGTGACCATCGGGTTCGGCATCCGCAATGTCACCGAGCGTCTGGCGGCGCTGAAAGAAATGCGCCGGGTGCTGCGGCCCGGCGGACGCTTTGTGTGCCTGGAGTTTTCCCGGCCCACCACGCGGGCGCTGGAGCGGGTCTATGACGCCTGGTCCTTCAACGTCATTCCGTGGCTGGGCGAGAAGGTCGCGCAAGATCGCGACAGCTACCAGTATCTGGTGGAATCCATCCGCAAATTCCCCCACCAGAGCGCCTTCGCCGCCGAGCTGGAGGAGGCCGGCTTCTCCCGCGTCTCCGTCACCAACCTCTCCGGCGGCATCGCGGCCATCCATGTGGGCTGGAAGCTGTAGGCGGGGCCACAGGCCGCTCGCACTGATGTCTGCGCCTTCAGACGCCTTCAATTCGCTTTCAAGTTGCGATATTGCGCCCTAGTGTCTCCGGACAGAAGATCGGGAGATGATCTTGGCGGGTGATCTTTTTCGCAAACAGGCGGTGGACCATGTGACGCGCGGGCGCATGGACGGCTCGGTCGTACTCGCAGTGCCTCTGTCGGTGCGGCTGCTCGGATTGCTGGCGGCGCTGATCGTGGCGGGGGTCACCATTTTCGCCGCTACAGCGAGCTATTCCCGGCGCGAAACCGCCCCGGGCTGGCTGACCCCGGATCAGGGCGTGCTGCGGGCGGCTGCCGTCCAGGGCGGCCGGATCGAGGCCCTGTTCGTTCAGGAGGGCGATCTGGTCGCCGCGGGCCAGCCGTTGGCGCGTCTGGCGCTCGACGCCGAGCTGGACGACGGGGACGCCGGAACCCGGATCCTCGCCGCCCTGCAATTGCAGGCTGGCGCGGCCCGGCAGGCGGCAGTGGCCGAGATCGCGCGCATCGAGGGTGACGCCGAGCGCCGGCGCGCCTCGCTGGAGGGCCTTCAACGCGAGCGGCGCGGCGTGAGCGAGCAGATCAACCTGCAGCGTGAGGAAATCGCGCTTGCCCAGGGCCAGATCGACCGCGCCGAGACCCTGGCCTCGCGTGGTTTCCTGTCCGAGCGCGAGCTTGACGACCGTCGCCAACGGCTGCTTGCGGCGCGCCAGTCGTTGGCGCTGCTGGAACGGACCCGGGCGGGGCTCGACCGCCAGATATCCGACGCTGAAGCCGCTATCCAGAGCGCGCCGCTGGAGATCGAGGAGGCGCGCGCGCGCGCCAGCGCAGCCGCCGCATCCCTGGATGAACGCCTGACCCAGCAGAGCCTGCGTACGGCCTATGTTGTCGTCGCCTCGGCGCCCGCCCGCGTCGCCGCCCTGCCCGCCCGCCCTGGCCAGACCCGGGCGGCGGGTGCCCCTGTGGCGGTGCTGGTGCCCGAAGGCGGGCATCTGGTGGCCGAGCTCTACCTGCCCACCCGCGCGGTCGGCTTTATTGAGCCCGGGCAGGAGGTGCGCTTGCGCGTGGAAGCGTTTCCGCATCAACGCTTCGGCACGGTCAGCGCGCGGGTTACGGCGGTGTCGCGCACCGTTCTGGCGCCGTCCGAAGCCGCCATTCCCGGCCTCGCGCTGCAAGAGCCGGTCTTCCGGGTCGAGGCGGCGCTCGATCATGAACTCATCGAAGCCTACGGCCAGGCCCTGCCGCTTCAGCCCGGCCTGATGGTCTCCGCAGACATCGTGATCGACCGGCGCAATCTCATCGAGTGGCTGTTTGATCCGCTGTTTGCGGCCGGGCGGCGGGGGTAGCGGGCAGCCGTCGGGTGTCAGCGCGCCCTGCTGGCCCGCATGCGCTGATAGATCGCCACGCCCGCCGCGCCGGCGCCCGCGCCGGCGAGAATCGCGGCTATGGACTGCGGCCAGCCGAACGCGGCGACAACGACGCCAGCCAGAAGCCCGCAGAATACGCCCGCCGTCACCATGACGATGATCACCCTGACAATATCGCTCAATTTCGCGCCCTTCCCTGGCCAATGGGCGCGTGGAGCTAGGGCTCGGTCCAGGAACGGCAATCAGATGAGGCTGTCACACGCAGCAAACCGGCCTGAAGCCGCACACCGTCAAGGGCGCAGTCTGCACCCGCCAGGTCATGCTGGCTTGGCGTTTCCGCACCCAGCGTCGAGAGACGTGAGGCAGATCGTCGCGATCACAACCCGCCTCGCCCGGGACACCGCCACGCCTGCCGCCGCGATATCGGGGCGACCCGGCAGCGGGCTCCGGCGCTGGCGGCAACCCTCACTTTCAGGCCGGTCTGACCGTTCAGCTACGCCAGGCCGCCGACGGGCCGTGCGTGACGCATGGCCCGGCCAAAGCATGCATGCACAGCGCCATATCCGGTCGCAGCGATCACGAGCGACGCCGCATATGCGACCGGCTGCAGGCCCAGCAACAAAATCGGAACGACCGCCGCTACGATCATGACCGGGATCAGCACCCAGCTGAGCCGCCACCACTGCAAGCCAGGCCGGTCAAGCACATAGCGGCCTCCGAATAGTCCATAAGGCTTGATGATCATGCACCTCTCCTTTTGCCACTATCGGGTGACAACACCGATCTGGGGCCGTCACCCGACTTTTGGGAACGCGCTACTTGGACAGAAGATAAGTTGCCCCCGCCACGACCCCGCAGACTACCGCCCCGGCTGCAGCGCCTTTCGGCCCTGCTGCCGATCCGAGCACAGCGCACCCCAAGGCCGCTGTCGCTACAACACCTGGAAGCTTAACTTCATCAGGGATTTGATCGACGATTTCTCCAATTGTCTCGAGCGCGCTGGGTGAATCTCCGCTCTCACCTCCACTCACCGCCTCAATCTCCTCCATCGACAGCTCACGCACGCCGTCAAACTCCATGGTCATCGCAG
>JBHYFR010000175.1:0-4885 GCA_051859425.1 Oceanicaulis sp. | reverse complement strand
GGCACGGTGCGCGATATCGTGCTCGGCCGGCTGCCGGTCTACTGGGTGGAATCGCCTGAATACCTGGCCATCGCGGTGACTGGCGGGATTATCGGCTATTACGGGTCGGAGATCGTGCGCGGCGAGATCGGCGCCCGGCGCGTGGCCATGGTCTGGGCGGACGCCATCGGCCTGTCGGTGTTTTGCGTGATCGGGGCGCAGGCGGGCCTGTCCGTTGGGGCGCACTGGTCCATCGCCATGCTGACCGGCGTGATGAGCGCGGCCTTTGGCGGGCTGCTTCGCGATGTGATCCTCAATGACGTGCCGCTGATCCTGCGCGCGGAGATTTACGCGCTGGCCGCCCTGTTCGGCGCGGGGCTCTACGTGCTCACGGTCTCGCTGGGCCTGGGCGAGGGGACCGCCGCTATCACCGGCGCGCTGGGCGCCTTTGTGATCCGGGGATGCGCCATCCGGTTCGGCTGGAGCATCCCCGCGATCGGCAAGCTGGACTAGTTCAGATCCGTCTCATTCTCATAGAGCCCACGGCTGGGATTCATCAGCGATGAGAAGAAGATCGCATTCATGAGCAGGCGCTCCGTGCCGGGATAGGTGGCGCGGAACACCGGGTTGTCAGCAAACAGGATCACCGCGCCGCGTCCCGGACGATGGACCGTGACCGCGGGCGTGCC
The DNA here is from genome assembly GCA_051859425.1 of Oceanicaulis sp. Lineage (GTDB taxonomy): Bacteria > Pseudomonadota > Alphaproteobacteria > Caulobacterales > Maricaulaceae > Oceanicaulis. The sequence goes on along the minus strand of JBHYFR010000175.1, from coordinate 4,217 downwards.
GCCGATCTCGTTCAGGCGGCGCTGTGACGCGTAGCCGCTCATCAGCGGACGCTGGGCGTATTGCACCGGCACGGCGAACGGATCATCCGGACGCGACAGGGTGAAGGGCGTGTTGCGGTTCACCGGCAGGCGGCGCGCTGAATAGCCCCAGCCGATGGGGTGGGAGACATCAAGGTCGGTCTCGAAAATCGCCCCGGCCAGAATATGCTCGGCGTCGCGCACCTGCATGTCGGAGAAATCAAGGCGCAGGGCAGGATCGCGCGCTTCGCCCTGCGGCTCGGACGCGTTTATGCCGAGCAGGTTGCGCTCGGCCCATTGGGCGCCCTGGCGCGCAGCAATCAACGTGCCGCCGCCACGCACCCAGCGCATCACCACGTCCTTGGTGGCATCATCCAGCGCGGCATTGCCGCCGGGCAGGATGAGGTGGGTGTAGTTGGTCCAGTCCAGGCGCGACAGGCGGCTTTTGGGCACCAGAAGCGCGCCCATCTGATGCTGGTGGTCGAGCGTCCACCACATCTCCCCGGCGTCATTCCAGGAGATGCCGTCATCAAACGCGATCACCACGGTGGGCGCGGTCAGGGTGCGAAACACCGTCCAGGCGCCCAGATCGCGGCCGATATTGCGGGTCAGGCCCGTGGCGGCGGCGGCCACGGGCACGCCGTCCTCGCGCGCAATGGTCTCCATCAGGGCGTGGATCTGCGCCGGCGTCTTGTCCTGGCGGGCCAGCGGCACGAACACCGATCCACGGCCAAATTCTCGGTCGCCCTCGGTGGTGACCAGGGTGAAGGGCTGGCTGGCGGCGCGCGCCATCAGTCCGGCTTCCAGCACCCGGTTGAGCGCGCGAGGTGCAAAGCTGTGCGACCAGTCGAACACATAGCCGTAGGGCGCGCGCTCGGGCGCCGGGGCGCTCTGGAAGGCGCCTTCAGCCCGCTCGCCCAGTGGCAGAGACTGGAACACGCCGCCGGGCAGGGCGTCATACTGGAGGTTATAGGCCAGCGGCAGCGTCCAGCCCGAGACGTCGTAGAAGACATTCTCCTCAAATTGGGTGAAGCGCTCGAAAATGCCCCGGATCAGCCGGTGCTGCAGCTGGCGCGCGGGCACGATGTAGCTTTCGCCGGCCCTGTAGGTGCCGCTGCTGGCGCGCACATCGCGCGCGGCGCGGTAGACCTCGATGTCATGGGTGCGCAAAAGCCGTACGAAGCGGCGCGCGCGTTCAGGATCGCCGGGCGCGGTGAACACCCAGGCCTGCGCATTGGCGGCGGCCGCCTGACGTGCGTTCTCGGCGAAGAAGTCCCGCTGGAACGCGATCAGATCATCACGGATGTCCAGGGCGCCCTGAATGGTGGTCAGCGCGGTGCGGAACTGGGTGCGCACATTGTCGGCATTGGTCACCAGCCCGTGCTCGGACATGATCTGCCCGCCGCGCGCGGCGCCCGCCTCGAACAATATGCCCAGCGATCCCGAGAGTTGGGGATAGGTCGAGCCCTTGCCGATATAGAAATTGTCGAACACTTCCTGGGTGGCGTAGAGGCGCGCCTCGGAATCCATGAAGGCGGCGTGCCGGCGGGCGATTTCATAGGTCAGTTCGCGTGCGCGCACATTGATCAGCGGGTTGCGCCGGGTCTCCACGCCGGGGTGGAAATAATACGGCGAGTTATGTCCCATCTCGTGATAATCGCCGGTCACCATGGGTTTCCAGCTCTGCCAGGCGGTGGTGATGGCCACCGCTTCGGGCTGGGTCAGCAACAGCCACTGGCGGTTCAGGTCGAAGCCGTAATGGTTCACCCGCGCCAGACCCCACAGATTATGGATCTCGTGGGCCTCGTCGGTGACGGGCACGCGGCTGGAGAAGCGCTCCACATGGTCGATGCGCCGGGCGTGGCCGTCCGGGTTATGGGTGACGGTGGCCAGGATCACCGTATTGGCCAGCGTCTCGTCGATCTCCTCGCCGCGCGCCGCCGCGAAGTGATGCAGGAAGGGGATGGCCGCGTCCATGGACGAGGTTTCCGCGCCGTGGACCCCGTAATTGATCCACACCACGATGGGCGCCGCGTCAGCCGGGGCATTGCCGCGCAGGCGCGCCAGGTGGGCGTCGCGGATATCGTCCAGACGGGCGTGGTTGTCCGGGCTGGTGATGGTGAATTTCAGGATCGGGCGGCCCTGATGGGAGCGGCCGATCTCCTCCACGGCGATCCGGTCGGAGGTGTCGGCGAGGTGACGCACATAGTTCAAAAGATCGTCATAACGCACCACGCGCTCGCCGATTTCGTATCCCGCGTGATCTTCAAACACCCTCACCGACGGGTCGTATTGCACGCCCTCCACCTGGAAGAAGCTGGCCGGTTCTGCAAACGCGGCGGGCGCAGCGAATACAGGCAGGATCAGCGCCAGGCTTGCGGCGCGCAATGTCTTGAACATGGTGACTCCCCGGGTTCGGTCGGCTCTGGCGGGCGCCTTGCCGGCGCTCTGGCGTGAAGGAGGAACCTTAACGGATGCATTGCGCCGCCGCCAATGCTGGCGCTGCGGCGCGTGCGCCTGTATGAAGCCCCGCAAAAGGCCTCCCGCCAGAAGGAACTCCCCATGACCGCTCCGGTCGAGCGCATCCGTAATATCGCCATTGTGGCCCACGTGGACCACGGCAAGACCACCCTGGTCGACAAGCTCCTGCGCCAGTCGGGCACGTTCTCCGACCGGGCCGCCGAGGTCGAACGGGTCATGGATTCCAATGATCTGGAAAAAGAGCGCGGCATCACCATCCTGGCCAAGAACACCGCCGTGACCTGGCGCGACTACAACATCAATATCGTGGACACGCCCGGCCACGCCGACTTCGGCGGCGAGGTGGAGCGCGTGCTGTCCATGGTCGATTCGGTGCTGCTGCTGGTCGACGCGGTGGACGGGCCCATGCCCCAGACCGCGTTTGTGACGCGCAAGGCGCTGGCGCTGGGCCTCAATCCCATCGTGGTGGTCAACAAGGTGGACCGCCCCGGCGCGCGGCCCGACTGGGTGGTGGATCAGACCTTTGATCTGTTCGACCGTCTGGGCGCCAATGACGAGCAGATGGATTTCCCGGTGGTCTACGCCTCGGCCCTGCAGGGCTGGGCGACGCTGGACGCCGACAAGCCCGAAGCCGATCTGACCGCTCTGTTCCAGACCATTGTTGACCGCGTGGCCGCGCCGAAGGTGGACCCGAACGGCCCGCTCCAGCTGCAGGTCTCGGCGCTGGACTATTCGTCCTATACCGGCGTCATCGGCATTGGCCGCATCAGCCGCGGCACGCTGGCGCGCAACCAGAACGTCGTGGTGGCGGCCCCCGACGGCAAGACGCGCAAGGCCAAGGTGCTGCAGGTGTTCGGCTTTCACGGGCTGGAGCGGGTGGAGCGCGAGCGTGCGAGCGCGGGCGATATCATCACCTTCAATGGCGTGGACCCGCTGGGCATTTCCGACACGCTGTGCGATCCCGAACATGTGGAGGCCTTGCCGCCGCTGACGGTGGACGAGCCGACCATCTCCATGACCTTCCAGGTCAATGACTCGCCCTTCGCCGGGCGCGAGGGCAAATTCGTCACCACCCGCCAGATCAAGGACCGGCTGGACCGCGAGCTCATTCACAACGTGGCCCTGCGCGTGAAGCAACAAGACAATGCCGACAAGTTCACGGTGTCGGGCCGCGGCGAGCTGCACCTGTCGGTGCTCATCGAGACCATGCGCCGCGAAGGCTTCGAGCTGGCCGTGGGCCGTCCGCAGGTGATCACCAAAGAGATCGACGGCCAGCTGTGCGAGCCGTACGAAAACCTGACCATCGATGTGGAGGAAATCCACCAGGGCGGGGTGATGGAGCGCCTGGGGTCGCGCAAGGCGGACCTGAAGAACATGGTTCCGGACGGGCAGGGCCGGGTGCGTCTGGAATACATGGCGCCCACGCGTGGCCTGATTGGCTTCCGCTCTGAATTCCTGACCCTGACCCAGGGCTCGGGCCTGATGTTCCACACCTTCGACCACTACGCCCCGCGCGCGGCGGGCGAGGTGGGCCAGCGCCCCAAGGGCGCGATCATCTCCATGGAATCGGGCAAGGCGCTGGCGTTTGCCCTGTGGAACATCCAGGAGCGCGGCAAGCTGTTCATCGGCCACGGGACGGAAGTCTATGAGGGCATGATCATCGGCATCAATGCGCGCGACGAGGACATGATCGTCAACCCGCTCAAGGGCAAGAAGCT
>JBHYFR010000174.1:0-4906 GCA_051859425.1 Oceanicaulis sp. | reverse complement strand
CGCCCGGCGCGCGCCCTTGTCCCGGCCGGTCAGGGCGATGACGCGCACGCCGGCGGGCGCCAGCAGCGCTTCCAGCACGCCGGCATGCTGGCGCGCGACGATTTCGGTGGGCGCCATCAGGGCGGTCTGCCCGCCCGCCTCGGCGGCGTGAGCGGCGGCGAGCGCTGCGACAAACGTCTTGCCCGAGCCCACATCGCCATGGATGAGACGCATCATGCGCGCGGGCGCTTCCAGATCGGCGCGCACGGCCTCGAACGCGCGCACTTGAGCGCCCGTGGGTGTGAACGGCGCATGATCGAGCACCGCCCTCACCTTCGCGCCATCACCGGTCAGCGCGCGGCCCTTGCGGGCGCGGCGTTCGCGCCGGGCGAGCTTCAGGGCCAGCTGGTGGGCGAACAACTCGTCAAACGCCAGGCGCGCCCGGGCGGGCGATGGCGGCTCCAGATCGTCCGCGCCTTGCGGCGCATGCAGGGCCAGCAGCGAGGCGCGCCAGCCCGCCCAGCCCTCGCGCGCGGCCAGCGCCGCATCGATCCATTCGGGCAGGTCCGGCGCAGCCTCCAGCGCGCTGGCCACCGCCTTGCGCATCACCGCGCCCGACAGCCCGGCGGTGAGCGGATAGACCGGCTGCAAGAGGTCCGCGTCGGCGATCTCGCCGGGCGCCGCGATCAGGTCGGGATGGACCATCTGGATTTCCGAGCCGAAGCGCTCGGCCTTGCCCGACACCACCCGGCGCGTCCCCACGGGCAGAACCCGCATCAGGTAATCGGGCCGCGCGTTGAAGAACACCAGATGCAGAAAACCCGTCTCGTCGCGCAGGCGCACCTTGTAGGGCTGCTTCATGGTGGGGCGCGGCACATGGGCCTCCACCTCGCCCTCCAGCGTCACCACCCCGCCCAGATCGCCCGCATCTGAGATGAACAGCCGCCGGGTGCGGTCCACCAGGCCGGTGGGCGGGGTGAACAGCACATCCTTCACCCGCGGCCCGCCCACAGCCCGCGCCATCAACTCCGCCAGCTTCGGCCCCACGCCCTTCAGCGTGGTGAGGTCAGCAAACAGGGGGAAGAGGGATTGGGGGCGCATGGACCTGAGTTAAGCCGCGCCGGGGATGGAGGGGAAGGGGTTAGGGGTGGCAACGTGTCGCCATTGCCAGAAATTGAAGCGGGTTCGCGCAACTGGTATATCAGGAACTCGCTCAAGAGGCTTCGCGCCATGAAAGCCCGGAAATTCGAAGCGGCGTTCGACGCCGGTGAAGACGTCAGCGCCGCCGTTGACTGGTCCAAGGCGCGGCGTCGGAATGAGGAAATGCGGCGCGTAAGCGTGGATTTGCCTGAACGGATGATGGAGGCGCTGGACCGTCAGGCGCGAGAGCGAGGCGTGACGCGGGCGGAATTGATCGGGATGTGGGTTGGGGAGCGAATAGAGATGAGGCTAAAGCCATGAAGGTGCAGATGCCGCGCTTGGGCCGGGTCATCCTCCTTCTTGCGTGCCTCGCGGTGGCCATCCTGCTGTTTGCGGCGGGCATAGGCGTGGTTCTGGCGCTGACCGGGCTGGTGGGGTACGCGGCGCTCGGTTGGGGCGGATATCTGTTAGGCAATGCTGACACGAGCTGCCACAACGTCATGCGCGGATTTAAATCAAGCGCCCCTACAGTCACTTCGGTTACATTCGAAATTCAATTCGACGAAATACAGACACTTGAAGAACTGACCAGAGAATTCGCAAACCTGAATGGATGGTCTTTTGTTTCAGGCCGATACAGGCCTTACGGTAGCGAATTTGCATTCAGCGTTTGCACCGAGCCTGGCGTCACCATCAAATTAGCCGAACATTCAATTACCCGCGATGGCGATTTCGTTCAGCCTGCCCAATGGTCGGGTATCGCACGCATCAGCTTGTATCTGGAAGATCAGAGTTACGACTGGCGCCCGGCGTATCTCGATCTGGTCAACCATGTCGATGAGAGGTGGCCGGTTCAACGTCACGACCGCCTGGGCCGGCCAGTCGATAGCCTGGAGGAAACCCTGATAGCTCCCTTCCCCCCTCGCCACCCCTCCCCTATATCGCCCACCCATGAGCGATGATCCGTTTTCCGATCCGAACCGTCCCATCAATGCGGCTGACCGGCGCAAGCGGCTTCTGTTCCGCGCCTGGCGGCGGGGGTTCAAGGAGGCGGATCTGATCATGGGGCGGTTCGCCGAGGCGCGGCTGGAGACGCTGTCGGCCGAGGAGCTGGACGCGTTCGAGCGCCTGCTCGATGCGCCGGACACCGAGGTTTATGGCTGGATCACCGGCACGATTGAGACGCCGCGCAATTATGACGGGCCGGTGCTGGACGCGCTCAAAGCCTTCCGCTTCCACGCCGATGCCGCCAGCGGCGACGGACCGTCGGCTTAGTTATAAAACCGAATCACCGGCGGACTCGATTCGCCTAACGCTTCCTTTACCCTGGCGCGCTAGCGTCCCGCCCGTACGATCCGCAAAAGGCGGACGGTGGATGGGGACGGCCATGAACACGCTAAAGCGGTTCAGCCTGACATTGGTGTTGGCGATGCTCATCGCCTATTTCGGCTATCACGCCATGAACGGGAATCAGGGCGTGTACAATCATGCGCGCGTGCAGATCCAGATCGCTGCGGTGGAGGCGGAGCTTGCCGAGACCCGCGCCCAGCGCCAGCGCATGGAGGACCGGGTCGCCCGGCTCGACGAGCGCACCAGCGCGGTGGATGTGGATTATCTTGAAGAGCGCGCCCGCGCCGTCCTGCGCTTCGCCCATCCCAGCGAGATCGTGGTGCTGACCGAGGGGCCGCGCGGCGGCTGATTGATTACAGCGCTCCGAACACGTCGCGCGTCAGGCGCGGGTCGAAATGCTGGCCGCCATCCACGCACACGATCTGGCCCGAGACCGACGGCGTATTCAGGAAATAGCGCAGCGTGCGCACCAGATCATCCGGCGTGGGCCCGCACTTGAGCGGGTTGTCGTGATGCAGGCGCTCAAATTCCTCTACCGGATGATACGGGCTGGGCAGGGTCAGGCCCGGCGCGGCGGCGTTGACGCGCACCTTGGGCGCCAGCGCGCGCGCCAGCATCTGCGTCATGGTCATCAGCGCGGCCTTGGAGAGCGTGTAGGAAAAGAAATCCGCGTTCATATTGAACAGCTTGTAGTCCAGGATGTTGAAGATCATCGCGCCGTCCGGCGCCTGGGCGGCGAACGCCTGGCTGAGCAGCGCCGGGGCCAGCGTGTTGGCGTCCATATGCCGGCGGAAGCTGCCGGCGGTGACGCTGCCCACCGCATCGTCCTCGAACACCGAAGCTGAATTGACCAGAACGCTGACCGGCCCCAGCGCCGCGCGCGCCGCATCGATCAGGCCGCCGGCGGCGTCAGGATCAGACAAATCGGCGCCCAGCGCCGCGGCCCGGCCGCCCCTGGCGCGGATATCCGCCGCGAAGGCGTCAGCCTCGTCGCGCGATGCATTGTAATGCACCGCCAGGGCGTAGCCGTCCTCTGCCAGCGCCTGCGCCAGCGCCCACCCGATGCGTTTGGACGCGCCGGTGACCAGGGCTGCGCCTTTGTCTGCGGGGTGTGACGCGGTCATGGGCAGGCTCCGGTGTGCGGTGTGGGCGCCACACGCTGTGTTCATGCGCGCGCGCAAGGGGCATATAGCGTGAAAGCCGCGCAAGTGAGAGTCTGGCGCCATGAAACTTGAACCCGTCCGCCCCGGCGCCGAACCGGCCGCCCGCCCCGCTCACGCCAGCGAGCGCGTCAGCGTGCATGTGCGCGGCCTGCGCCTGGATGCGCAGGTGGGCGTGTATGACAGTGAGCGCGGCCGGCGCCAGAGCGTGCGCATCGACCTCACCGCCGACGTGGACGCCAGCGCGCGCTGCCCCTCGGGAAACCTCACCGAAGCGGTCAATTACGCCGCCCTGGCCGAAACCGTGCGCCAGATCGTGCTGGCCCGCCATCATGACCTGCTCGAAGACCTCGCCCAGTCCATCGCCGACACCCTCTTCGCCGACCCGCGCATCACCCGCCTGGCCCTGTCCATCGACAAGCTGACCGCCCTGGATGATGCCGATAGCGTGGGCGTGAGCCTGGAGCGGTGGCGTTAGGGGGCGGCGCCGCACGTGGTGTTGGCTCGTTAAGCGTTACGCGTTACGGGTTCGACATGGCTAGCGCTCAACTGAACACGATCGGCTATGAAGGCGCGGCGCTCGATGACTTCATCGGGACGCTCGTTCTGGCGGAGATCGATTGCCTGATCGATATCCGGGACCGCGCGCAGTCGCGCCGGAAGGGCTTTTCGAAAACAGCGCTGGCGGACCGTCTGCAGTCAGCCGGAATTAAGTATCTGCACTTGCGCCAGCTTGGTGATCCCAAACCCGGCCGTGAAGCGGCCCGCGCCGGCGACTGGCGCAGGTTCCGTGAAATATATGACGAAGTCATCGAAAGCGACGAAGCTCACTCCGCACTGGGACAGATCGAGGATCAGCTTAAAACGGGGCGCACCATCGCCCTGCTTTGTTACGAGCGCGACCAAACCACTTGTCATCGAAAGATTGTGTCAGACATACTCGAGGCGCGAACCGGGCTGAAAGCCCGTCACCTCGGGGTTCAGACCATTGAGCAGGGCACCAGAACTCACCGACGAGTGCTTCATCCTGGTGAAGGCGCAACCGCATCGGTCTAGCCGTTATTTCGAGACTGTCTGCTGCGCGGGCATTGGCCGCGATGGGAAATGGCGGCGCCAGTATCCCGTCCCTTTTCGAAATTTGCAGGACTGGCAGAAATTCTCCCGCTGGCAGTGGATTCGGTATCGCTACAGGAAGTCTGACAGCGACCGGCGCACAGAGAGCCAGAAGGTCGATCCGGACTCGCTGGAAAGCCTCGGCGAAGTCCCGAAGTCCGAAC
>JBHYFR010000173.1:0-5095 GCA_051859425.1 Oceanicaulis sp. | reverse complement strand
TGTCGTGGTGATGGCGGTGATGAGCCTTGGCGCGGCCAATACCGTGGCGCTGCAGCTGTTCGTGCTGCTGTTCGCCCTGCGGCTGAGCTCGAAATTCAATCTCTTCCTGGGCGCCCCCCACTTCACCGACCAGTTCCTGCCAGTCCGGCTTGGCCATCTGCGCAGCTATTTCAGCCCCCGTCCGGCCGGGGGATTCTTTGTGGTCACCACCAGCGTGATCGCCGTGCTCGCCGGGGCTTTGATGTGGAGCGCGGCCACCGCCGCCTCTCCGTTTGAGGCCGCCGCCTTCGCGCTTTTGGGGACGCTTGCGGCCCTGGGCGTGCTCGAACACCTGTTTCTGGCCCTGCCGCTGCCTGACGCAGCGCTGTGGCGTTGGCTCTTGCCGGCGCGCGACCCGCGCCGCTCGCCCGATCTGTGAGGGGAGGGGAATCCATGGACTTCCAGGCATTTTTCGAAGACGAGCTGTCCAGCCTGAAGGCTGAAGGCAATTACCGCGTCTTCAATGATATCGAGCGGCGCAAGGGCGCCTTCCCCGTCGCCACGCGCTATCAGGATGACCGCGAGAGTGATGTGACGGTCTGGTGCTCGAACGACTATCTGGGCATGGGCCAGAAGCCCGTGGTGCTCGACGCCATGCATGAGGCGCTGGAGCGCTGCGGCGCCGGCGCGGGGGGGACGCGCAATATCTCCGGCACGAACCATTATCACGTGCTCCTGGAGCGCGAGCTGGCCGATCTTCACGGCAAGGAAGCCGCGCTCCTGTTCACCTCCGGCTATGTGTCCAACTGGGCCACGCTGGGCACGCTGGCGGCGCGCATTCCAGGCTGCATCGTCCTGTCGGACGCGCTCAACCACGCCTCCATGATTGAAGGCATCCGCCATTCACGCGCGGAAAAGCACGTGTTCGCCCACAATGATCCTGAAGATCTCGACCGCCGCCTGAGCCAGCTCGATCCGGACGCGCCCAAGCTGGTGGCGTTTGAATCGGTCTATTCCATGGATGGCGACATCGCCCCTATCGCCGAGATTTGCGACGTGGCCGAGCGCCATGGCGCCATGACCTATCTCGACGAGGTGCACGCGGTGGGGCTGTACGGCCCGCGCGGCGGCGGCATCGCCGAGCGCGAAGGCCTCATGGACCGCATCACCCTGATCGAGGGCACGCTGGGCAAGGCCTATGGCGTGATGGGCGGTTATATCGCCGGCTCGGCGGCGCTGTGCGACTTCGTGCGCTCGTTCTCGTCGGGCTTCATCTTCACCACCGCCCTGCCGCCGGCCGTGGCCGCCGGCGCGCTGGCGGCGGTGCGCTATCTCAAGACGTCCGACATGGAGCGCGAGCGCCAGCGCCGCAATGTGCGTGTGGTGCGCGCGCGCCTGGCCGGCATCGGCATCCCCACGCTGGATAATCCCAGCCACATCGTGCCGGTGATGGTGGGCGATCCGGTCAAGTGCAAGCGCATCAGCGACTGGCTGATGAGCGAGCACGGCATCTATGTTCAGCCTATCAATTATCCCACCGTGCCCAAGGGCTCGGAGCGGCTGCGCATCACGCCCTCGCCGGTGCATAGTGATGCAGACATTGACCGGCTGATCACAGCCCTGTCGGAAATCTGGTCGGAATGCGCTCTGCACCGAAAATACGGCGCCGCCTGACCTCCGGTCCGGACGATCGCATCATATCGGCCATCTGCCCTGACGGCGCGCGCTTCCCGGTAGAGAAGCTCAAAGCGCACCGTGAGGGCCTGTTGCACGATGCCGTGTCGGTGTTCGTCTTTGACGGCGCCGAGACGCTGCTGCAGCGCCGGGCGCCGGCCAAGTATCACTGCGCCGGACTGTGGGCGAACGCCTGCTGCACCCATCCCGACTGGGGCGAAGACGCCGCCTCAAGCGCGCGCCGGCGTCTGGGCGAGGAGCTGGGCGTGGATCTGGACCTGACCGAGATCGCCCTGACCACCTACCGCGCCGATGTGGGCGGCGGGCTGATCGAGCATGAGCGCGTGCGCCTGTTTCGCGCGCGCGTGGACCGGCGCGCCCTGCGCTTCGATCTCAATCCCCTGGAAGTGTCCGAAGTGCGCTGGGCGAGCCGCGAGGCGCTGACCCGCGAGATCGCCGCGGCGCCTGAGCAGTTTGCGCCCTGGCTGCGCATCTATCTCGAGCGCTGGGACCAACTCGGTCTCACCTAAATAGATCACCGCACAAAAAAAGACCCCCGGGAAGCGCGAGGCGCGCCGCCCGGGGGTTTTTCGTGCGTCCCCGTTGAGGGGGGAGGCGCGCCGCCCTAGAGCGGCCGCGCGATCCCGTTTTCGCTGGCCCAGATGAACCAGTTGTCGACAACGGTGCCTGTGATCAGGATGCCGATGCCGCCCGTCAGGGTGGTCAGAACGGCGAACCACCAGGCCCAGCGGTGGATGGACTCCATCGTCGCGTTGAAGCCCATGGTCCAGCGCCAGAACAGCGCCGCCCGCTCGGTGGCGGTGCCACGGTCGCTGATCTGCTCGATCTCCCGGTCGCCGCCAAAGCGGCCCACCGCCAGGATCGTGGCGCCGTGCATGGCGAACAGCAGGGCTGAGCCGTACAGGAAGGCGATCGAGAGCATGTGGAACGGGTTGTAGAACAGGTTCCCGTAGATCAGGGAGAAGTTATTGGTCCAGTCCAGGTGGCTGAAAATGCCGAATGGCACCGCCTGGGACCAGTCGCCCATCAGCATGGGCCGGATAAAGCCCAGCACCAGGTAGAGCCAGATCGCCGAGGCGAAGGCCCAGGCCACATGGGTGCCCATGCCCAGCTGGATGGCGCGCCGGTATGTGCGCACCCACCACAGCAGGATCGAGGCGGTCAGGAAGAAGCCGGCCAGTATGTACCACCCGCCCTCATTGAGAGGCACGAAGGGCTGGAAGCCGTATTCCGGTCCCGGCGGGTCCAGGGTCAGCCAGAAGAACTCCCGCCCGAAGGCGATGGGGTCCCAGTTGACCGAGGCCAGCATGTTCAGCCCGATAATCTCGATCGCGATGAAGCCGCACAGCAGCGAGGCGACACCGGTGAAGCCGAGATAGATCGGACCGATCTGGGCGTTGCCGATCCGGCCCAGCAGGTGGCTGAAGAAGCCCCCGCCATAGCGCGGTTCGTCGCCGTCCGGCAGGTGTACGCCCTGCTCGACCGGGCCGCGGACCTGAACCTGGGTGAAGATGTTTTGATAGGTTGTCATCATATGTCTCCGCTCAGCTCCAGATCGGCAGCTCGCGCCACCATTCCCACCAGTCCACCCACGACCGGACCCAGGGTCCGGAGATGATGATGCAGACCGCGCTCCAGAAACCGGCCGACAGGGCGAGGAACAGGCCCAGCCGGTGGATCCCCAGCGGGCCGATCGAATAGCCCAGGATGTCGCGGAAGAACGTGTCTTCGTGGTCGGGGGTCTTCACCGTCTTGCCCTTGCCGGGATTGGTCGCCGACAGCACAAGCGCGCCGTGAAGCCCGAGCGCGAACGTGGTGATGAAGAAGAAGCTCACCGCGATCATGTGCGCCGGGTTGTAGTGGAAGTTCACGTAGGCGTAGCCCACGTTCGAGACCCAATCGAGATGGCTCATGATGCCGTAGGGGAAGCCTTCCCCCCAGGCGCCCAGGAGCAGGGGCCGGAAGATGTTGAGGGTCGCAAAGGCGAAGATCGCAACGCCGAAGGCGATGGGCACGTGATAGCCGATGCCCAGCTTGCGGCAGATCTCCACCTCCCTGAGCGCCCAGGATACGAAGGCCCCCGTGGCGCATATCGTGATGATCTGCCACAGACCGCCTTCACGCATCGGCGCCAGGGCGAGCCCGTAGCTGACATCAGGCGGCTGTATGTCGATCAGCCAGGGGTTCCAGGTATCGCCCAGGGATGCGGCGAAGATGATGAGCCCGGTGCCCAGCACCGAGAAGAAGATCGTTGTCACGCCGAAGAAGCCGACAAAGAACGGACCTATCCAGAAATCGAACAGATCACCACCGATCAGCGTTCCGCCGCGGACCCGATATTTGCGCTCGTAACTCAATAATGCCATTGCACTATCTCCGTTATCGGTCGTCCGGGCGGCGCCGGGCGCATTGCGCCCGGCCCCGCTGTACGGCCGTCAGGATTGACCAGAACGCGCGTTTGCGTCTGGCTCGCCGCCCGCTAGTGACGGCGTCAAGCGCCCGTCAACTCGTCAGAGATAGACGGACTCGGTCGAGGTGATGGAGGCCATGCCGCCACCAGCCGCGCCGTCGATCCAGTTGTACCTGTCGCTAGAGAGCAGGATGAAATGGATCAGGATCGCGAGTGTGAAAAGAAACACGAAGAGCGCGATAATCGCCCGGCGCGGATCGAACAGAAGCCAAATTTTCCACATGGTTCTTTCCTCCTAACCGAGCCACGGACGCCACACCCACACGAGAACGTGGGCGATGACGGCAATGACAGTGAATCCGATGAAACTCGAGACGAAGATCTTGTGGAACTCCTTCGCCTCGTTTTCAGAAAGTCCGGACATTGAGTCACTCATGAGACTTTACTCCATAAGGCGCTGCGGAACGTCCGCAGCCGGTGAAATCGCGGCCAAGTACGCCGCGACAGTTTCCCGGACCGGACAAGCCGGACCGGAAACGAGGATGGAAGGGCGATGCGGCGCTCATGCGCCTTGCCCTTCCAGAAGGAACCGCTCCGCGCCCTGGACATGGGCGCAGGTCACCGTGCTGGCGCCGTCGCGCCGGGCGTTCGCCTCGGCGGCGTCGCGCAGCCGTTTGGCAGCGGAGATGCGGGTGAGAATGGGCTGGCGCTCGACCAGATCGTCCATGGCGTCGCGCGCGTCATTGTCCCAAGCCAGCTCGCGGGCGAGGCGCGCGGGCGTGGCCGGCGCGCGGTCCATGTCCGTGCCCAGGGGCAGGATGTGGAACAGCGCGTCAAACAGCGCGTTGCAGGTTTCCTGGATGATGTAGGTGGCGCCCGAATAGCCCATGAACGGCGTGCCGGTATGCCGGCGGATCACCGCGCCGGGGAACGAGGCGGGGATGAAGCGCGAGCGCCCGCCGCTCTCGGCCAGGTACATGCGCTCGTTGAAACTGCCGAACATGATGAAGG
>JBHYFR010000172.1:0-5148 GCA_051859425.1 Oceanicaulis sp. | reverse complement strand
GGAAATCGCGCGAACCATCATGACCCAGCAGCAATCGCTTGCCATGGGCATGTATCACGGACCCAAGCGGCTGGCGGGAACATACGCGGATATGGAAGATCTCGACCCGTCCAATCACATGGCAGTAGGGAAGGCGGGTGCACTCTGGCTGGACCGGGTCAGCCACGAAGAAAAGACCACGTCTTCCGACTGGATGGAACAGCGTGCCGCGGCACAGTATCTCTACGAGAATGCCGCCAGGCAGACCGGCGCCAGTCCCGAAGACCTGTCTTCGGGATTTGGCTTCGTGGACATGCTGCTGCAGGCCTACAGGGAACTTGAGCAACTCGGTGACGGCTACGAACTGAACTATTTGCCGGCCTACCAGAAGGCGTGGCAGATGTTCGTTGATCAGGTGCCGTCGGAGCAGACAGCATCCACGACGTTGTTTTTCTGAGCTTGCAACTGTACGTGACATTGGCATACACAAAGATCGCATAAGATGGATTATGGAACTTTCGTGTATTGAGCCGTTGGTATTGCTGGCGTATGTTAGCTCAGGAAAAACATGAGCATCCGTGCATTTCCTCGCACTCTCATGCATGTCCATTCTTCGCGACCGTGCCAACAGCATGCATGTTGCAAGTGTGCCGTCCGACAGAATCTGTTCTAGTCGTTCCGGGTTGGAGCCCGCCAAGGCAGCGGGATGTATGGAGTGAGGACGGCATGCTTGAAGGATTGCGGATCATTGAAATTGAAGGACTGGGTCCGGCACCGTTCGCGGCGATGCTGCTGGCCGATCTCGGTGCTGACGTCATCGTGGTCCATCGCAAGAATGGCCGGCCGGCGCCAGGCATGCCGGAACGCTCGCTGATCGATCGCGGCAAGCGTTCGATAGAACTCGACCTCAAATCGGCCGATGATGTGGCCGTGCTGAAGTCACTGGTTGGCCGCTCCGAAGCGCTGATCGAGGGTTTCCGGCCCGCTCTCGGCCAGGCCCCGTGCAGCCACTGCGCCATAGCCGCCCCAGATGACCGAGGCGGCGATTTGCACTCCGATGAGGGCGAGGAACAGGCGCAGCATGGGCGTATAGCGCCCGTCGCGCGCCAGAATGGATTCAAACACCAGGCGGGGCCGCCAGATCAGATCGCGCAAGGTGCGCAGGCTGCGCAGATTGAAGCCCAGCACATCCTCGGCCACGCCGCCGCCCGGTTCGCCAGGCGGCGGAGCGGCTGGAGGCGTGGGGGCAGGAGCGCCGGGCGTCTCGCTCACAGCTTGACCAGCATCTTGCCGGTATTGGCGCCGGTAAACAGACCCATGAAGGCTCCGGGCGCGCGCTCGATGCCCTCATAGACGGTGTCGCGCAGGCGCACCTGGCCTGCGGTCATCCATTTGGACAGATCGGCGATGAACTCGCGCTGCAGGTCGAAATGATCGGTGACGATGAAGCCGCGAATGGTCAGCTTCTTGCCCACGATCTGGGTCAGGTTGGACGGGCCGGGCATGGGCGCAGCGTCATTATAGCGCGCAATCATGCCGCACGCGGCGATGCGCCCGAACGGCTTGATCACGTCCAGCGCGGCTTGCAGGTGATCACCGCCGACATTTTCAAAATAGGCGTCCACCCCGCCCAGCGGCTTGGCCGCATCACGCACGGCGCCGGCCAGATCGCTGACGGCCTTGTAGTCCACCACGGCGTCCGCGCCGATCTCGCGGCAGAACGCGGTCTTGTCCGCGCCGCCCGCCGTGGCGACCACCTGCGCGCCCATCGCCTTGGCGAACTGGATGCCCGCCGAGCCCACGGCGCCGGCGCCCGCGCTCATCCACAGCGTCTCGCCGGCCTTGAGATCGATCATGCGCTTGAGGCCCGCATAGGCGGTCAGGCCGGTCATGCCGGCCAGGCCCAGATAGGCCTGGGGCGGGAGCACGCTGGTGTCGATCTTCATCAGCCCGGCGGCCGGGGCGGTGTACGCCTCGCGCCAGCCATGCATGCTCAGCACCCAGTCGCCCGGCGCGAACCCGTCGGCATTGGACTGGGTGACCTGACCCACTGCGCCGCCATCCATGGGCTTGCCCGGCTCGAACGGATCCACATAGGTGCGGATCCCGATCATGCGGCCGCGCATATAGGGATCGACTGACAGGAAGGCGTTGCGCACCTGCACTTCGCCCGGTCCGGGGGCGGGGATGTCCACATCGGCGAGATCGAAATATTCCGGTTTCACCGGGCCGGTGAAGTGACGCACGAGGCGGATTTCGCGGGATGTCATGAGGGCAGGTCTCCTGGCGGCGTAACGGGCGCGCTCACATTGAACAGATCGATGAGCGACACGTCATAGGCCAGCATGAGCACGAGGTGAAGGCTGGCCAGGTTGATGGCAGCACCGATCAGCATGGTGAGCAAGGTGAGCGGCACCATTGCGATGGTCAGAACCGCAACGCCGACCGTACGCAGCCTGTAGGCGCCCACCGCGATCCGGACCATGGCGACATAGAACAACGCCATGACGGGCAGCTGGAAGGCGATGAAGGCGTCCGGGCTGATCAGGAGCAGCGGCACGCCGGCCAGCATCACAATCAGCAAGGCGTTATTGGCGGTCAGATAGCCCTGCAGATGGGTCCACCAGGACAGGCCGGGGCGCAGGGCCTTGAGCATGATCAGGAAGGGCAGGGCGGATATCGCCATCATGATCCAGTAGACCAGCGACATCCAGCGTCCGGTCTCGGCATTGGCTGCCTGCAAGGAGGTCCCCGCCTCGCGCAGATAGGCGTCCACGTCATCCTGCATCACTTCGGGGAATAGCGATGAGGTGTCCAGCACCAGCGGAAGCTGGAAGAAGGCGCCCACGCCCAGCAGCAAGCCCATCAGGATCATGAACAGGCGCAGGGGCGGGAGATAGGCGGGCGTGCGCTCCATCATGGCGCGCACGACGCGCGGGGTGAACGCCACCGTATGCCACAGCGTGATGATCAGTTGCCGGCCCAGCGGCATGCCGGTGAGGTCGGACGCCGCCTGGGATGCGCCATAGCTGTCAGGGGCCGCAGACGGCGCCGGCTTGGCCTGGGCTGATGGCGCTTCGGCGGGCGGGGTCTGGGGATTGGCGTCTTCGCTGGCCGGGCGCGGCGGATCTGACGTGTCACTCATATCCGCCTCCCCGGTTGATCTGTGAGTATCCAATGTACGGCATGGCGTCATCGCTTCAAGCCTGTTGCAGGCGCGCGCGCGCTGGGCTAGGTGCGCCACATGACAGATCACACAAAACAGCTTCGGGCCGGCGTCGTGGGCGCAGGCGTTTTTGGCGGATACCACGCCGGGAAATACGCGGCTGCGGCCAATATCGATTTTCTCGGCGTCTTCGATCCGGTCAGCGATCGGGCTCAGGCCGTCTGCGCCGCCCATGGCGGGCAAGCCTTTGACAGCCTCGGCGCGCTGATCGAGGCCTGTGACGTGATCACGGTGGCGAGCCCGGCGGTGTTCCACCATGACGCGGTGCGCCGGGCCTTGCTGGCGGGCCGCGCCGTGCTGGTGGAAAAGCCGCTGGCGGCCACGGTGGACGAGGCGCGCGAGCTGGCCGGGCTGGCGGCGGCGCATGATCTGGTGCTGCGCGTCGGCCACCAGGAGCGCTTTGTCTTTCACGCCATGGGCCTGTTCGGGGACCTGCCGCAGGCGCGCATCCTGTCGGCGCGGCGCATGGGCGTGCCCAGCGCGCGCAATCTGGATGTGTCGGTGACGCTCGATCTGATGATCCACGACATTGATCTGGTGCTGGCGCTGGCCGGCGCTGCGCCCGAGCGGGTCGAGGCGCAGATGGTCGAGGGCCGCGCCGGGCTGGCCGACCATGTGCGCTGCACGCTGGGCTTTGCGTCCGGCCTGACCGCTGAGCTGGAATCAAGCCGGGTGGCCGAGGCGCGCGACCGGGTGATGGAGATCGGCTATGCCGACGGGCGTGTCGCCAGGGTGGATTTCATCGCGCGTACCTTCGAGGCCTCGCCCGGCCTGGCGCTCAATCCCGATTTTGCCGATGACACGGCGGCCCGCGACAGCCTGGGCGCCAATGTGAGCGCTTTTCTGGACGCGGTGCGCGGCGCCGGGACCGGTTATCCTGCTGCTCACGGTGAAGACGGGTGCCTGGCGCTGGAAACCGCGCTGCGCATCGACGCGGCGGCGGGCGCGCGCAGCCGCCTGTGACGCGCGGATTTAGCGCATGACATGGGCGTTCGGGACTTGGTTCCGTCGTGGGAAGCCGCTAGGACTGAGGCCGACACCAGCCTGATTTCAAGGGAGCGCCCCATGGCCGCAGATCCGCACCGCATCACCTATCTCGCCAAGACCTTCTCCGCCGCCGCGCTGGAATTCCACCGCGGCCACATGGCTGAAAAGGGCTACCGGATGGAGGGGCGGATCGCGCCGACCGTGTTCGAGATCATCGACGAGGACGGCAAGACCAAGCCGGCCTTCGACGGCGAGCCGCTGTTCGCGGTGACCTTCGTCAAGCGCGAGGACTAGAGCCTTGTCGCTCGTGCGCGCAGTCGCGCCGGACGCGGTTCTGGCGACGTTCGAGACCGCCGATGACGCCCATGCGGCGGTCGACCGGCTGAACGCTCTGTATGAAGCATCCGTGTCCCATCTGCGCGCTGCGCTCAAGGCGTTCCTGGCCGATGGAACCCCGCCCTCTCCGGCCAGCCGGGCCGGGGGCGCGTTCGCCTATCCCGAACTGCGCATCACCTATCAGCCCGAGGGCCCGGTGCCGCCGGTCAGCCGGGCGTTCGGCAAGTTCTCCGAAGCAGGCGTTTACGCCAACACGGTGACCCATCCCGCCCTGTTCCGGCGCTATCTGACCGAACAGATACAGCTTCTGGCCGATGAATATCCGGCGGTGATCGAGACCGGGCTGTCGACCCAGGAGATTCCCTTCTCCTACGTGCTGGACGGCAGCGAGCTCGATCTCGACGAGGTCAGCCCCGCCGAGCTGGTGCGCCATTTCCCCTATGCGGATCTGGCCAATATTGATGACGCCCTGCCCAATGGCGAGCGCCCCTCCAGGCCCGGCCGTCCGCGTCCGCTGTCGCTTTTTGACGCGGCGCGCACCGACTATTCGCTGTCGCGCCTGCGCCACTATACCGGCACGCCGTTCGAGGATGTTCAGGACTTCATCCTGTTCACCAACT
>JBHYFR010000171.1:0-5157 GCA_051859425.1 Oceanicaulis sp. | reverse complement strand
GCTTTGCGATCGGACTGGATGGCGAGATCGTCCGGCAAGGGGGTGGCGTTCTGCTGGCGGCGGTCGGCCTGGTGCTGCTGGTGCCGGTCTTCTCGGCCCGTTTCGCCACGGCGGCGGGGCCGGCCAGCAACTGGATCGAGTCCCGCCTGGGCGGGGTGGGCGATGGCGAGGGCCTGGCGCCGCAATTCGCCATGGGCCTGGTGCTGGGCGCGGTGTGGAGCCCGTGCGTGGGCCCCACGCTGGGCGCCGCCTCGCTGCTGGCCGCCCAGGGCCAGTCGCTGGGTCAGGTGTCGCTGGTGATGGCGCTGTTCGGCCTGGGCGCGGCCATACCGCTGGCGGTGATCGGCCTGGCCTCGCGCGAAATGCTCATGAAATGGCGCACGCGCATGCTCAAGGCCGGCTCTGCGGGCAAGATGGCGCTGGGCGGTTTCCTGCTCTTCATCGGCCTTCTGGTCGCCAGCGGCCTCGACAAGGTGCTGGAGGCCTGGCTGGTGAGCGTTTCGCCCGAATGGCTCACAAGCCTGACCACCAGCCTCTAGGGCGCAATCGGCAAAAGCGGGAACCGGTTTTCGAATCAATTGCGCCCCAGGCCGCCTCAAGACGATGTGATCAGGGGAAAGGGAATAATGCTGGCCGTATCCGCACCACCGCCTAGTCTGTCCGGTGCGTTCTGGACACGCGGCGCGCGCCTTCACGGCGCGCCCGCCCGCACCACTGGCAGGGATCACGGTTTGACGAGCGAGGCCGACGCCAAACTGCGCGCGCTCATGACGCTGGCCCAGGCCGGCGACAAGACGGCCTATCGCAGCCTTCTGGATATCGCGCGCACGCAGCTGGCCGCCTATTTCCGCCCGCGTCTGGGCCAGGACCCGGCCAGCGTAGAGGATCTGGTCCAGGACACGCTGATCGCCATCCACACCAAGCGCGCCACCTATGATGCGCGCCATCCCTTCATGCCGTGGCTCTATGCGATTGCGCGCTACAAGCTGATCGACCATTACCGGCGCAGCCGCATCCGGCGCACCGAACCTGAAGACGTCGCCGGCGAGATCGCCGACGACACCGACGACACCCGCGCCGCCATGGCGCGGCTGGATCTGGAGACCCTGCTCTCGCGCCTGCCGCCTGCTCAGGCCGAGGCCATACGCCGGACCAAGCTGATCGGGCAAAGCGTCAGCGAGACCGCCGGAGATATGAAAATCAGCGAATCCCTGGTGAAAGTGAATGTGCATCGCGGCCTGAAGGCCGCCGCGTCCCTGGCGGGACTGAAACGGACGGACCGGTGATGACACGGCTAATCGACGATCTGGTGAATGATCTGGACCCCGCGCCGGCGCGCCCGGCGCTGGCGGTGTTCGCGCCCCCGCTGGCCATCGCCGCCCTGGCGCCGCTCATGGCGGTGGCGTTTGTCTATGGTCCGCGTCCCGATATGGCTGCGGCCATGGCCGCCGCGCCCTTCTGGATCAAGCTGGCCCTGCCCCTCCTGCTGGCGCCGGCCGCCGGGTTTGCGCTGGCGCGCCTGTCGCGACCCGGAGCGCCGGCCGGACCGGGGCTGTGGATCGCCCTGGCCGCCATGGCGGCGTTGGGCGTTGCAGGACTGGCGAGCCTCGCGGCCCTGCCTGCGGAGCTGCGTCTGCCAGTTCTGTTCGGCCAGTCCTGGATCAAATGCCTGGCGAGCATCGCCATCTTCTCCACCGCCTTCCTGGCCGCCGGATTCTGGGCCCTGCGGGGCATGGCGCCGGTGCGCCCCCGGCGGGCCGGGTTCGCGCTGGGCCTGGTGGCGGGCGCGCTGGCGGCGGGCATTTATTCACTGGCCTGCAATGAAGACGCCCTGCCCTTTATCGCCGCCTGGTATCAGCTGGGAATCCTGGCCGCCGCGGGCCTGGCCGCCCTCATCGCCCCGCGCATCCTGCGCTGGTGAGGCTGGCCTACTCCCTACCCCCATGGCGCGCCTGCAGCACCTTCGCCACATCGCCAAGCCCTAACCCCCGCGCGCGCAGCAGCACCATCAGGTGGAAGATGAGATCGGCGGCTTCGCCGGTCAGGGCGTCATCATCCTCGCCCACGGCGGCGAGCGCGGTTTCAACGCCCTCCTCCCCGACTTTCTGGGCGATCTTGGCGACGCCCTGGCTCAACAGCCGGGCGGTATAGCTGGTTTCGGGGTCTGCGCCCTGGCGATCTGCGATGATGCGTTCCAGCCGGGCGAGGAAGCCCAGCGCGCCTAGCGTCTCATCACCCCAGCAGGTCGGCGTGCCCAGGTGACAGACCGGGCCTTCGGGCCGGGCCTGTATGAGCAGGGTATCGCGGTCGCAATCGAGGCTCGCAGAGACCAGGCGCATGACATTCCCGCTGGTCTCGCCCTTGGTCCACAGGCGGTTTTTCGAACGCGACCAGAAGGTGACGAGGCCGCTTTCACGGGTCTGGTCCAGCGCCGCAGCGTTCATATAGCCCAGCATCAGCACCGCGCCGGTGTCGGCGTTCTGGATCACCGCCGGGACGAGCCCGGCGCCCTTGTTCCAGTCCACATCGAGAGCGTCACTCACGGTCGCACCTCCACACCCTGGCTGATGAGCCAGGCTTTCAGTTCAGGGATGGCGATCACGCCCTTGTGGAACACGCTGGCGGCCAGCGCCCCGTCCACGTGGGCGGTTTTGAACACGGCGGCGAAATGCTCCATCGCCCCCGCCCCGCCCGAGGCGATCAGCGGAACCGGACAGACGGCGCGCGCGGCGGCGAGCTGGTCGAGGTCATAGCCCTCGCGCACCCCGTCCTGGTCCATGCAGTTGAGCACGATCTCGCCCGCGCCCCGGTCTGCGGCCTCGGCGATCCAGTCCAGCGTGGCGCGCGCCTCGGTGATGGTCTTGTCCGGATCGCCGGTATTGCGATGGACGCGCCACTGGCCGTCAATCACACGGCTGTCCACCCCCACCACAACGCACTGGCTGCCGAACTCGCGCGCCAGCGCATCGATCAGGGCGGGGTTTTCCAGCGCGGGCGAATTGACCGAGATCTTGTCGGCTCCCGCAAACAGCCGCGCGCGCGCGTCATCGACGCTGCGTATGCCCCCGGCGACGCAGAACGGGATGTCGATGCGGCGCGCCACCTCGCTGACCCAGCGCGGCTCCACCGTGCGCGCCTGCGGGCTCGCGGCGATGTCGTAGAAGACCAGCTCGTCCGCGCCCTCTTCAGCGTAGCGCGCGGCGAGCCCGGTAATATCGCCCACATCCTCATGGTCGCGAAAGCGCACGCCCTTGACCACACGGCCGTCCTTGACGTCCAGGCAGGGAATGATGCGCCGCGCTAGCATGCCAGGGCCTCGGCCAGATTGATCCGGCCCTCAAACAGCGCCCGGCCCATGATGGCGCCCGACAGCCCGGCAGCTTTCAGCGCGCGCAGATCATCGATCGACGCCACCCCGCCCGAAGCCTGCCAGGCGATGTCGGGGCGGGCGGCGATCAGGCTGTCATAGAGCGCTGTATTCGGCCCCTCCAGCATGCCGTCGCGGGCCACATCGGTGACCAGGGCATGAATCAGCCTGGCCTCGCGATACTCCTCCAGCAGCGCGTCCAGCGTTTGGTCAGAGCGCTCAGTCCAGCCGCGCACCACGGGCCATGCCACGCCGTCTTCCAGCTTCACGTCAAACGCGGCGGCAAGGCTCTCAGGCCCGAATTCTTTCAGCCAGCCGATCACCGTGCGCGGTTCTTGAATAGCGAGACTGCCCACCACTACGCGCGAGGCGCCCGCGTCGAGCAGGGCGGCGATGTCCTCGCGCGTGCGCACCCCGCCCCCGGTCTGGATTTTGAGCCCTGCGCCCGCCACGGCTTCAACGAGCCCCGTCTGGCGCCGGGTTCCGTCGCGCGCGCCGGACAGATCCACCAGATGCAGCCACTCAGCGCCCGCCGCGCGCCACGCCTTGGCCGCGGCCAGCGGGTCGCCGCCATAATCGGTGACGGCGTTGAAATCACCGCGGGCCAGACGCACCACGCGCCCGTCCAGCACATCAATGGCCGGATAAATGATCATGGCTGCGCCTCCAGAAAGTTCTTGAGGATCCGCGCGCCAACCGCGCCGGAGCGTTCAGGGTGAAACTGGCAGCCGGCCGCATGGCGCGAGCGCGCAATGGCCGTCACCGGCCCGCCATAGCGTGTGATGACGCTGGCGTGGGGTCCGGCGGCGGCGTGATAGCCGTGCACGAAATAGACATGGGCGCCGTCCTCCACGCCCGCCATCAGCGGCTCGTCGCGGACCGTCTCCAGCCGGTTCCAGCCCATGTGCGGCCACGGCCCGTCCGCGCCGGGATCCAGCCGGGTGATCCGCCCCGGAATCAGCCCCAGACAGTCCACATCGCTCTCGTCCGAGCCCTCGAACAGAAGCTGCATGCCCAGGCACAGCCCCAGAAGCGGGCGTTGGTTCGCACGCAAGACATCCGCCCAGCCTGACGCTTCCAGCCGCGCCATGGCGGGACCCGCCGCGCCCACGCCAGGCAGGATCAGCCGCTCGGCCGCCTTCGCTTCATCAGGCGTGCGCGCGATCACGGGATCAGCGCCCAAACGCTCCAGCGCAAAGCGCACCGCGGCGATATTGGCGAGCGTCATCTAGAGCACGCCCTTGGTCGACGGCAGCGCCTCACCTTCAATGCGCGCGGCCATGCGCAGGGCCCGACCGAAGGCCTTGAAACAGGATTCTATCATGTGGTGGGCGTTCTCGCCGTCCACGCTGACATGGATCGCCGCCTTCATGGATTCAGCCAGGGAGCGGAAGGCGTGGGGGCACATCTCGACGGGAAAATCGCCCACCCGCTCACCCGGGATCACCCCGTCAAAGCGCGCGAAAGGCCGCCCTGACAGATCGATCCAGACGCCGGCGCGGGTTTCGTCCATGGGCGTTTCAAATCCGAAGCGGGCGATGCCGCGCTTGTCGCCCAGCGCCTGGCCTAGCGCCTCGCCCAGCGCCAGGCACACATCCTCGATGGTGTGGTGGGCGTCCACCTCCACATCGCCTTCGCAGGTCACGTCCAGCGCGATGCCGCCATGGCGCGCGATCTGCTCAAGCATGTGGTCGAAGAATTTCACGCCGGTGTCGACCCGAGCGCCCTCCCCGTCGAGATCGACGCTGAGCGCGATATCGGTCTCCTTGGTGGTGCGCCGCACGCTGGCG
>JBHYFR010000170.1:0-5179 GCA_051859425.1 Oceanicaulis sp. | reverse complement strand
CTCGCGCATGGCGGGCTCGGAGACCCAGCCATCCTGCTTCTGGGCGAGCCACAGAAGCGGGATCACCGCCGAGGCTTTGCGCTCTTGCGGGTATTTGTTCATCCAGAACGCGACCTTGGCTTCGCTGTCCTTCGAAAAGGCGAAGCTGTCGGGCTGGGTTTTGGCCAGGCGGCGCACGCTCATCGGGGCGACCCTTCCTTGATGAAATCCACGCGCGCTATCAGGCCGGCGCGCACGGTGTAGATGACGACAAGATCAATCGGCGCGCTCTTGCCCGGCCCGTCCAGCCAGACGCGCTCATGGTCGATGACGCGATCGCCGATCACTGCACGGTGCACGGCGATGGCGTGGAGGCCCTCGCTTTTGAACCGCTCCACATAGCGCGCGCGGAATGCGTCACGGCCTTGCACCACAAGCACGCCGGGGAAGTCATAGACCTCCACATCCGGCGCAAAGCAGGCCGCGAACGCATCAAGATCGCGCGCGTTGTAGGCGGCCAGCTGGCGCTCGGCCAGCATGGCGGGGCTCAGCGCGGCGTCTGCCATGGCATGGGCGGCGAGCATCACTCATCACCCCCGTCAAACGCCGCGTCGAGCTCGTCCTTGAGAACCGACAGCCGCACCGCGCCGCGGTCCGCGCACCAGGCGTGAGCCAGATCAATCGACGCGCGCACGCTTTCGGGCGAAGCGTCATGGCTGAAGTCTTCACGGTCCAGCGGGGCGGAGATCGCGTTGGTCATGGCGCCCGCCTCATCACGGCGCAGCGTGTGGGCGTACAGTTCGGCATCCACCGCCAGACCATGGGCGGCGCCCAGCGCCATCACCGTGCAGGTCCGGCACACTGTCTCGCCACCACCCTCGCGGCAATCCATGGGATAATTGGCCACATAGGACTGACGCTCCAGCGGCGGGAACTCGTTGAGCAACGCGTCATGCGGATGGCCGGCGTCGTCGGACACCGCGCAAGCCACCGCCAGCAGGACCGGCGCGATGAGCAGGACGCGCATCACCGGTCCACCTCCCCGAACACGATGTCCAGCGAGCCCAGGATCGCTGAGACGTCGGCCAGCATATGGCCCGTGTTGAGGTGATCCATGGCGGCCAGATGGGCAAAGCCGGGCGCGCGTATCTTCACCCGGTAGGGTTTGTTCGTGCCGTCGGCGACCATGTAGACGCCGAACTCGCCCTTGGGCGCTTCCACGGCGGCGTAGCAATGGCCCTCGGGCACATGAACGCCTTCGGTGTAGAGTTTGAAGTGGTGGATCAGCGCTTCCATGGAGCGCTTCATCTCGGCGCGGCGCGGCGGCGCGAATTTGGTGTCGGTGGGCAGCACCTCGCCCTGGTTTTCCGGCTTTGACAGCCAGTCGCAGCACTGGCGCATGATCTTGGCCGACTCGTACATTTCCTCCACGCGGCACAGATAGCGGTCGTAATTGTCACCGTTCTTGCCCACGGGGATTTTGAAATCGAGCTCGTCATAGACCTCATAGGGCTGGGCGCGGCGCAGGTCCCAGGCCATGCCCGACCCGCGCACCATCACGCCCGAGAAGCCCCAGGCCAGCGCATCCTCTTTGGACACCACGCCGATATCCACATTGCGCGCCTTGAAGATGCGGTTGTCGGTCAGAAGCGTCTCGATATCGGCCAGCGCCTGGGGGAAGGCCTCGCACCAGGCGGCGATATCGTCGATCAGCTCCTGGGGCAGGTCCTGATGCACGCCGCCGGGACGGAAATAATGGGCGTGCAGGCGCGCGCCGGACGCGCGCTCGTAAAAGCCCATCAGCTTCTCGCGCTCTTCAAACCCCCACAGCGGCGGCGTCAGCGCGCCCACGTCCATCGCCTGGGTGGTGATGTTGAGCAGGTGGTTGAGGATGCGCCCGATCTCGCAATACAGCACGCGCACATAGGACCCGCGCTTGGGGACCGGAATATCGGCCAGCTTCTCGATGGCCAGGCAGAAGGCATGCTCCTGGTTCATCGGGGCCACGTAGTCGAGCCGGTCGAAATAGCCGATGCCCTGCAGATAGGTCTTGTGCTCCAGAAGCTTCTCGGTGCCCCGGTGCAACAGGCCGATATGGGGGTCGACGCGCTCGACCACCTCGCCATTGAGCTCCAGCACCAGACGCAGCACGCCGTGGGCGGCCGGGTGCACAGGCCCGAAATTGATCGTGAAATTGCGGATATCGGTTTCGGCCATGATGCTTACGCCTTGCCCTCAGCCTTCTCGTCGCCGGGCAGCACGTATTTCGCGCCTTCCCAGGGAGAGAGGAAATCGAAGTCACGGTATTCTTGGACCAGCGAGACCGGCTCGGACACCACCCGCTTGAGCTCCTCGTCGTAAACGACCTGAGTGAAGCCGGTCAGCGGGAAGTCCTTGCGCAGCGGGTAACCGTGGAAGCCGTAATCGGTCAGGATCCGGCGCAGATCGGGATGGTTGTTGAACAACACGCCATACATGTCGAACGCCTCGCGCTCGAACCAGTTGGCGGCCGGAAAGATGCCCACAAGCGAGTCCACCGGCGTGTCCTCATCCGTGGCCAGCACCACGCGCACGCGCTGGTTATGGTGCATCGACAACAGGTGATAGACCACGTCGAACCGGTCGGCGCGCGCGGGCCAGTCGACGCCGCAAATGTCCACCAGCGTGGTGAAGCGGCAGGCGGCGTCATCGCGCAGGAAACGCATCACCTTGGCGACCCGGTCGCGGTGAATGCTGACGGTCAGCTCGCCGCACGCAATCTCCCAGCTGCGCACATGCTCCTCAAGCGCCGCCTCGATATGCTCGGCCAGTTCGTTCAGCGTCTCGGTCGTGCTCACCATACCCTCGTTCAGGCAGGGCCGCGGGCTCTCATCAAGCGTCTAGCGCTCGATCGAACCTTCGCGGCGGATTTTCTTCTGCAGTTGCAGGATGCCGTACACCAGCGCCTCGGCGGTGGGCGGGCAGCCGGGCACATAGATGTCCACCGGAACGATCCGGTCGCACCCGCGCACCACAGAGTATGAATAATGGTAGTACCCGCCGCCATTGGCGCATGATCCCATGGAGATCACGTAGCGCGGCTCGGGCATCTGGTCGTAGACCTTGCGCAGGGCTGGCGCCATCTTGTTGGTCAGCGTGCCCGCGACGATCATCACGTCGGACTGACGGGGGCTGCCGCGCGGCGCGGCGCCCAGACGCTCGATGTCGTAGCGCGGCATGGAGGCCTGCATCATCTCCACCGCGCAGCACGCCAGGCCGAACGTCATCCACATCAGCGAGCCGGTGCGCGCCCAGGTGATCAGGTCATCGGCGGCGGCGACAATAAAGCCCTTGTCGGCCAGCTGGTCACTGACGCCGTCAAAGAACGGGTCGTGCTTCTTGGGGTCATAGCCGGGGGTGGCGGCGCGCGCGCCAGCGCCGGCCGGAGTGATGAGATTCGCCATGGCCCTACTCCCAGTCCAGGGCGCCTTTGCGCCACTCGTACAGGAACCCGACCGTCAGCACGACCAGGAACACGATCATCGACCAGAACGCGAAGATATTCCCTTCGAAGATCGGGAAAATCCACGGGAACAGGAAGGCGACCTCCAGGTCGAAGATGATGAACAGGATCGCGACCAGATAGAATCGCACGTCAAACTTCATGCGGGCGTCGTCGAAGGCGTTGAATCCGCATTCGTATGTCGACACCTTTTCCGGATCGGGATCAGACGGCGCCAGTACGAAGGCGGCCAGAATGAACGCGATGCCCAGCGCAGCCGCGATTCCGGTGAATATGACAATTGGCAGGTATTCCAAGAGCAGCGCGTTCATCCGCGACGCATCCCTTGCTGCGAAGGTTATGATCCGGGTCCCGGCCCGGCGCGCCAGCCCGGTCTCGATCGCGGCGGAAGCTAGTGCGGTGCGCCCTGGGCCGCAAGACGAAACCACCGCTGCGCACCGGTCATAACGCCGCTGGGACGGCCTTTATTTGCAAACGCTTCTCATCTGCAAACTTTCGCCTGTCCGCAAATTCACTTCTGCGACGGAGCGCACCATGTTAGCGCGTCTAACCTAGCGGGCGGCATGTCTGCCGCCACGGCAATTCTGGAGAACGCGCGTGACACGCAAGCTTCTGGCGCTGGCCGCAATTGTGGCCGCCGCCGCAATCGCGGCATGGTTTGTCTTCCTGCGTGATCCGGGCGCGGACGCCAGCGGATTGCAGGTGGAAACCGCCGCTCTGGAACAGCGGGACCTGTCGCGCGTGGTGTCGTCATCGGGCCGTATCGCGCCGCTGGTGACCGTCGAGGTGGGCTCCCAGCTGTCCGGCCAGATCGAGGCGCTCAACGTGGACTTCAACGACCGGGTCACGGCCGGTCAGGAACTGGCCCGGCTTGACCCGCAGACCTTCGCCACCCGCGTGCGCGAGGCCGAAGCCAATCTGGAAGTCGCCCGCGCCCAGGTCAGCGTGTCCCAGGCCAATGCCCAGCGCGCCCGGTCCGATCTGAACGCCGCCCAGCGCGCGTTTGACCGCGCGGTGTCCCTGCGCGAACGCGGCACCTTCTCCGAAGCCCAGTACGACAATGCCGAAACCGCCTTCAACGGCGCGCAGGCCGGCGTCGCCGTGGCGGATGCGAATCTGCGCAACGCCCGCGCCGGCTTGCAGCAGCGCGAGGCCAGCCTGGAAAGCGCCCGGGTCGATCTGGAGCGCACCTTCATCCGCTCGCCCATCGAAGGCGTGGTGATCGACCGGCGCATCGATGTGGGCCAGACCGTGGCCGCCAGCCTGAATGCGCCCATCCTGTTCCTGATCGCGCAGGACTTGTCGCGCGTGCAGATTGAAGCCCAGATCGACGAGGCCGATATCGGCGACATCGCCAACGGCCAGGCCGTGACCTTTGATGTCGACGCCTTCCCCGGCGTGCGCTTCGAGGGCGTGGTGACCCAGGTGCGCCTGGCCGCCCAGGAAGCCCAGAATGTCGTCACCTATACCGTGGTGATTGAGGCGGATAATCCGCGCCAGCGCCTGCTGCCGGGCATGACGGCCAATGTCTCCATCGTCACCGGCACGGTGAGCGGCGCCCTCGCCGCCCCCAACGCCGCCTTGCGCTTCACCCCGCGCGGCGCGGCCGAGGCGCTGGTGACCCAGACCGCCGCAGCTGGACAGGGCGGACGCGGCGACGGCGGCGGGCGCGGCGGGAGAGGCGGCGGCGGTGGTGGC
>JBHYFR010000169.1:0-5224 GCA_051859425.1 Oceanicaulis sp. | reverse complement strand
CCGGTCCATCGGCGATCAGCGGCTTGAACGCCATGGAGACGGCCGCCATCACCACAAAGCCCAGCGTCACAGCGATCAGGAATGGCCCGGCAGGCAGGCCATCATAATCGGCCGTCGCGATGGTGCTGAACAGGAGGGCCGGCAGCAGCGCCTGATAGCTCAGGCGGTTGATCCCGCCCCACAGTTCGGCGCGCACCAGGCCGGAGCGGCGCAAGGCCCAGCCCAGCATGATCACGCCAAAGACCGGGATGAGCGCTGCGGTCAGCGCGTTCACGGGGCGGCTCCGCCGCGTTCGATCTCGTCCAGCGCCGCGCTCAGAATGCTGGCGGCGGCCTCCGCATCGATGCGCGCTTTTTGTTCGTGCAGCTTCACGCCGGCTTCCGACAGGCGCTGGGATGCGTCAAACGTGGTCAGGCGTTCATCCTGATAGCAGACCGGCAAATCGCGCACGCGCAACAGATTGGTCACGAAGGAGCGCGCCGACTGAGAGCGCCGCCCGTCCCCGCCATCCATGTGCAGGGGCAGACCCACCACCAGGCCGGCGCAGCCGCGTTCGTCATAGAGCTTGAGCAGCGCATTGGCGTCGGCGGTGAATTTGGTGCGCCAGATTGTGGTCAGCGGCGTCACCAGCGTGCGCTCGCCATTGCAAACCGCTACGCCCAGCGTCTTGGCGCCGGGATCAACCGCCATCAGCGGACCTTTGGGCAGGTGAAGCGGTGTCAGGAACAGCATGGCCGCGCTATACGCCGTCAAGCGCGTGCCGCAAAGGGGGCGGCGTGAGTCGGGTGCTGACCCTGCGTCGCTCTGCCGGGTTGACGCGGCCGTGCCCATATCTTCCTTGTGGTTACCCGGAAGCTGCGTGGAGGCGGTTATGTGGATCGGGCGCGCAATGGCGGCCATGGCCCTTGTCACCGTTTTGGCGGGCGCGCCTGGCGTTGTGGCCGCGCAGGAACAGGCGGCCGCGCCAGCCGGACGGCTGCAGGTGTCCGGGTCGGTGCGGCTGCGCCATGAAACACTGAGCGCGCCCTTCCGCGCCGGGCGCACCGGTTCGGATCAGCTCGCATCCTGGCGCGTGCGGCTGCTGGCCGAATACGACGCCGGGCCTGTGGTGTTGGGCGCAGAATTGCTCGATGGGCGCGGCGCGCTCAATGATTCAGGCTCCGTGCTCACGCCCAACCTGATCAACACTCTGGAGCCGTATCAGTTTTACGCGCGCGTGCGCACCGGGCCGCAGTCCAACCTTCAGCTTGGCCGGTTCAACATGGCGGTAGGGTCAGGCCGGCTGATCGCACATAATGACCCGATCAACTCGCCTTTCAATTTTGATGGCGGGCGCTGGCGACACCTCATCTCCGACGACTGGGCGCTGGACGCCTTCTACGTCGCGCCCGTGCGCATTGAACCGCGTGATTCTGCAGGCCTGCTTGGCAATCGCACCCGGCTTGACGCCAACGGCTGGGACACGCGGATGTGGGGCGTACACCTGACGCGCACCGGGCTGCCCGGCGACTGGCGCAGCGAAGCCTACGCCATCGGCCTTGATCAGGACGACGGGCCCAAACTGATCAGCTGGGGGACGCGCCTGCTGCGTCCGCCAGCGCCCGGGCGTCTGGATACAGATCTGGAGGCGGCGCTCCAGACCGGAGAACAACCCGCCGTCTCGGGCGCGCGCGATATTCGCGCCGGCCTCGTCCATCTGGCCGTGGGGTACACGTTCGAGGACGCCTGGCGCACGCGCCTGTCGGCTCAGCTGGTTCATGCCGGCGGCGATCAGGGCGAAGCCGGCAATGCGTATCACCGCTTCAATCCGCTCTATGGCGGGCGATCCATGGATTTCGGTCCGGCCGCGCTATTTGGTCCGCTGGCGCGCGAGAATCTGACCGCAGTGGGGGTGCGCTACCAGGTCCGCCGCGGACCGCTTCATCTGCAGGCGCGCGTGCAGGAGGCAAGGCTTGCTGTGGCGTCTGATCGCTGGCGCATGGCGGGGCTGCGTGACGCCTCGGGCCAGAGCGGGCGCCGGATCGGCGCCGTTCTTGATGCATCCATGGGTTATGACCTCGCCGAGCACAATGTCCGGATCGAGGCCGGCGCGGCTGTCCTGTTCAAAGGCCGGTTTGCGCGCACTGCGCCCGGCGCACCGGACGCGCGCGACGTGATCTACACCTATATGGCGCTGACCCGCAGTTTCTAGCGGCTGACCGCCAGGCGCAGATAGGCGATGCGCCCGCGCGCATCGTGCACCTTGGTGTCATAGCCCAGCGGCGTCGGCACCGCGGGCGCGGCCTGATCGGTGATGTTGAGCGCGCCCAGTGTTATCTGATAGCCGCTGCCATACGCCTCGCCGCGCCAGCCGGCCTGCAGATCAGCCACCGTCCAAGCGCCCACGCGCCCGCCCGCGCCTTCATCATTGTCATAGGCCGAGATATGGCGGGTCTGAAGGCGCGCGCTCCACGCGCCGGCGCTCCAGTCCAGCCAGGCGGTGGCGCGCAGACGGGGCAGGGAGCGGGCGCTATTGGTGAAATTGCGGTTGCCCGCCGCCTCGATGGTGCGGCCAAGCACCGGGTCGGCAAAGCTGTAGCGTTCGATCCAGACGCCTTCCAGCCCCGCGCCAAACGCTCCGAATCGGCGTGTTTCGACCGGCGCACGCACCAGCGCCAGATCCACGCCCTGCGTGGTGACGGAGGGTGCATTGACATATCCGGCGCGCACCAGCGTCACGTCGCCGGCAGGCGACACCTCGACGCGCGGATCATTGAACCCGCCCGCGCCGTCGCTGGCGGCGATCAGGATGGCCTGTGCGCTTTCACGCACGATCACGTCCTCCACCTGGATGCGCCACAGATCGAGCCGGGCGCTCCAGCCGCCCGCCTGCAGGGCCGCGCCCGCCGTGACGGTGTCCGCGCTTTCCGGGCGCAGATCGGGCGCGCCTACCGTACGCACCGGCAGGAAGCTGCTGGCCGCGCCGGTATTGAGCGATTGCAGGGAGGTGGTCGCCGAGATCTGCTGGTGCAGGGACGGCGCGCGGAAGGAGCGCGCCCAGCCCGCCGACACGGTCAGAAAATCGCTGACATCATGGGCGAGGGACATCTTGGGATCGAGCGATGAGAACGAGTCCAGCGCTTCGTGCCGGGCTGCGGCCTGCAGGCGGGTGCGCGCGCTGAGCGGGATCAGGGTTTCGGCGTAGACGCTGGTGACGGTGCGCGATCCGGAGAAGTCCGGGCCGCCGACGATGAACTGGAAGGCGTCGCCATTGAACAGATCGCCGTGCTCCACAGACAAACGCTCGCGGCGCACCTGCGCGCCCACCGCCAGCGAGACCGGCCCGCCGGGCGCGTTGAACAGGGCAGGCGTCTGCGCTGACGCATCCAGCACCCCGAGGCTGGCGTCCGACTGGCGCAGATCCTCCTGCACCAGCCAGTCCAGCAGGGCCGGATCGTTATAGCGCGGGTCTGACGGATCGGTGACCAGGGCGCCCGACCCGAAGGGATTGAACCAGAAGCAGCCCGCATCGCCCGCCGAGGCGCCGGCCGGGCAGGCGGGTCCGCCCACGCCATTGAGCGCCAGCGACAGGCGCGAGGCGACGGTGTCGGTGATCGTGGCGTCCAGCGCATTGGCCGACCAGCTGGCGCTGATCCGCCCTTCCCAATCACGCGCGAAGGCGGCGAAGGGCGCGGCCAGCTCGCCATCCACCCGCCAGGTCAGATGCTCGAAGCGGCGCCGCGCCGCGCCCGCGCTGACCCCCAGAGGCCGGCCCAGCCAGGTCAGGTCCTCGCCGATATAATTGGCCGGATGGGCGGCAGGGATGGTGGGAAAGTTCAGAGCGGGCAGGGAGGGCGAGTTGCCCCGCGTCAGATCACTATGGGCCAGGCCTGCGCGCACGGTCAGCTCTGCCCCGCCCAGATCGGCGGTGAGGGCGGTGAGGGCGTTGATGCGGGTTTCGTCCGGGATCAGCGAGAAGAACTGCCCGAAATCCAGCTGGCACAGGCCCGGATCGCCGAACGCCGTGGCCGCGCCCAGCACCAGAGGCAGGCCGCCGGCCGCCGCGCAATCGCGGTCGATAACGGGGATGGGGCCGCCTGCCGGATTGGCCAGCAGGAAACCGCCGCCGGGCGCCTGGACATAGTAGGAGCCCGGTTGACCCAGTGTGGAAATCCCGGTGCCTGGCACAAAATCGGTCTCGAAGCCCTCCACCCCGTCGGTGCGGCGCGCCGAGACAGCGCCCATGACATGGAACGCGCCAAAATCACGCCCGGCGATGGCGGCGACATCGGCGCTGTTGCCCGCGCCGCCAAACCCGCCGGGGCGGCGGCCCTCGATCACCAGCTCCAGTCCCTCGAACCGGTCGCGCGTGATGACGTTGATGACGCCGGCCAGCGCGTCGGAGCCGTGCAGGGGCGAGGCGCCGTCTTTGAGGATTTCCACCCGCGCAATGGCGATGCCCGGGACCAGCGCATTCATGTCCACAAAGGTCGAGCCGTCATCGGCGGCCACGCTGGTGATGGTCTGGCGCTGGCCATTGATCAGAACCAGTGACGCGCCCAGCCCCAGACCGCGCAGATTGACGCTGGCCGTGCCCGACGTGTTGTTCTGGGTGCCCGGATCATCATTGAACTCCGAGCCGGTAAAGGCCGGGTTGAATGCCAGCGTGCGCCCCAGATCGTCCTGCCCGCCGGCGCGCAGATCGTCCTGGCTGATGCGCGTCACCGGCCGGTCCAGCGCGCCCGCGCCCAAGGTCCGCCCGGCGGTGATGGTGATCACGTCGCGCGACTGCGCCTCGCGCTCATCCGCTGTATCCTGCGCCAGGGCCGGCGCGCCTGCGCCGCTCAGCGCGGCCAGGCTGACAGCCGCGAACAGACGCAATCGGGCGGACGTGAAGGGGCGGTACATGAAGACCTCTGACGGTGACGCGGCCGGGATGGATCGCTGAAAGGATTCAGCCGGTGAACAGGCCGAAGGCGGGTACCAGCCGCGCGCGGGCGAGGCAAGGCTGCGCAGATGTCTCCAGGTGCAGCCAGCCTGCCTCCGTCGCGCATGAAAGCGATGGCGCACACAGGCCAGGCCAGGTGGCGGCGCTGCTCTCAAGCGCATCTGTCCAAAGGGCATGGACAGGCCAAAAACCCCGCCCTATAACCCGCCCCCTAGCGCGGCGCGCCACCGGCCCGCCCCGCCGCCCAGGTAGCTCAGTTGGTAGAGCAGCGGATTGAAAATCCGCGTGTCGCTGGTT
>JBHYFR010000168.1:0-5239 GCA_051859425.1 Oceanicaulis sp. | reverse complement strand
CGACAATTATCTGGAGATCGTGAAGCGGCGCACCCGGTTTGAAGGCGCGCCGTCGGACGAGGAACGCTCTGCGGCGCTCACCTTGTGGCATGCCAGCGATGCGCTGATCCGCCTGTTTGCGCCCTTCATCCCTTACGTCACGGACGCCCTGCACGCCGTGTTCCATGGCGAGGATGCGGGCACGGTCCATGCCTGCGGGATGTGGCCCAGCTCAGCTGATCAGGCCGGGGAAGACGCGTTCCGCACGCAAGGCGAGGCTTTCCTCAACGTGCTGGCCGCCGCGCGCAAGGTGAAGTCGGAAGCCCAGATGTCCATGAAGACGCCGGTGAGCGTGCTGACCGTGATCGGCGAGGGGCCGCTGGAAGCGCTGATCGGCGATACGGTCGAGGACCTCAAGGCGGTCACCAGCGCGGAAACCGCCCTGCGCGCGCCGTCCGCGCCGGAAGGGGCCCGCATCGCCGCCAGCCCCGATGAAAGCGTTCAGGTCGCCCTGGTGCTGGCGCCGCAGGAGCGCAGCGAATGAGCCATGTCGACCCCGAACGCGCCGCGTTTGAGGCTTTCAAGGCTTTGCCGCGCGATGAGCCGGTGGAGATGCTCAACCTGATCGCCCTGCGTGAGCACGCAGACTACCCCGATGGCCGCGCGATGAGCGGGGCGGAGGCCTACAGGCTGTATGGCGAGACCTCCGCGCCGGTGTTCGCGCGGGTGGGCGGGCGCATTCTCTGGCGCGGTTCGCCGCGCTGCACGCTGATCGGTCCGGCGGACGAGGCGTGGGATCTCGCCTTCATCGCGGCCTATCCCAGCGCGGGCGCGTTTCTGGAGATGGTCACGGACAAGATCTATCAGAGCGAGGCCGTGCCCCACCGGCGCGCGGCCGCGCGTGACAGCCGCCTGATCCGCTGCCTGCCGGGCGAGGCGGGTTCAGCGTTCGGCTGAGGCGGGCTCGGCGCCATTGGGATCGGTGTCGCTGGCCAGCGGGCGCCAGGCATGCAGGCGCCGGCGCGCTTTCAGGACCGTATCGCAGATCTGGCGGATGCGCCTGGCGTGCATCAGGGCCGGGTCCACCGCGCTGACGGCCAGCTCGCCCCTCGACACGCCCTGCAAGAGCTCGGTCTTCACATCCCGGTAGGCGCTCTGGAAGGCGCGATCGAGCTTTTTCAGCCGGCGCTCGAACGCCAGCTCGCTCATTCCCGCCGGATCAAATTCGAGGCAGGCCTGAAGCGCCGCCTGCAAGGCCAGCCAGGCCTGGCCCTTGCCGAACCGGCCCGGCGGCGTGCGGTCGGACGCGATCTCGTCGGCAAGCCCCGCCAGTTCTTCAAGATGCTGCAGGGTGCGCACCAGATCGGGCACGGCGGCGGTCACGCTGTCAGGCAGGGCCGAGGCGTTGAGCCGGGCGAGAAACTCGCGGATGCGCTCGCCCAGCTGCATCAGCCCGTCCGCGCGCAAGGCCAGGCGTTTGCGCGCCATGGGCTTCGGCCCCGCCGCCTCGCGCACCAGCGCCAGCGTCAGGCTGGTCATGCGCGCCAGTTCCATGGCCAGCGCATTGAGCGCCAGGCTCGGCACGGGCAGGGAGGTGGCATCGAGATGGGCCGGGCGCGCCAGCGTCTCGTCCTCGGTGACAAAGCGGGTGGAGAGCCAGGCCACCGCCCTGTTCACCAGCGGCCAGGCCAGAATCACGCCGGTGACATTGAACAGGGTATGGAACAGGGCGAGCGTGGAGGGCATGTCCTCCGAGCCCAGCGCCAGCCCGGCCAGCTCGCGCGCGGCGGGCAGCAGCAGGGGCAGGGTGATCAGCGCCACCGCGCCGGCGAACAGGTTGAACAGGATATGCGCGCTCGCCACCCGGCGCGCGGGCGCGCCTGCGCCAAGCGCTGCGAACACGGCGGTGGAGGTGGTGCCCAGATTGGTGCCGATCACGGCTGCCGCGGCCAGCTCCAGCGCGAAGGCCTCTCCGGCGCTGGCGGTCAGGACAATGGCGATGGCCGCGCTGGACGACTGGGTCAGCACGGTGACCAGCGCGCCGATCAGCACGAAGGCGGCGATGGAGAGGAGCCCTGCGCTCTCCGGCGTCAGGGCGGCCAGCGAGGGCGCGATGCCGCCAAATCCCGCCGCCAGCACGCCCACGCCCAGGAAGAACAGCCCGAACCCGGTGAGCGAGCGCCCCGCCCCGGCCAGCCGGGCGCGCTCGCCCGCGGTGAGGGTGAGCGCCATGCCGATCCCGATCAGCGGCAGGGCGAGCGCGCCCACATCCACCTTCACACCGATCAGCGCCACCAGCCAGCCGGTCATGGTGGTGCCCACATTGGTCCCCAGGATCACCCACACCGCCCGGCGCAGGCTCAGCAGGCGCGCATTGACGAAGCCGACCGTGGCCACCGTCACCGCGCTGGACGATTGCACCACGGCGGTGATCAGCACGCCGACCGCAAAGCCGCGCACGCTGGTGCGCGTCCAGGTCTGGAGCAGGGTGCGCAGCGCCCCGCCCGCGGCGATCTTCAGCCCGTCGGTGAGCAGTCCCATGCCCAGCAGAAACAGCCCGATCCCGCCCGCCAGGGTCAGCACCGCCGTCATTATCCCGCCTCCAAAGCCTTGCTCCGGATGCGGACATTACAGCGATTTGACGCCGGGGGCAGGGGGCAGGGGGTGGCGGGGGACTTCAGGCGCGGTCAGTGAGCAGATCAGCCGTGGTCACGCCCAGGGCTTTGGCGAAGCGGGCGACCACGGTGATGGTGGGATTGCGCAGCTGGCGCTCAATGCCCGACACATAGGTGCGGTCGATCCCGGCGCGGTCGGCCAGCTCCTCCTGTGACAGGGACTGGAGCTGGCGGGCCGCCCGGATATTGCGGGCCAGAATCGCGCGGACATCTTCCATGCCTGCGATAGGCGGAGAACGCAGACGATAAGCCCACGGACTATGAGTCACTTTCTGCTTTCGAGTCGCGCTTGTTGACTATAGGCTACATCTCCGACCGCAGGAGGTGTGCGATGTGGGAGCAGGCCGCGCAAGCCATTGTCTGGCTTATGCTCGCCTATGCCGGCATTCAGGCCGTTGTTTTTGTGGGGTTTCTTGTATGGACGGCCTGGAGCGACATCATCAGGCCGGGGCTGATCCCGGCAGACGAGATCGAGCGCGAGGCCGAGCGCATCATCGCCAGTTATCCTGATCCCGAGCTTGAGGCCTTCGCCCGCCACGAACGCGCCTGGTATCGCAGCGATGGCCCGGGCCAGACCTACTGGTATCGGGTGCGGAAAGCGGTGCGGCGGCGGCTGGAGGCTGGGTGAGTACTGCTTCAGCGGCGCGTATCAGCGCGCCCGGCAGCCTTCACGCACCATGGTTTCGCGCACTTCTTGACGCTCCGCAAGCAGACGATTGAGGTCGGCATAAATCTCGGAGGACAAATGGATTTGCCTTTGGTGTTCTTGACGCAACTCGGAGATCGCACGCCGCTTGTCGGCTTCAAACTGTGCGGCGGCGGCCGCCTCGGCGGCGGCGTCGATACCGTCGGTCAGACTGCGTTGCGGAACTGGACGCCGGGAGGGACCGCGGCTGACTATTCTGACAATCCCGCCAAGAATGCCTGTGGGGTTAAAATGTTCTGCTTGCTTGTCAGCGATCATAATCTCCAGATGCCGGGCGCGTTCTCTTAAATTGCGCAGTTCGCCCTCACGGCCTGCTATAGCGGATTGATAGCTGTGATAAGTGTTCAGCAAGCGCACACAGCGCTCCAGGCTTGATCGTTGCGGCACAGACATTTCGGGCGCCTCCTTTTCAGGGTTTCAGGATGGCGCTAGGGTAAGCTTTATGATCAGGGGTTGGATAACTATCGCGCTTGCCGCGATCAGTCTTTGGGGTGTTTCGGCCTGCACCGAAGATCCGGTGGTGGCGGCGTTCAACGCGCGCATGGAGCGCTTCCCTGCGGCATGCGAGGAGCGCTTTCCCCATTTGGCCAGCCTTGATGAGGCCATCAGGGAAGGGGACCCGTTCGGGCTCTCCTGCGCCATCGAGATTTGGGAGGTCGTCACGTATGACGAATTTATCCTCCATTACAAATACTGGCGCGTGACCGGGGAGATGACGCCAGCCTTTGACGCGCTTGTACGCTCCAGGACGCGTCAGGAGCTTGCCGTCAACATCTACTCCCTGCACATGCTGTATGATCTTCTGGAGCCGATTGAGACTGATAGCGAGACCGGGTGCCAGCAGTTTGACGAACCGGTGCGTGCGCTGATTGAGCGGGGTCAGGGACCCCCGTCCCGGTTCGGGTGCTTCCCCGGCGCGCCTCCGGTTGATGACCGCGAAATCGAGGCGCTGATGGAGCGCATGGAGCGGTTTCCGGCCGATTGCGCGGCGCGCTTTCCCCAGCGCCGGGGCCTGGGCGATGCTGAGGATGCAGGCGATCCTTTCGGCCTTTATTGCGCCATCCAAGCCTGGGGCGATGAAGGAAGACTGGCATTCAATCTGCGTTACAAATACTGGCGCGTCACCGGGGAAGAGCCTGCCGGACTGGACGCGATAGCGCGCGGCATGGAGCGTGAGGCGATCGCGCGCCGAATCTCGTATCTCCACTTCACGATTGATTATCTGGAGCCCATCCCGTTCAACGCCTGGACCAGGTGCGAGCGGTTCGACGCCGAAGCCCGCGCCCTCATCGACCGCGGCCAGGGCCCGCCGCCGCGCCGCCTGTGCAACCGGTTCGGGTTTTGAGGGGGAAGTCAGAGCGCCTGGCAGCCTTCACGCACCATGGTTTCGCGCACTCTTTCTCGCTCGGCATAATACCGGTCAACTTGGGCAGCCTGCTCAGCGGCATCCTGACGGGCTTCCTCCATTTGAGCGAGAAGGTCTGCAATGTCGCGGCGCTTATCAGCCTCGAACTTGGCCGCAGCTGCGGCTTGAGCCGCCATGTCGGCGCCCTCGCTCAACACATCCCGAGCGCCGGGCCGCGGGTTCGGCGTGCGGCGGCGGCGTAAATTCACCAGGCCTCCCACAATGCCTATGGGGTTGAATTGTTCAGCGCGCCTTTCCTGGATGAGGGCTCGGAGCCGCTCTGCTTGTGCGCGATAGTTGTCCCGGCGATCTTGAGCGCGCGCAATATCAGACTGATAGCTGTTGTACGTGTCTAGCAATCGCACGCAGCGTTCGAAGCTGGATCTTTGCGGGGATGACATGAGAGGCCGCCTTCTGTTCAGGACATGAAGAGGCGGCTATTGTGCGGCCCATGGTCAGGGGTTGGATAAGTTT
>JBHYFR010000167.1:0-5245 GCA_051859425.1 Oceanicaulis sp. | reverse complement strand
CTGAACGTGCCTGACACCGTCGGCTACGCCACGCCCGAAGAGATGAGTGAACTGTTTGCGTATCTGGGCGGGGCGGTGGAGCGCCCGGACGGGGTGATCTTCTCAGCCCATTGCCATGATGATCTGGGCATGGCGGTGGCCAATTCGCTGGCGGCTGTACGCGGCGGGGCGCGCCAGATCGAATGCGCGCTCAACGGCATTGGCGAGCGGGCGGGCAATTGCGCGCTGGAGGATGCGGTGATGGCGCTGCGCACCCGCAAAGACCAGTTCGGCCTGACCACCGGGATCGACACCCGCCAGATCATGGCCGCGACGCGCACCCTGTCCCAGGTCACCAACACCCATCCGCCGCGCAACAAGGCGATCGTGGGGGCCAACGCCTTCGCGCACGAGTCCGGCATCCACCAGCACGGCGTGCTGATGCACCGGGAGACCTATGAGATCATGAAGCCGGAAGATGTGGGGCTGGCGTCCAACGCGCTGGTGCTGGGCAAGCACTCGGGCAAGCACGCCCTGGCTGCGCGCGCCGCGGAGCTGGGCTGGACGCTGGAAGGCGAGGCCCTGCAGCGCGCCTTCGAAGCGTTCAAGGCCGTGGCCGACGAGGTGGGCACGGTTGATTCGGCCCGGCTGGCGGCGATCCTGGCGCGGCTGGACGGCGCGGACGAGGACCAGATTTGGACCCTGTCGCGGCTGGAGATCCGCGCGCCGATCTCGCGCAAGGATCAGCCGGTGGCGCGTATCGAGATGGAGCATCCGGTCCGGGGCCGGGTCAGCGATCTGGCCCGCGCGCCCGGCGCGCTGGATGCGGCCTATCAGGCGGTCAGCCAGATCATGGACGCGCCCGCGCGGGTAGCCGCGATCGACATGCAATACATCGCCGCCGACCCGGATGAGACCGGCGCTGACGGCCAGGGCGCTGACGTTCTGGTCGAGCTGGAAGCCGAGGTAGAGGGCGAACGCTTCCCTGGCCGCGCCCGCGCCCGTGACATCCTGCCCGCCTGCGTCGGGGCCTATATCGACGCGCTCAACAACGCTCTTGCCGTGCGCCGCCGCCGCGACGCCCGCGCCGACGCCGCCGCCTGAAGGACATAAAAAATGGCTATCACGACAACCGACTATATCTGGCGCAACGGCGCCTATATCCGCTGGGCCGACGCTCAGGTGCATGTGCTGTCGCATGGGCTGCACTACGGCACGTCGATGTTCGAGGGCATTCGCGTCTACGACACGCCGTCGGGCCCGGCGGGCTTCCGGGTGCGCGAGCATGTGCGGCGTCTGATTGATTCAGCGCGCATCTACTCGGTCGATATCCCGTTCTCCGAGGACGAGATCGTCACAGCCTGCAAGGAGCTGGTCGCGCGCAATGGGCTGGGCTCGGCCTATATCCGGCCCATCGCCTTTATCGGCTATGGCTCCATTGGCGTCGTGCCCGCCAAGGAAACCCCCATCGAGCTGTTCATCGCCGCCTTCCCGTGGGGCGCGTATCTGGGCGATGAGGCGCGCACGAAGGGCGTGGACGTGATGGTCTCATCCTGGAACCGGCTGGCGCCCAATACCGCGCCCACCGGCGCCAAGGCGGGTGGCAATTACCTGTCCAGCTATCTCATCTCCCGCGAGGCCAAGTCGCGCGGCTATGCCGAGGGCATTGGTCTGGACGTGGAAGGGCGCCTGTCCGAAGGGGCGGGGGAGAATTTGTTCCTGGTCAAGAACGGCAAGCTGATGACCCCGCCGGCGGCCAGCTCCATCCTGCAGGGCATCACCCGCGACACGGTGATCACGCTGGCGAAGAAGGAAGGCATCGAAGTGGTCGAGCAGGCCCTGCCGCGCGAGATGCTGTATCTGTGCGACGAGGCCTTCTTCACCGGCACTGCCGCCGAGGTCACGCCGATCCGGTCCATCGATGACAAGACCACCCGCTCGGCCGGCGCCGGGCCGGTCACGCGCCTGATCCAGGAGCGGTTTTTCGGTCTGTTTGACGGAACCACCCGGGATGAATGGGGCTGGCTGGAGCCGGTCCGCGCCGCCAGCGCCACGAAGGAGGCCAGCCATGCCGTCAGCCGCTAGACCCCTGCCGCCCAGAACCCTGTTCGACAAGGTCTGGGACGCCCACGTCGTGACCGCTGAGCGCGATGAGGCGCCCGCGCTGATCTATGTCGATCTGCATCTGATCCACGAAGTGACCAGCCCCCAGGCCTTCGCTGAGCTGGACGCGCGGGGCCTCAGCGTGCGCCGGCCGGACCTGACCTTCGCCACGCTGGATCACTCCACCCCCACCACGCCGCGCGCGCCGGGGGCGAGGCCGATCTACGCCAGTGCGGCCGCGCGCCATCAGGTAGAGACCATGGAGGCCAATTGCCGCCGCCACGCCATCCGCCTGGCCGGCTGGGACAGTCCGGACCGGGGCATTGTCCACGTTATCGGGCCGGAGCTGGGCCTGACCCAGCCCGGCCAGATCATTGTCTGCGGCGACAGCCATACCTCCACCCATGGCGCGTTCGGGGCGCTGGCCTTCGGCATCGGCACCACCGAGGTGGGCCATGTACTGGCGACCCAGTGCCTGTTGCAGCGCAAGCCCCGC
The DNA here is from genome assembly GCA_051859425.1 of Oceanicaulis sp. Classification (GTDB taxonomy): domain Bacteria; phylum Pseudomonadota; class Alphaproteobacteria; order Caulobacterales; family Maricaulaceae; genus Oceanicaulis. Next base: position 2,667 of record JBHYFR010000167.1, on the reverse strand, counting down.
ACCATGCGCGTGTTTGTGGATGGCGAGCTGCGCGTTGGCGTGGGCGCCAAGGATCTGATCCTCGCCATCATCGCCGAGCTGGGCGCCGGGGGCGCGGCCGGTCATGTCATCGAATACGCCGGCCCGGCCATCGAAGCGCTGTCCATGGAAGAGCGCATGACGGTGTGCAACATGTCCATCGAGGCGGGCGCGCGCGCCGGCCTGATCGCGCCGGACGAAACCACCTTCCGCTATCTGCAGGGCCGGGCCCACGCCCCCAAGGGCGCGGCGTTCGAGGCGGCCAAGGCGCGCTGGGCGCAGCTGCGCAGCGATGCGGGCGCGGTGTTCGACGCGGACATGCGCCTGGACGCCTCACGCCTCGCGCCCATGATCACCTGGGGCGACAGCCCTGACATGGCCGCCCCGGTGGATTCCAGCCCGCCCGCGCCGTCATCTGCGAAGATGACCGAGGCGCTGGCCTATATGGGCTTCAAGCCCGGCGAGGCGCTCATGGGCGAGAAGATCGACGCGGTGTTCATCGGCTCGTGCACCAATGCGCGCCTGTCCGACTTGCGCGAGGCGGCGGCTGTGATGGCCGGGCGCTGCGTGAAGCCGGGCGTGCGCATGCTGGTGGTGCCCGGCTCCGAAGCGGTCAAGCGCGCGGCGGAAGCTGAAGGGTTGGACGCGATTTTCCGCACCGCCGGGGCCGAATGGCGCGAGCCGGGCTGTTCCATGTGCATCGCCATGAACGGTGATAGCGGACGACCGGGCGAGCTGGTGGTGTCCACCTCCAACCGCAATTTCGCCGGGCGTCAGGGCCAGGGCGTGCGCACCGTGCTGGCGAGCCCCGCCACCGCGGCTGCATCCGCCGTGGCCGGCGCCATCGCCGATCCGCGCCGCATTCTGGAGGCCTCCCATGCGCAATGAACCTGTCCGCACCATCACCGCGCCCGCCTTCACCTTGCCCGAGGCCAATGTGGACACCGACCAGATCATCCCTGCGCGCTTCCTGACCACCACGACACGCGGCGCGCTGGGCGAGGCGTGTTTTCACGACTGGCGCTTTCATATGGACGGCTCGAAGACAGGCCACCGGCTCAATGCGCTGGAACCGGGCCAGCCGCGCATTCTGGTCGCCGGGCATAATTTCGGCTGCGGTTCTTCGCGCGAGCATGCGCCCTGGGCGCTGAAGGATTTCGGGTTCCAGGCCGTGGTGACCACGCGCGCCGCCGACATCTTCCGCTCCAACGCCCTCAAGAATGCGTTGGTGGTGTGCGAGATCGACGAGGCCTCCCACGCCGCCCTGATGGATCGCGACGGGCTGGAAATGACGATTGATGTGGCCGCAGGCGAGATTCTGGCGGGCAATATCACCGCGCGTTTCACGCTGGAGCCGTTCGCGCGCACCTGCCTGATCGAGGGCGTGGACCCGCTGGGCTATATCCTCGCTCAAGACGAGGCGATCAGCCGCTTCGAGGCTGGCCGCGCGGCATGACGGCTCACATCCTGCTTTTGCCGGGCGATGGCATCGGCCCGGAGGTCACGGCGGCGGCGCGCGCGTGCCTGGAGGCTGCGGCGTCAGGCGCCGGTCTGCCGCTGAGCTTTGATGAGGCGCCCTTTGGCGGCGCCGGGATTGATGCGTGCGGCGATCCGCTGCCGCCGGACACGCTCGCCAAGGCCAAGGCCAGCGATGCGGTGTTTCTGGGCGCGGTGGGCGGTCCGGCCTGGGATGGCGCATCGCAAAGGCCGGAGGCCGGGCTGCTGGGTTTGCGCAAGGAACTCGGCCTGTTCGCCAATTTGCGGCCGGTCAAAGTCATGGCGGGAATGGAGGATTTCTCGCCTCTGCGTCCTGAGCGCGTGCGCGGCGCGGACCTTTTGATCGTGCGCGAGCTCACAGGCGGGCTCTATTTCGGCGCACGCGAGGAGGGGCGCGAGCGCGCCTCGGATTCCTGTGTCTACACCGCTGAAGAAGTCACCCGCATCGCGCGCGTGGCGTTCGAGGCTGCGCGCGGCCGCTCAGGCCGGGTGACCAGCGTGGACAAGGCCAATGTACTGGCCACCTCCCGGCTCTGGCGGGCGGTGGTGGAGGATGTGGGGCGCGACTTCCCGGACGTGGCGCTGGACCACCAGCTGGTGGATTCGGCGGCCATGGCGCTTGTGACTCAGCCTGCGCGCTTTGACGTGATTCTCACCGAAAACCTGTTCGGCGACATTCTCTCGGACGAAGCCGCCGTGATCGCCGGCTCCATCGGCTTGCTGGGTTCGGCCAGCCTGGGGGCGGATGGCCCCGGCCTGTTTGAGCCCATCCATGGCAGCGCGCCCGACATCGCAGGTCAGGACAAGGCCAATCCGTCAGGCGCCATCGCCAGCGCAGCCTTGCTGCTGCGCCATGGGCTGGGTGAGGCGGGCGCCGCGGATGCCATCGAGACGGCGTTGCAGGCCGAGCTGCACGCCGGACCGCTGACGGCGGATCTCGGCGGGCCGGCCGGGTGCGCGGCGTTTGCGGAACGGGTTGCCGCGCGGATCGCCAAGGGCGCGGCGCGGGCGGCTTGAGGTTTGGGCGGTCGCCGTCGGCTCGGCTTTCCTTTCCTCCCCCGTTTACGGGGGAGGTGGCCCAAAGGGCCGGAGGGGGGAGCAGCCAGAGCGTTCACGCGCACCCTCAGCAGATGGGGCGCCGCCGCCTCCCCC
>JBHYFR010000166.1:0-5286 GCA_051859425.1 Oceanicaulis sp. | reverse complement strand
GATGTCGCGGTCGATATAGAGCGCGCCCAGATGGGTACGGTAATCAAACAGATAGCCCACGCCCGAGGTGTGGGTCAGCAAATCCTCGATGGTGATGGGCCGCGCCAGCGCTTCGGTCGGGATCTCAAAGCTCTCGTCATGCATGAGGGAGCTGGCGACGCGCGCATCCGCAAAGGACGGGATGAAGCGCGAGACCGGATCATCCAGCGACAGGGCGCCGTCCTCGGCCAGGATCATGATCGCCGCCGCCGTCACCGGCTTGGTCATGGAGGCGATTCGCACCACCGTGTCGGCGGCCATGGGCCGGCCCGCCTCGATATCGGCATAGCCCGCCGCGCTGACATGGCGCACCACGCCGTCCCGCGCGATCACGGCCACAAATCCCGCCCGGTCCTGACTGGCGGCCAGATCGGCCAAAGCCGCGTCCAGCGCCGCTACGCCCGCCGCGTCCAGTCCGCGCGCCGCATCAACCGGTTCCGTGGCAGGCGCAGGGAGTGGCGCTTCGGGCGCGGGCGTCTCGCGTTCGCCGCAGGCGGCCAGCACAAGCAGGACCGATGAAGCGAAAGCAGCAAGCAAGGCGCGCCAGGGCGCGGCGTCGGACCGGAACATAGTACCCCCTCTTGAAATGAAAGCAGCCGCAGCAAGCCTCGCTGCGGCTGCACGCCACGTCAATCGGCAATGGGCGAGGGATCAGGCTTTGGCGAAATTTTCCGCCGCGAAGTCCCAGTTCACCAGATGCTCCAGGAAAGCGCCCATATAGTCGGGACGCCGGTTCTGGAAATCGAGATAATAGGCGTGCTCCCACACATCCATGGTCAGGAGGGGGGTGACACCGTCCTCGGTCAGCGGGGTTTCTGCATTGGGGGTCTTGCGCACGTCCAGCTTGCCGTCCTTGGCCACCAGCCAGGCCCAGCCTGAACCGAACTGGCCGGCGCCCGCAGCCTTGAAGGCTTCGGCGAATTTTTCAAACGAGCCGAAATCGCGCTCGATGGCCTCGGCCAGCTTGCCCGACGGGCGCCCGCCGCCGCCGGGTTTCATGGACCGCCAGTAGAAAGTGTGGTTCCAGATCTGGGCGGCGTTGTTGAACAGGGCCGCGTTCTGGTCCGCCCAGGCCGCGCGCACGATGGTCTCCAGCGCCTCGCCCTCAAGCGGCGTGCCTTTGACCAGCTCATTGGCCTTGTCCACATACGCCTTGTGGTGCTTGCCATGGTGGAAATCGAGCGTGTCAGGGCTGATATGAGGCGCCAGCGCGTCGCGGGCATAGGGCAGGTCGGGGAGGGTGATGGCCATTCTCGGGCTCCTTGGTTCGGGTTTTGCTCTCAAGGGCCATATGGGCGCGATCGCGGCAGGGTCCACCGCAGGAGAGGTGATTTGACTGAAACCGGCTTTGCAGATGCGCTGAAGCGTGACGATCCGGACCGGTGGATGGCCGCGCAGTTTGCGCCGGCTGACGTGCGCGCGCGGCTGGTCACGCTCTACGCCTTCTATCATGAGATCGCCCGGGTGCCCGATGCCGTGAGCGAGCCGGTGATTGGCGAAATGCGCCTGAACTGGGCGCGCGAGGCGGTGCGCGACCTCTACGCCACGCCGTCCAAAGTGCGCCGCCATGACGTGTATGAGGCCTTGGCGGCGCTGAAAGCCGCACCCGGCGCGCCCGATGGTGCCCTTCTTGACCAGATGATCGAGGCGCGCGCCGCCGATCTGGGGCAGGGGCCGTTCCCCACCCGCCTGGACCGCCTGGACTATGTGGACCGCACGGCGGGTCTGCTGATGCGCGCGGCTTTTCGCCTGTGCGCGCCGGATATGAGGCTGGAGGGGCAGGCGGCGGACGCCGTTCAGGCGGCGGGGCGGTTATGGGGGCTGACGGGGCTCATCCGCGCGTTTGCGCCGCTATGCGCCGGCGGACGTCCGCCCCTGGCTGCTGACGAGGCGGCGGGCGCGGGCCTGAGCGAAAGCGACTGGCTGTCCGGGCGCAAGCCCGATGCCGCGCGCGCCGCGCTCGCCGGGCTGATGGGTGAGGCGCAAGCCGCTGGAGAGGCGCTGGCGGCCCGCCGCGCCGCCCTGCCGCCGGAGGTGTTTGCAGCGGTGGGATATGCAAGGCTTGCGCGCGGCTATCTGCGCGCGGCGGGCGCCATCGCCGATCCGTTCCGCGAGCGTCCCGAACCGGCGCTGCTGACCCGCCAGCTGGCGCTGAGCTGGGCCTCGCTGACAGGCCGTCTCTGACCCGTCAGCCAGGACCCTTTCGGATCAGTCCGCCTTGAACACGGCCCGATAGACGAAACCGGCGATCACCGCGCCCGCCAGCGGCGCCAGCCAGAACAGCCAGAGCTGGCCCACAGCCCCGCCATCGCCCAGCGCCAGCCATTCCAGCACGGCCGGTCCGCTGCTGCGCGCCGGGTTCACCGAGGTGTTGGTGACGGGAATGCTGATCAGGTGGATAAGCGTCAGGCACAGGCCGATGGCGATGGGCGCAAACCCCGCCGGCGCGCGCTTGTCCGTGGACCCGATGATCACCAGCAGGAAGACCAGGGTCAAAATCAGCTCGATGGAGAAGCCGGACACCAGCGAATACGCGCCTGGCGAACGCTCGCCAAACCCGTTGGACGCCAGCCCCGTCACCTCGCCCGGCGCACCCTGCGCGATAAGGAGAAGCGCGGCGGCGGCCGCCAGCGCGCCCAGCACCTGCGCGATGACATAGGCGGGAATGTCGCGCGCCTCGAAGCGCCCGCCCGCCCACAGGCCCAGCGTCACCGCCGGATTGAGATGGCATCCCGAGATATGTCCGATGGCGTAGGCCATGGTCAGAACCGTCAGGCCGAACGCCAGCGAGACGCCCAGAAGCCCGATGCCGACATCGCCGAAGGCCGCCGCATACATGGCGCTGCCGCACCCGCCGAAGACCAGCCAGAATGTACCGATAAACTCTGCTATCGCGCGTTTAGCTACAGGCATGAGAATCGCCCCCTTTGCCATTGTCCTGGCAAGACTATGGCATTGGTTAACGCGTGCGAATAGCGGGAAATTGATCTGCGCCAGGGTCTGTACTGTATAGGTTATCGGATGCGTCTAACCCGCCAGCTTCTTCTGCCGCGCCCGGTCGCGTTCCAGCAGGGGCTTGAGATACCGCCCGGTCCAGCTGGCTTCCACAGCGGCGACATCCTCCGGCGTGCCGGCGGCGACCAGTTCGCCGCCGCCATCCCCGCCCTCGGGGCCCAGATCAATGACCCAGTCGGCGGTCTTGATGACGTCGAGATTATGCTCGATCACCACCACGCTATTGCCCTGCTCCACCAGCTCGTGGAGCACTTCGAGCAGCTTGCGCACGTCCTCGAAATGCAGGCCGGTGGTGGGTTCGTCCAGGATGTAGAGCGTCTTGCCGGTGGAGCGCTTGGCCAGCTCCTTGGACAGCTTGACCCGCTGGGCCTCGCCGCCTGACAGGGTGGTGGCGGGCTGGCCGACCTTCACATAGCCCAGCCCCACGCGCTGCAGCGTCTCCATCTTGTCGCGCACAGAGGGCACCGCCTTGAAGAACTCGGCGGCCTCATCCACGGTCATGTCCAGCACGTCGGCGATGGACTTGCCCTTGAAGGTGACCTCCAGCGTCTCGCGGTTGAAGCGTTTGCCGTGGCACACATCGCACTCGACATAGACGTCGGGCAGGAAGTGCATCTCGATCTTCACCACCCCGTCGCCCTGGCACGCCTCGCAGCGCCCGCCCTTCACATTGAACGAGAAGCGCCCCGGCTTGTAGCCGCGCGCCTGGGATTCGGGCAGGCCGGCGAACCAGTCGCGGATCGGCGTGAAGGCGCCGGTATAGGTGGCCGGATTGGATCGCGGCGTGCGCCCGATGGGCGACTGGTCGATATCGATGATCTTGTCGAGCTGGTCGAGCCCGTCCACCCCGTCATGATCGGCGGGCACGTCGGACGCGTTGTTGAGGCGGCGTGCGGCGGCCTTGTACAGCGTCTCGATGGTGAGCGTTGACTTGCCCCCGCCCGACACGCCGGTGACGCAGGTGAACACGCCCAGCGGGAAGCTCGCGTCCACGCCCTTGAGGTTATTGCCGCGGGCGCCGCGCACGGTGATCTGGCGCTTCGCATTGGTCTTGCGGCGCTTTTCCGGGACCGGGACGAGGCGCGCGCCGGACATGTACTGGCCGGTGATGCTGGCAGGATTGGCGGCGATCTGGGCCGGCTTGCCCTGTGCGATGATCTGGCCGCCATGCACGCCCGCGGCGGGGCCGAGATCGACCACATAGTCCGCCGTCTCGATGGCCTCCTCGTCATGCTCCACCACGATCACGGTATTGCCCAGATCGCGCAGGCCGCGCAGGCTTTCGAGAAGCCGGGAATTGTCGCGCTGGTGCAGGCCGATGGACGGCTCGTCGAGCACGTAGAGCACGCCGGTGAGGCCTGAGCCGATCTGGGAGGCCAGGCGAATGCGCTGGCTTTCGCCGCCCGACAGCGTGCCAGAGGCGCGGCTGAGCGAGAGATAATCCAGCCCCACATCCACCAGGAAGCGCAGCCGGTCGCGGATCTCCTTGAGGATACGCCGGGCGATCTCCTGGTCCTTGGCCGACAGCGTCGCCTCGACCTGGGTGAACCAGTCCAGCGCCTCGCGGATGGAGCGGTCGCCGGCTTCGGAGATATCCGTCCTGTCGATCTTCACCGCCAGCGCTTCGGGTTTCAGGCGCTTGCCGCCGCAGGTCTCGCACGGCTGGGCGGACTGGAACCGGCCCAGATCCTCGCGCACCCAGCTGGAATCGGTCTCGCGCCAGCGCCGCTCCAGATTGGGGATCACGCCTTCGAATGTCTTGGTGGTGGAGAACTGGCGCAGCCCGTCTTCATAGGTGAATTTGATCTTGTCCGACGTGCCGTGCAGCACGGTATGGCGGAATTTTTCCGGCAGATCGCGCCAGGGGGCGAACATGGACGCGCCATAATGGTCGGCGATGGACTGCAAGGTCTGCTGATAGAGCTTGGACGTGGCCCGGCTCCACGGCGCGATGGCGCCGTCATAGAGCGACTTGTCGCGGTCGGGCACGACCATGTGCTCGTCAAACTTCAGGCTCTGGCCCAGCCCGTCGCAGGCCGGGCAGGCGCCGAATGGATTGTTGAACGAGAACAGCCGCGGCTCGATCTCCGCAATCGTGAACCCGGAGACCGGACAGGCGAATTTCTGCGAGAAAATCATCCGCTCGCCGGTGTCGTAGGTCTTCTCCCCCCCCCCCCGCCCCCCCCCCCCGGGGGGGGGGGGAAGTAGGAGATATCAGGCTCACATAGCGAT
>JBHYFR010000165.1:0-5297 GCA_051859425.1 Oceanicaulis sp. | reverse complement strand
GCTCCCTGCGGTCGGCCGGGAAAACAGGAATTTTGACCCCAATCTTTCCCTCCCCTTGATGGGGAGGGTGGGCCGGGGCGTGAGCCCCGGGTCGGGTGGGGTGAAGCGCCGAGCGTTTCAGGACTTTGTTAGCCGCCTTTCGGCGGCGCCCCCACCCGGCTTCGCTGACGCTCAGCCACCCTCCCCGCGAGGGGGAGGGCGGCCCGAGTGTGTCAGGCGATATCAGCCCTCGGCTTCGATGAAGCCGCGGCTGCGCAGGAGGGGTTCCACGGAGGGTTCGCGGCCGCGGAAATTGATGAAGTTCTCCATCGCCGGGATCGTATTGCCCGAGGAGAAGACGTCATACAGGCGCGCAGCGGTCTCCGGATCGAAGATGTCGCCCGCTTCCACGAAGGCGTCGAAGCCGTCATTGTCCAGCACGCCGGCCCACATGTAGCTGTAATAGCCTGACGCATAGCCCTCGCCGGAGAAGATGTGCAGGAAGTGCGTCGAGCGGTGTCGCATCGGGATGGCCTGCGGGCTGCCATAACGCGCCAGCACTTCGGCCTCGAACGCTTCCACATCGATGGAGGCCGGGTCGGTGTGCAGGTGATAGGCCTTGTCCACCAGGCCGGAGTTGAGGAATTCCACCGTGCTGAAGCCCTGATTGAAGTTCTGGGCCTCGAGCACGCGATCCAGCAGCTCGCGCGGCATGGGCTCGCCGGTTTCATAGTGCAGGGCGAAACGCTCCAGCACTTCGGGCTGCGAGAACCAGTGCTCCATCACCTGGGCCTGGAATTCCACGAAGTCGCGGTCCACCGCCGTGCCCGCCAGGGACGGGTAATCGGTGTTGGACAACAGGCCGTGCAGGCCGTGGCCCAGCTCGTGGAACAAGGTGGTGGCGTCGGTGAAGGAGATCAGCGCCGGCTGGCCGTCATCGGGTTTGTTGTAGTTGCAGTTATTGGTGATGATCGGCAGTTCGCCGGTGATGCCGTTCTGGGGACGGATCGAGCTCATCCACGCGCCCGAGCGCTTGCCCGGACGGGCGAAGTAATCGCCGAAGAACAGGCCGACAACCTCGCCGCTGTCGGCGCGGGTGACTTCCCACACCCGAACATCTTCGTGATAGGTGTCGATGTCGTTGCGCTCGGTGAAGCGCACGCCGAACAGGCGCTCGGCGACGTAGAACTGGGCCGCGATCATGTTTTCCAGATCGAGATAGGCGTTGACCTCGCGCTCATCGAGATCATAGCGCTCGGCGCGCACCTGCTCGGTGTAATAGCGCCAGTCCCAGCCGCGCACATCGTCCTCGATGCCGTCGCGCGCCATCAGGGCTTCAATATCGGCCTGCTCTTCGAAGGCGCGGGCGCGGGCGGGCTCCCAGACCTGCTCCATCAGCCCCTGCGCCGCTTCCGGCGTGCCCGCCATGGTGCCGGCGGTGCGGTAATGGGCGAAGGTTTCAAAGCCCAACAGGTTGGCCAGCTCCAGGCGCAGTTCCAGGATGCGGTTGATATTGGCCTTGTTGTCGAACTCGTTGTTGTTGTTGCCGCGATTGTAGAAGGCGGTCCAGGCCGCCTCGCGATGGGCGCGGTTGGGCGATTGCTGCATGAACGGCTCCACCGAGGAGCGCGCCAGCGTGATCACCGGAGTGTCCAGCCCGCGCGCTTCACCCGCAGCCCGCGCCGCCGAGGCGATGTTGGAGGGCAGCTCGGCCAGATCGTCTTCGGTGAGCGGCAGGGTCCACAGCTCGCTGTCGCGGCGCTCGTTCTGGGCGAAACGGGTGTAGAGCCCGGCCAGCTCGGAGCGAATCTCGGCGAAGCGCTCGCGGTCCTCGCCCTCCAGCTGAGCGCCGGCGCGCACGAAATTCTCGTGATACACCTCGACCAGGCGCGCCTGCTGCGGCGTCAGGCCCATCTGGTCGCCGCGCTGCTGCAGATAGTCGATGCGGGCGAACAGATCGGCGTTCAGCGTGATGGCCGAGCTGTGGCGCGCCAGGCGCGGGCTCATCTCCGCCTGAATGGCGTCCAGCGCGTCATTGGACGCCGAGCTGGTCAGATTGAAGAACACGCGGCTGACGCGGCCCAGATCCGCACCGGCCAGTTCCAGCGCCAGCATGGTGTTGTCAAAGGTCGGGGTGTCTTCGTTGGAGGCAATGGCCTCGATCTCGGCGCGATGGGTCTCCATCGCGGCGTCGAAGGCCGGGATGAAATGCTCGGGCTGGATCTGGCTGAAGGGCGGCGCGCCGTGGGGCGTGTCCCACTCGGCCAGCAGGGGATTGGTCTGGGCGATGCTGGCGCTGTCTTGTGCTTCACCGGCGTCCGTTTCGGTCTGGGCGGCTTCCGGAGCGGCGGGGGGCGTTTCGGCGGCGGGATCGCAAGCGGCCAGCAGCAGGGCGGCGGCGGCGGCGCCGAGGTAAAGATGCGTCTTCATCGGGAGAACCTCACGGTTAAGCGCCGGTCCGGCGCGGACATGTCGGATTGCCCCCTTTTCTAGTCATGCAAGGGGTTTTGCACAATCCCGCACGCTGCGGATATTATAACATGCCGGCGCCGTTCGGGGGTGTTCGCGGCCAGGCGAGCGCCTATGTATGCGCGCCTGACCCCTTTTGTGGAGACCGCGATGGCTGAAGCCATGAGCACCGCGCCCGACGGCGAAACCCGCGAACAGGCCTATCAGCGCCTCGCCCGCGAGATCGCCTCGGTGACTGCTGGCGAAACCAGCACCACCGCCCGCTACGCCACGGCGGCCTGCCTCATGGCGCACGCCTTTGCGCCGCGGTTTTTCTGGACCGGGTTTTACGTGGTGGACCCGCTCAAGCCGCGCGAGCTGGTGGTCGGCCCCTATCAGGGCACGCTGGGCTGTCTGCGCATTCCGTTCGGCAAGGGCGTATGCGGCGCCGTGGCGGCGTCGGGCGAGACCCTGATCGTACCGGACGTGGAAGCCTTCCCCGGCCATATCGCCTGCGACAGCCGCTCACGCTCGGAAATCGTCGTGCCGGTGTTCGCCCCCGATGGAACGCTGGCCGCCGTGCTGGACGTGGATTCCACTGAAGTGAACGCCTTCGATGAGGTGGACCGCGCCGGGCTGGAAGCGATTTGCGGGGCGTTGTTGGGGTAGTCTATCCGGTCTGCCTTCCCGGACGGCGTAGCCGATCCGGGACCCATCCCGCGCAGTTTCAGCTGCATAAGCGGTGGCGCAGCCTGGTGGATGGATCCCGGCTCTCCCTGCGGTCGGCCGGGAAAGCAGGCTGGGGTGGGGCGCCCGCCTACTCCGCCGCCACCGCCATCACCTGCCCTGACCGCACCAGGCGTCCGGGCCGCGCATCCGTCACCTCGTCATCGCGCACCACCACTGCTCCAGAAACAATCGTCGCGCGGTAGCCTTCGGCTTTTTGCAACAGGCGCTGGCCGCCGGCGGGCAGGTCGTTGACGAGATAGGGGGCGTGGACGCGCAGGCGGTCCGGGTCGATGATGTTGAGGTCGGCTTTCAGACCCGGCCTGATCCGGCCGCGGTCATTGAGGCCCAGATAATCGGCCGTGTCGGCGGTGAGCATCTGCACCGCCCGCTCCATGGCGATGCGGGGGCCGCGCGTGCGGTCGCGGGTCCAGTAGCTCAGAAGATACGTGGGAAAGCTCGCATCGCACACCGTGCCCACATGGGCGCCCCCATCAGACAGGCCGGGAATGGCGAGGCGATGGGTCAGCATGGCGTGGACATTGGCGTAGTCGCCTTCGGTGTAATTATAGATCGGCATGTAGATGAGCTCGCGGCCGTCGCGCGCGATCACCGTGTCGTACAGCTCCTCCCATACGCTGACCCCGCGCGCCTGCGCCCGCGCGCCGATGGAGCGGTCCAGCGGCTGTTCGTAGTCGGGATCATCGCTGAGCGTGAACAGCTTGCCGGCCACGAACTCCATATGCTCGATCAGCATGTCGGCGATGGGCGGCACGGACGAGCCGGGCCCGGCGAGCTTGTCAGATTTCTGGCTCAGCAGCTCGGCCTTGAACTCAGGCCTGGCCATCTCGCGCACCCGCTCATCCAGCGGCAGATGGGCGATGGCCTTGTAGGCGGGATAGCCCATGAAGGGGTGGAAGGTGCATTGCAGCCCCAGGAACACGCCGATGGCGCGCGGAGCGACCTGGGCCCTGACCGGGTAGCCTTCAGCGTCCAGCGCTTCGAGGCCTTTGAGGATCTGGCGCCACTGGTCCGGGGCGAAATCGCGCTGCATGACCGAGATGGAGAAGGGCCGCCCGCCCGCCGCTTTCACATAGGTTTCGATCACGGACCATTCGGCGGGGAAGCTTTCCAGATCGCGCTGCAGGTCAAAGTCCGACACCGCCTGGATCACCCCGTGATCACGGCCCGCAAAAGCGCTGGCGATGCCGGCCAGTTCCTTGGCCGTGGCTTCAGAGGCCGGGGTCCACTCGCCATCGGCCGTGCGGTGAAGGTCTGACCGACCGGTGGAGAAGCCTATGGCGCCCGCGTCCAGCGCTTCGGCGACCAGATCGCGCATGCGGGCGATCTCCTCCTCACTGGCCTGGGCGTCGAAGCTGGCGCGCTCGTTCATGACATAGACGCGCAGCGGGTCGTGGCCGACCATGGCGGCGATATCCATGGTCCGCGGCGTGGCGTCCAGCGCATCCATATAATCCGGAAAGCTCTCCCAGTTCCACGACAGCCCCTCGGCCAGGGCGGTGCCGGGAATGTCCTCCACCCCCTCCATCAGCCGGATCAGCCGGTCGTGATCGCTGGCGCGCACCGGCGCAAACCCGACCCCGCAATTGCCCATCACTGCGGTGGTCACGCCATGACGGATGGACGGCTCCAGCCGGTCATCCCAGGTGGCCTGGCCGTCATAATGGGTGTGCGCATCGATAAAGCCCGGCGTGACGATGCAGCCCTCGGCGTCGATGGTCTCGCGCGCGTCGCCCGGGGCCTCGCCCACCGCGGCGATGCGTCCGCCGGTGATGGCGATGTCGCCGGTGAAGGGGGCGCCGCCGGACCCGTCATAAATCAGGCCGCCGGTGATTTTGATGTCATAATCGGCCATGAGCTTGCCTCCCGTCCTGCCGTGTTATTGCGCGTTGCCGAGCGCGCCGGTGCGCGCGCGCTGGCGCCGGTCCAGAAAGCGGAACCATCCGGCCAGCACGCCGCCGCTGACCAGATGCCAGACCGCCCAGGCGCCGGTGATGGCCGCCGCTCCGCCAATCCCCTGGAACTGACCGAGGAGGATGACGAGCCCGAGGCCTGCATTCTGGATGCCGACTTCGAAGGTCAGCGCCCGGCGCCCGCGTGCGTCAAAGCCTAGCAGCCGGCCT
>JBHYFR010000164.1:0-5318 GCA_051859425.1 Oceanicaulis sp. | reverse complement strand
GCGGCACGCTCAATTGCTACGAGATCATGCGCGCCTTCATCGAGGCGGGCGCGGCGGGCGTCCACTTTGAAGACCAGGTGGCCGCCGAGAAGAAGTGCGGGCATCTGGGCGGCAAGGTGCTGATCCCCACCAGCCAGCACGAGCGCAATCTGAACGCCGCGCGCCTGGCCGCCGACGTCATGGGCGTGCCCACCCTCACCGTGGCGCGCACCGATGCGGAATCAGCCACCCTCATCAATTCCGATATCGACGAGCGCGACCACGAGTTCATCGACTATGACGCCGGGCGCACGCCCGAAGGTTTCTACCGCCTGAAGCAGGGCCTGGGCGTGGAGCACTGCATCAAGCGCGGCCTGGCCTACGCCAAGGTCGCCGACCTTCTGTGGTGGGAAACCTCCAAGCCCAATCTGGACGAGGCGCGCCGGTTCGCCGTGGCGATCCAGAAAGCCTATCCGGGCAAGATGATGGCCTATAACTGCTCGCCCTCCTTCAACTGGGAGAAGAACCTGGACAAGGCTACCATCGAGACCTACCAGCGCGAGCTGGGGGCCATGGGCTACAAGTTCCAGTTCGTCACCCTGGCCGGCTTCCACCAGCTCAATTACGGCATGTTCGAGCTGGCGCGCGGCTATCGCGACCGGGGCATGGGCGCCTATTCGGAGCTGCAGCAGGCCGAGTTCGGCGCTGAGAAGGACGGCTACACCGCCACCCGCCACCAGCGCGAAGTGGGCACGGGATATTTCGACCTGGTCAACATGACCTTGTCGGGCGGCAATGCCTCGACCACGGCCATGGGCGAAAGCACCGAAACCGCGCAGTTCAAACCCAACGCGGCCGAGTAGGCGTCCGGGGGGAACGCGCCAGCACCCGGATCCGGCTTGTGGCCGGGTCCGGGCGCTGCTTTGGTACGCAGCCGAAAGAACGGATGATCTGATGACAACCCTGCCCGATGGCGTCGGCCTTCACGGCGCGATGCACCCCGGATTCGACACGATCCTCACCCCGGACGCGCTGGCCCTGCTGGCCGATGTACACCGGCGGTTTGACGGAGAGCGCCAGCGCCTGCTGGCCGAGCGCCATGCGCGTCAGGCGCGCCTCGACGCGGGTGAGGAGCAGCTGGACTTCCCCGCCGAGACAGCCGCCATCCGCGCCGGGGCCTGGACGGTCCCGCCCGCCCCGGCCGACCTGCAGGACCGGCGCGTAGAGATCACCGGGCCGGTGGACCGCAAGATGGTGATCAACGCCCTCAATGCGGACGTGAAATGCTTCATGGCCGACTTCGAGGACGCCTCCACGCCCAGCTGGTCCAACATGATGGAAGGGCAGATCAATCTGCGCGACGCCGTCCATCGCACCATCGCCTTCACCGATGAGGCCAGCGGCAAGTCCTACAAGCTGAAAGACGATCCCGCCGTGCTGATCGTGCGCGCGCGCGGCCTGCATCTTGATGAGGCCCATGTGACCGTCGACGGCGCGCCGGTAGCGGGCGCGTTTTTCGATTTCGCGCTGTATCTGATCCACAACCACGCCGAACTCGCCCGGCGCGGCACGGGGCCGTATTTCTATCTGCCCAAGCTGGAGACACGGTTCGAGGCGCGCCTGTGGGCGCTGGTGATCCGCCATTGCGAGACCGCGTTGGGCATCGAGCCTGGAACCGTGCGGGTCACCGTACTGATCGAGACCATCACGGCGGTGTTCGAGATGGACGAGATCCTGTGGGAGCTGCGCCAGTCCATCACCGGTCTCAATGCCGGGCGCTGGGACTATATCTTCAGCTATATCAAGCGGCAGAAGGGCGATGCGGGCCGCATCCTGCCCGATCGCGCCCAGGTGACCATGACCGCGCCTTTCATGGCCGCTTATGCGAAACGGCTGATCGCGGTGTGTCACCGGCGCGGCGCCCACGCCATGGGCGGGATGAGCGCCTTCATCCCGGTCAAGGGCGATGAAGCGGCCAATGAGGCCGCCATGGAGCGGGTGAAGGCGGACAAGACCCGCGAGGCGGGCCTCGGTCATGACGGCGCCTGGGTGGCCCACCCGGCGCTGGCGCCGGTGGCGCGCGCCGCCTTCGATGCGGTCATGCCCGGCCCCAATCAGTTGTCCAAGCAAGGCGATCTCACCGAGGACCGCGAGGCGCTGCTGACGCCGTGCGAAGGCGCAATCACCGAGGCCGGCCTGGCGGGCAATGCCGATGTGGCCATCCGCTATATCGCCTCCTGGCTGCAGGGGCGCGGCGCGGCGCCGATCCATAATCTGATGGAAGACGCCGCCACTGCCGAGATCAGCCGGGCCCAGCTCTGGCAGTGGCGCGTGCATGGCGCAAAGACCGATGACGGCCGGGTGATTGACGCAGCGCGGGTGCGTGCGGTGATCGAGCGCGCGGCGGACGCCATCCGCGCCGAGCTGGGCGAGAACGCCTGGAGCGCCGGGCGCTTTGGCGAGGCCCGCACGATCCTTGAGGATCTGGCGCTGGCGGGCAGTTTCGAGGAATTCCTGACCCTGCCCGCTTATGAGAAGATCAGGCACGCCTGAGCGCGCGCCACCCTCTTTGCAGGCCTCCATCAGCAGCCAATGAATGAAAAAGGCCGGGTCCATCAGGACCCGGCCTTTCTCT
Source organism: Oceanicaulis sp. (assembly GCA_051859425.1). Classification (GTDB taxonomy): domain Bacteria; phylum Pseudomonadota; class Alphaproteobacteria; order Caulobacterales; family Maricaulaceae; genus Oceanicaulis. Next base: position 2,704 of record JBHYFR010000164.1, on the reverse strand, counting down.
TACGTCTGCGAGCCGGGCCTTGCGGCCCGGCTCAGCTGTGCTTGCCTACCACTCGGTGCGCAGGGTGACGCCCCAGGTGCGCGGGGCGCCCAGGAAGCCGCCGAACGTTCCGGTCTGGGCGAACTGGTCGAACGCCACCTGCACATAGGTCTCGTCGGTCAGGTTGCGGCCCCACAGCTCCACATTCCAGCGCCCGTCCAGCGAGCCCAGGCCCAGGCGGCCATTGACCATGGTGAAGGCGGGTTGCTCCTTGCCAACGGCCAGGTCAGAGCCGGTGTTGTATTCCGACACCCTGCGGGCGTCGACAGCGGCCAGGAACAGAAGCGTGTCCGAAATCGGCCGGGTGTAGATCGCCTGACCGGTCAGGAAGTGCTCCGGCGACAGCGAGATTGTGCGGCCCGCCAGATTGGCCGGGGTGCCCGCAGCGGCGCCATACTCGGCGTTCACGTAGGCGTACCCGCCCGAGATATCGAGGCCCTCGATCGGGGTGGCCCATGTGAAGTCGATCTCCACGCCGCGCGATTCGATTTCAGGGATGTTCCGAACGACGAAGGCCAGCCCCGTGAACGTGTTCAGCTGGAAGTCGGTCACTTCCTGGTAGAACGCGTTGGCATTGAGCTGGAGCACATTGCCGAACAGCTGCGACTTGAAGCCGATCTCCCAAGCGTCGATGGTCTCGGGCAGGAAGGAACTGTCGGGATTGGTGAACGAACCGCCCGAGACCGGGCCGTTGAATTCACGGTCCAGGTTGAAGCCGCCTGCCTTGAAGCCGCGCGAATAACCCGCATACAGCATGAAGTCGTCCGTGACATCGAAGGTCGCGCGCAGCGTGCCGGAGACTTCCTCATCGGTGCGGGAGCGATCGTACCCGAACGCATCCAGCCCGGTCCGTGCGTAGGGCAGGCAGACCAGAGGGACCAGACCCGCCAGCGGCGTGCCTGCCGCGCCCGCAATCGGGTCGGCGCCGAACACGGTCTCCAGGAAGGCGCAGCCCGGCGTCGCTCTGGTGTCGAAGCTGGCCACCACGTCCTTGGTTTCCCGGGTGTAGCGAAGGCCGCCCGTGATCGCGAACTGATCGGTGAGCTGGTAGGTGTTGTGGGTGAACAGCGCCCAGCTGGTGCCGGTCTGATTATAGACGTCCTGATTGACGCCCGAGTTTGCCGGCAGCGCCTGGCCCGGCGCGAACAGCGGAGCGCCGGCAACGGCATTGAGCGTGTTGGAGATGAAGAAGGGATCAGCGCCGCCCGAAGCAGCCAGGCCCAGATAGATCTCCCAGTCCGCGCCGAAGCGGATCGCGTCATTCAGGTCCAGCTTCTCGCGCGAGTAGATCCCGCCGATCAGCCAGTCCAGATTGCCGTTGACGCCCGACAGACGGATTTCCTGATCAAAGCGGGTCAGATCCGTCGAGTTGCCATCTCCCCGGTATGCAATATCAGCCGAGGTGAAGTCGATGTCCTGAGTGCGCTGGTTCTCCCAGTTGCGCCAGGAGGTGATCGTGGTCAGCGTGCCCACAGGCAGCTCGAAGTCGAACTCCGCCGAGAAGCCGTAGTCGGTCACATTCTGCTGATATTCGCGGTTGGCGAAGGCGCGGCGCTCGGACGGATTGGCCGGGTTCAGCACCTGACCGCCCACCGCGCCGATCAGCGCCGCCGGGCCAGCCGCCGTCCGCCACTGCACGGCCGAGCAGCAGAACTCCTCGCGACGCGTGTAGTCAGCGATGAACCGCCCTTCCACCAGGTCATTGGGAGCCCAAAGCGCCTGGGCGCGGAAAGTATAATAGCTGTTGGTTTCCGAATCCGTCTGGCGCGTGCCGCCCGGCTCGCGCACGGTCAGATTCGTGAAGCCGTCGCGCTCGCCGACCGCACCGAACAGGCGCACGGCGAGGGTATCGCCGGCGATGGGGCCGGTCAGGTGGCCTGAGAAACGGCGATAGTTGAAATTGCCCGCCTCGGCTTGCAGCGACCCGCCAAACTCGAACTCCGGCGAGGCAGTGACCACGTTGAGCACGCCCGCAGAGGTGTTCTTGCCAAACAGCGTGCCCTGGGGACCGCGCAGCACTTCGATACGCTCGATCTCGCCCAGATCGGAGAAGCCGACCCCGTTACGCGCCCGGAACACGCCGTCGATATAGACGCCGACGGAGCTTTCAAGGCCGAAATTGTCGCCCACCGTACCGATGCCGCGAATACGCGCGGTGGTGATGGTTTCCGCCTGGGTCGAGGTGACCATCAGGCCCGGCGCGATGGAGATCAGGTCCTTGATGTCCTGCACGCCCGCGGCCCGCAGCTCTGCAGCGCTATAGGCGCCCAGCGAGATCGGAACATCCTGGGCCGACTGTTCGCGCTGCTGCGCGGTGACCGTGACGACGTCGATGGTGCGGCGGTCGCTGGCGCCGGCTTCATCGGCAGTCTGGGCGTAAGCGGCGCCGGAGATGGCAAGCGACGAGGCCGCGGCAAGCAGGGCGGCTCGGGAGAGACGGATCGTCATGTTGAGGCTTCCTCCACTGGTGTATGTGCTTTGCGCCGGGCCACCAGCATGCTGCAGCGCAATATAAGTTTCACTTGGCAGAGTGGCTGATTTGCACAGCAATTTGAAGACTCTGACGCAGCCTGATCATGGCCTTGGACCCTGAAGCATCCAGTGTTTTGACCATATTTCACGAAACTGTTGCATACACGCCACGCCGGCCTGTCAGGAAGCCCTG
>JBHYFR010000163.1:0-5328 GCA_051859425.1 Oceanicaulis sp. | reverse complement strand
TATGGCTGGCGGCCATCAGCTCCTCGCGCATGGGCATGTCGATGCCGTAGAAATCGGGATGGGTGATGGGCGGGCAGGCGGAGCGGAAATGAACCTCGGTCGCTCCCGCCTCACGCACCATGTGGACGATCTTCTTGGAGGTCGTGCCGCGCACGATGGAATCGTCGATCAGCAAGACCCGCTTGCCCTTGAGCACGGACGGGTTGGCGGCGTGCTTGCGGCGCACGCCCAGATCGCGCTTGGCCTGGGTCGGCTGGATGAAGGTCCGCCCGACAAAGTGAGAGCGGATAATGCCCAGATCAAAGGGCTTGCCAATGGCCTCGGCAAATCCCAGCGCCGCCGCCATGCCGGAGTCCGGCACCGGCACGACCACATCGATGTCGGCCGGGGTCTCTTCGGCGAGGCGCCGGCCCATGCGCTTGCGCGCCTCGTAGACGGACACGCCGTCAATGATCGAATCGGGGCGGGCGAAATAGATGTATTCGAACGCGCACGGCCGCGCCGGGGTGCGCGGGGCGTAGCGGCGCGACTCGATGCCCTTGTCGGAGACGATGACCACCTCGCCGGGCTCCACCTCGCGCAACAGGCGCGCGCCGATCATGTCCAGCGCGCAGGTCTCGCTGGCGAAAATCACCGCGCCGTCCAGATCGCCCATGACCAGCGGGCGGATGCCCAGCGGGTCGCGCGCGCCGATCAGAGTGTCATTGGTCAGCCCGACCAGCGCGAAGGCGCCCTCGATCTGGGTCAGGGCCTGGATCAGCCGGTCCACCGCCTTGGTCTTCTTGGACCGGGCGGATAGTTGCAGGATCACTTCGGTGTCCGATGTGGACTGGAAGATCGCGCCGCCGGCCACCAGCTCGTCGCGGATGGCGCGGGCATTGGTCAGATTGCCGTTATGGGCCAGCGCCACGCCGCCGCCGCGCACATCGGCGTAGAGCGGCTGGACATTGCGCATCACTGCGCCGCCGGAGGTGGAATAGCGTACATGCCCGATGGCCATGTCGCCGGTCAGCGCCTTGAGCGTCGCCGGGTCGGTAAAGTGGTCGCCCACCAGCCCCAGATGGCGTTCGGAATGGAAGCGCCCGGCGCTGTAGCTGGTGATGCCGCACGCTTCCTGGCCGCGATGCTGCAGCGCGTGCAGACCGAACGCGGTCAGGACAGCGGCTTCGGCTGCGCCGCGCACGCCAAACACGCCGCATTCTTCGCGCGGTCGATCCGTGGCGGCGTCGTAGGCCAGACAGGGAAAGCTCATGTCACCGGCTCCCGTCGAGTGTGCGCTCGATAAGCCGCCCCAACTCGTCCTCGTCAACATCGTCCTGCGGTCCGTCTGCAGCGCCATCGCGCGCCCAGCTGCCTTCGGGCGCCAGCGACTGCAGGAGCTGGGCGGTGGCATTGGCCAACGGATAAGCCTGTGAACGTATCAGCCAGGGTGGCTCGGCGCCCGGTAACGTATTCTTGAACACCAGCACCAGCAGCCCCAGCAGCACCAGGCCGCGCGCCAGTCCGAAAACGAACCCGGCGGTGCGGTCGATCACCGTGACGTCCTCACCGCTTTTCACCCCCTTCTGCAGCGAGCTGGTGACGAAGCTGACCGCCAGATAGACCAGCAGGAACACCACGGCCACGACGATGAGATTGGCCAGAATATCCGACGCGATGACGCCTTGAAGCAGGCCCGCGAACACCGGGCGGGTCCAGAGTGCGGCCAGGGCGGCGGCGACGAAGGCGGTGACCGTCAGCGCCTCGCGCACGAAGCCGCGCAGCAGCGCCATGACGCCGGATGCAAACAGGATGATCAGGGCGAAGAGGTCAAATCCGGTCAGGGTTGCTTCCATATGATCCTCCTGGCCCCGGCCTCAAGCCGGGTCCTGGCCGAGCCGGCGCACCAGCGCCTGCACGGTATCCACGCTGTCGATCCTGAGGCCTGCGCCATCGGCGCCTTGCGGGGCGAGGGCCCGGCTGAAGCCCAGCTTGGCCGCTTCCTTGAGGCGCGCCTCGGTGCGTCCCACCGGGCGCACATCGCCTGACAGGGCGATCTCGCCGAACACCACGCCGTCACCGGGCAGGGGGGAATCAAGGAAGGATGAGATCAAGGCTGCCGCCACCGCCAGATCCGCCGCGGGCTCGGCGATTTTCAGTCCGCCCGCCACGTTCAGATAAACGTCACGGCCGCCAAAGCCAAGGCCGCATCGCGCCTCCAGCACGGCCAGCACCATGGCCAGACGCCCTGAATCCCAGCCCACCACAGCGCGCCTTGGCGTGCCGAAGGCGGCTGGCGCCACCAGCGCCTGTATCTCGGTCAGGACAGGGCGCGTGCCCTCCATGCCGGCGAACACCGCCGCGCCCGATGTATGGGCGCCGCGCCCGTCCAGGAACAGGGCCGACGGATTGGAGACTTCCTGAAGGCCGGCCTCGGCCATCTCGAACACGCCGATCTCGTCAGCCGGGCCGAACCGGTTCTTGACCGCGCGCAGGATGCGGAACTGGTGCGTGCGCTCGCCTTCGAAATACAGCACGGCATCGACCATATGCTCCACGACACGAGGCCCGGCGATCTGACCGTCCTTGGTGACGTGGCCGACGAGGATGACCACCGTGTTTCGCTTCTTGGCGAACCGCACCAGCTCCTGGGCGCAGGCGCGCACCTGGGCCACGGTGCCGGGCGCAGCGGCCAGCTGATCAGACCAGAGCGTCTGGATGGAATCCAGCACCGCCACGTCCGGGCTTTCCTTGCGCAGCCCGTCCAGAATCACCTCAAGCGAGGTTTCCGCCGCCAGCCGCACCGGCGAATCGGCCAGGCCCAGCCTGCGCGCGCGCCGGCGCACCTGACCGGACGCTTCCTCGCCCGAGATATAGACGGTGGACGCCCCCGACGCGGCCAGCCGCGCGGCGGCCTGCAATAACAGTGTTGATTTGCCGATGCCCGGATCACCGCCCACCAGGATCGCCGAGCCGGGCACCAGCCCGCCGCCGGCCACCCGGTCCAGCTCGTCAATGCCGGTGACAAGGCGCGGCGGATCAGGCGTCTCGCTGCCCAGATCCACCAGTTCCAGCTTGGGGCGGCGGCTGGCGCGGGCGGGCGCGGCCTTGGCGCCGCTGCCCAGCGGTGCGCTGGTGGAGGCTTCCTCCACCAGTGAGTTCCAAGCGCCGCACGCATCGCACCGGCCAGCCCATTTGGCGTGCACCGCCCCGCAGGACTGACAGACATAAACGGTATCAGCGCGCGCCATGAATCCCTCAGCTTGTCGCGACAGTATAGCGAGGCCTGATGCGATTCGCTGGTTTGTATTGCGCCCTAGCCAGCGGTGCGCGCCGCCCGCCACGCCGCCGCCAGCCGCATGAAGCCCTCCGGCGCAATGGTTTCGGCCCGTACGCCCGGATCAATTCCCGCTGCGTCCAGCAGCGATTCCGGCGAGGCATTGGCGCGTGCAGCGGCCTGGGCGAGAGACCGCCGCAGGGTTTTGCGGCGCTGGCCAAAGGCGCTTTCGGTCACGATGCGCAGCGCTTCAAGATCGCCAAAGCGATCCGCCTCGGGCAGGGGTTCGAGCACCACCACGGCGCTGTCCACCTTGGGAGGCGGCGTGAAGGCGCGCGCGGGCACGGTGAAAGCGTAGCGCGCGCATGCGACGGACGCGACCAGGATGGCGAGGCGCCCGTAGGCCTCCTCGCCGGGCGCGGCCACGACGCGTTCGGCGACTTCCTTCTGGAACATCAAGACCAGCCTGTGCCACCAGGGCGGTGTGGCTTCGAGCCATTTGATCAAGAGGGCGGTGCCCACATTATAGGGCAGGTTGGACGCCATAAGGCCGGGCCGGGTGATCAGGCCCGCCTCATCGGCCTCCAGGGCGTCGGCCTTGACGATGGTGAGGCGGCCCGGCGCGGCGGCGCCGATCTCTTCCAGCGCGGGCAGGAAGCGGGCGTCGCGTTCGATCACCGTCAGGCGCGGGGCGCCCGCCGCCAGCAGGGCGCGGGTCAGGCCGCCCGGGCCGGGGCCCACTTCAATCACGTCCAGCCCGGTCATGTCGCCGCACAGGCGCGCGATCTTGCCCGTCAGGTTCAGGTCCAGCAGATAGTGCTGGCCAAAGCGCTTGTCGGCGCCAAGGCCATGGCGCGCGATCACCTCGCGCAGCGGCGGCAGGGCGACCAGGCTCATGACGGCGCCCCGGACCGCGATGCGGCCATCTCTGCGGCCAGCTTCAGCGCGGCGATCAGGCTGTCGGCACGCGCAACCCCCTGGCCGGCGATGTCAAACGCGGTGCCGTGGTCGGGGCTGGTGCGCACAATCGGCAGGCCCAGCGTCACATTCACCCCGCCATGGAAGTCCAGCGTCTTCACCGGGATCAGCCCCTGATCGTGATACAGGCAGATGGCGGCGTCGTACTGCGCGCGCGCCTCGGCGTGGAACATGGTGTCGGGCGGCAGAGGGCCGGCGATGTGGATGCCGCCCGCGCGCAGCGTCTCCAGCGCGGGCGCCAGAATGTCGATCTCCTCGCGTCCCAGCGCGCCGCCTTCACCGGCATGCGGGTTCAGGCCCGCCAGCGCCAGCCTGGGCCGGGCGATGGCGAAATCACGCGCGAGCGCATGGGCGACGATGCGCGCGGTGTGAATGACAGCCCCGGCCGTCAGGGCGTCGATCGCCTCGCGCAAAGGCTTGTGAATGGTCACCAGCGCGCATCGCAATCCGCCGCCCGCCAGCATCATGACGGGGCCGCGCGGCCCGCTGACGGGCGCCTGTGCGGTGAGGTGCGCCAGGTATTCGGTATGGCCGGGAAAGGCGAAGCCGGCCTGATAGAGCCGCGCCTTCGACACCGGATTTGTGACCAGGCCTGACGCCTCGCCTGACAAGACCGCCGCCACCGCGGCGTCGATCGAGGCGAGCGCGGCGTGCGCGCCTTTGGCGCCGGGCAGCGCGATGACGGGCAGAGTGTCGGGGAAGACGTCTGCAGCCTCGGCCCAGCCGGTGACCATTTCAGGGCGTGGCAAATCGAGAAGCCGCGCCGCCTCCACGGCGTGGGCGGGGTCGGCGAGAAGCGCAAATCGCGGGCCGGCATCACGCAAGGCCCGCCAGGCTTTCAGCGCTATCTCCGGGCCGATCCCGTCGGGGTCGCCAAGCGTCAGGGCGAGCGGTGCGTCGTTCACTGAATATTGCGGATATCGACCGTGGCCTCGCGGCGCAGGTCGCGTAGCCAGCGCCGGCCCAGAAGGCTCAGCTGTTGGTCGATGAGCTGGCGTTCGATTTCCTGCGTGGTCGGCACGCCGGGGCCGGTGAGTTCGCGCCCGCACAGGACAAACACCTGCAGGCCGGCGCCCGTCTGCAGCACGCCGGTG
>JBHYFR010000162.1:0-5368 GCA_051859425.1 Oceanicaulis sp. | reverse complement strand
GCAGAGCGATCATCCGCAAGCCTCTCAGATGCGCCATCCCCCCTCCGTCAGCTTCGCTGACACCTCCCCCGCAAGCGGGGGAGGAAAAGGCGCACGCCTACGGCGGCGGCACAACACTCAGATCGAAGCTCTGCACCAGCGAGCCGACCACCAGCCTCCAGCCGTCCACGAGCACGAAGAAGATCAGCTTGAACGGCAGGGAGATGACGATGGGCGGCAGCATCATCATGCCCATGGACATGAGGATGGAGGCCACGACGAGATCGATGATCAGGAAGGGGATGAACAGAAGGAAGCCGATCTCGAACGCCCGGCGCAGCTCTGAAATCATGAAGGCCGGGGCGACCACCTGGAAGGGCACGTCTTCGGCCGTCTCCGGCTCGATCCCGGCGATGGAGACGAACAGGGCCAGGTCATCCTCGCGGGTCTGGGCGAGCATGAAGGTTTTCACCGGCGCGGTGGTGGCGGTGAACGCCTCGGCGGTTTCCAGCTCGCCGTCGATATAGGGCGACAGGCCCTGCTCCCAGGCGGCGGTGAAGACCGGCGCCATGATGAAGGCGGTCAGAAACAGCGCCAGCGAGATCAGCACGGCGTTGGGCGGGCTCTGCTGCAGGCCCAGCGCGGTGCGCAAAAGGCTCAGCACCACCACGATGCGCACGAAGCTGGTGGTCATGATCAGGATGGACGGCGCCAGGCTGAGGACCGTCAACAGGACGATGAGCTGGATCACGCGCTCGGTCAGGCCGCCGCCTTCCTCGCCCAGATCGATGCTGATCGCCTGCGCGTCTGCGGCGCCGGCCGCCAATGTCACCAGAACGAGGCCCAATGACACGCACAGCGCTGTTTTGAACACATAAAGCCAGGCGCATGACTCCGGTACGGCCCGTTTCATGGCTCGCTATCCCCGCTTTTGCGGGCCGCGCTATCCGCCTCACTATCCCCGTCCGGGCCCGTCTCGCCATCGCCGTTTTCCACGGGCGCAAACACCGGTTCAAACACCGGTTCGGGCGGGGCGGGGCGGGTGTCGAGCACGGTCTCGCCCGACGCGCCCAGCAGCACCACGTGTTCGATACCGTCCGCGCGCACGATGACCACGCGCCGGCGCGGGTCGAGCAGCAGGCTTTCGCGCACGCTCAGACGGCGCGCGCCGCGTGCAGGCTGCAAATTCACCAGCCCGGAAAACCCGGATGGCAGCCAGCCCTTGCGCAGAATCACCCAGAACCCGCCCAAGAGGCCCAGCACCAGGATCAGCGCTGCGAAAAAGCGTATGAAATCAACTTGGTCCACGCTTGCGCCTTGCCGATTGCGACCGCCCCGGCGCACGGGGGCGCTCCGGGTATGTCCAAGCCCTAGCGGGAGTCGGCTCATCGGTTAAGCCTGTCTTAACCGGCGCAGGAGACGGTTAACGCTAAAGTCAAACTCCAGAACGGAGCGAGGCGCAGATGCGCTCAGACGATATTCCGCTGTTGTCGATGCTGCGCGAGGCGATGGGCTTCAACGCCGCGCGTCAGCGCACGCTGGCCCAGAACGTGGCCAATGCCGACACGCCTGGCTTCACCCCCTCAGACCTGTCGCGCGCCTCGTTCGAGCAGGCGCTACAGGGCCGCGCGCGCCCAAGCCCCGGCCTGCAGCGCACCGATCCGCGCCATCTCGCCGGCGAGGCGGGGTCGGCCAGCCGCTTCCGCGTCGAGCGCACGCCTGACAGCGAGACCACCGCCAACGGCAATTCGGTGGTGCTCGAAGAACAGATGGCGCGCGCCAGCGAGACGCGCATGAATTACGAAACCGCCGTCAGCCTGTACCAGAAAAGCCTCACGCTGATCCGGATGGCGGCGCGCGGCCCCGGCGGCTAAATGACTGAAAAGAAGGGCTGATCCATGGACCGCTCCCACGACGTGCTGCATATTTCCGCTTCCGGCCTTCGCGCCCAGTCCGCGCGCATGCGCATCATCGCGGAGAACCTGGCCAACGCCGATTCCGCCGCGCAAACGCCCGACGGCAATCCCTATCAGCGCCAGATCCCGGTGTTCCGCGCCGAGCTGGACCGCGAGACCGGCGCGCGCGTGGCGCGCATGACCGATGTGCGCCTGGACGATCGCGAGTTCCGCTCGGTCTACCAGCCCGGCCACCCCGGCGCCGATGACCAGGGCTATGTGCGATACCCCAATGTATCCTCGCTGATCGAGCTGATGGACATGCGCGAGGCCCAGCGCAGCTATGAAGCCAATCTGACCATGATCGAGGGCTCGCGCCGCATGCTGGAGCGCACCCTGGATCTGCTGCGCCGCTAGGAGTTTAGCCCATGGATCTTGCAGCTCTGCGCGCCTACGCCCAGGCGGCCCAGACCGCCAATGGCGCCGCATCGCCCGCGCCTGCGCCCACAGGCGGCGCCAGCGGTTTCGCCTCGATGGTCACCGATGCGGTCAGCGCGCTCCAGACCAGCGTGGCGTCCGCCGAAACCCAGTCCGCACAGGCGGTTATGGGCCGCGCCGAGCTGACCGATGTGGTCACCGCCATGGCCGCGGCCGAGGTCCAGCTGGAAACCGCCATCGCCGTGCGCGACCAGGTTATCCGCGCCTATCAGGAAATCATGCGCATGCCGATTTAACGCGCGGCGCCTGTGCGCGTTTGGCTCTCCGCGCGGCGTTCGGCGGCGCAGACCAGCGCCAGGGCGCCAGGATCAAGGCGAATGGCGCCGGATGATCCGTCGATTGTGATGATCGCGTGCTGCAACAGATCCAGACCCAGCACCATGGCCGGGCGATCCCGCCACCCCAGCGCCCGGAACATGTCCACATCGGCCACAGGCGCGGTCAGGGCGGGCGCACACACATCGCCCACGCGCAGCCGTTCCAGACGGGCGCGCTCGTCCACGGCGGCGCTGGGGGCCGCGCGGGTGATCGCCCCGATCCGCATGCGCGTCACAGGTTCACGCGCCAGCCGGCGCGCCAGGGCTGAATTGATCAGGGTGAAGCCGGACCCGGTGTCGATCAGCACCATGACCGGGTCGCGCAGGCCGTGGACGCGCGCCTGCATGATCGCCACGCCATGCACCGGGTCGATACGTCCGTGGGCGGCGTCAGCCGCCGCAATATCGAACACGATCTCACGGGCGGGAAAGTCCAGCCGCACCCGCTCGCCCGCCAGCGCATCCAGACCGATCAGCCCCTGAATTTCGCCGCCGGCCACATCGGCCACCACCGCGTTGAGGCGGCCGGCGCGCGCCGGCCCGAACCGCATGTCGGCGATGGCCAGCCGCTCCTCCAGTGTTTCCGCCGTCAGGGTCTGGACCGGGTGCAGGTCTTCACGCGTGGAGACAAAGCCCAGCGCTTCAGCCACCGGCAGGGCCAGTGTGGTGTGGCTGGCGCCGGTATCGATCATGAAGGGCCAGGGGCCTTCGCCATCGATTGTGACATCCATCAGGAACTGACCGGTGGAGGCGCGCTGCAGCGCCGCGCGCGCGCCGTCTGAAGGGGCGTCGGCGGCGTAGAGGCTGAGCGCGCTCACAAGGGTGGCCAGCATGATGGTCATGCCCTCCCGTACCCGGGTTCACCCCTGCCCGGCCCGAATTCTATAACGCCGCCCGGCCCTGCGGCCAGCGCGTTCATCGCCGGTCGACGCGCGCGCAGGCCCCGCCAGCGCTTGCAGAGAGGCGTATGACGGCGCCGTCCAGCAAATCCGTCCCGGCGATCAGCACGGGCAGGCGGGCGCCCGGGTTCTCAAACACGGGCAGGGCGGCGATGGCGATCACCGCTCGATCCACGCCATGGCTGTCGATCATGATACGGCGCGCTTCAATCAGGCGGGCGTCGATATGCGACCCGTCCGCGCCGGTGATAACGGCGCGCCCTTGTGTGCGCGCACCGCGCCGGGTCAGCCGCTCACCCAGTGCTGGATCGCCCGCCGATCCGGCCAGTCCTGTGTCGATCTTCACACGCACGCGGACGGCGTTCACCGATCCGTCCGTCTGAGGCAATCCCGGCTCAGGTGTGCAAGCGGGCGCGGTTTCGCGGGTCATGCGCAGGGCGCGCAGATCAACGCGGACGGCCTGGTCATGAAATGCATCAAGGCCGAGAAACCCGTCCAGCGCACCGGCTGAATCAGGCGCGTCATCCAAAAGCACGGGCAAAAGATCGGGCAGGGCGACTTCGCCAAGACGTGCACCCTCCAGCCGACGGCGTGCGGCAATTACGGATCCGGTCAGTGTCTCCAGCTGCGCGTCGACCGCTGCCGCCAGAGTGAGCCGGTCAGCGGCGGCGCGGGTCAGCGCACTGGCCTCGGCCCCGGTGTCGAGGGCGAGATGCAAGCGGCCACCTGGTGTGTCCACCTGGACCACGAAATGGCCGTCTGCGCTGCGGGTCAGGGGAATGCCAGGCGCTCCGGAGGCCCATGCGACCGAGATCATCCAGGCCGCCAACGCCAGAGCTGGCGCGGGGCCGGCCATGATCAGCCCGCCCCGCCCAGCGTCAGGCCTTCCACGCGCAGGGTGGGCTGGCCCACGCCCACGGGCACGCCCTGGCCGGACTTGCCGCAGGTGCCGACACCGGGATCAAGGGCCATGTCGTCGCCGATCATGGTGATCTGTTTGAGCGCCGCCGGGCCGTCGCCGATCAGGGTGGCGCCCTTGACCGGCTCCATCACCTTGCCGCCGCGCACGCGGTAGGCCTCGGTGCAGCGGAACACGAACTTGCCCGACGTGATGTCCACCTGGCCTCCGCCGAAATTCACGGCATAGATGCCGTCTTTCAGGCTTTCCAATATCTCGCGCGGATCATGTGACCCGTTCTCCATGATGGTGTTGGTCATGCGCGGCATGACCGGGTGGGCGTAGCTCTCGCGCCGACCGTTGCCGGTGGGGTCCATGCCCATCAGGCGCGCGTTCTGGCGGTCCTGCATATAGCCGGTGAGGATGCCGTCCTCGATCAGCACGGTGCGCGAGCTGGGCGTGCCCTCATCATCAAAGGACAAAGATCCGCGCCGGTCGGGCAGGGTGCCGTCATCCACGATGGTGACGCCTTTGGCCGCCACCTGCTGGCCCAGCCTGCCGGCGAAGGCGCTGGTCCCCTTGCGATTGAAATCGCCTTCCAGACGGTGACCCACCGCCTCGTGCAGCAGCACGGCGGGCCAGCCTGGCCCCAGCACCACCGGCCATTCGCCTGCCGGAGCGTCCACGGCTTCCAGATTGACATGGGCCAGGCGCAGCGCCTCGGCGGCCAGGGCCTTCCAGCTTTCCGGCGCCAGCCAGTGCTCGAACGCCGCGCGCCCGCCCGCACCCGCCGATCCGGTCTCGCGGCGGCCCTCGCGCTCGCACGTCACCGACACATTCAGGCGCACCAGCGGGCGCACCTCGGCGCGCACATCCCCGCCT
>JBHYFR010000161.1:0-5456 GCA_051859425.1 Oceanicaulis sp. | reverse complement strand
CGCAAACCGGAAGCCCTGCGCCAGATCGCAGCCCAGCTCTGCGCACAGGACCGCGTCCGCTTCGGTCTCCACCCCTTCAGCCACCACGCCCATGGCGTAGCTGTGGGCGATGCGCACCACCGATGAAATAATGGCGCGCGCCGAGGCGTCGGCGGACGCTGCACGGATGAAATACCCGTCGATCTTCACCGTGTCGAAGGGGAAGCGGTCCAGCCGGGCGAGGGAGGAATACCCGGTGCCGAAATCATCCAGCGCCAGCGAGAAACCGGCCGATTTGAGCGCCTGCATGGCCCGCTCCGCCGCGTCGGGATCGCGCATGATCTCGGTCTCGGTGATCTCCAGTTTGAAGGCGCGGGCGGGCAAGGCGGCAGCCTCCACCGTGGCGATCAGGGCGTCGGCGAATCCCGGATCGCAGATCTCGCCCGCCGTGGCGTTGGCCGCGACAAACAGCGCGTCCGCCTCCGGCGCCAGCGCGCGCCAGGCTGCGGCATCGGCGGCGGCGGCTGAGCGCACCGCCTGGCCCACCTGCCCGGCGAGGTCCAGCTCATGGGCCAGCGGCATGAAATCATCGGCGCGCATGATGCTGGCGTCCGGGCGCACCCAGCGGGCCAGCGCCTCGAACCCGGCCAGGCGCCGGTCTTCAAGCGAGACGATGGGCTGGTGATGGGCGGTGATCGCGCCTGCCTCCAGGGCGGCGCGCAGATCGGCTTCCAGATCAAGGCGCTCCAGACCGTCTTCGGGTGTTGCGCCCGCCGGCAGGAGCAGGCCGCGCCAGACCCCCGCCTCGCTGCGCCCGATCAGACGGATGAGGCGCAGCCGCCGGTCCTCGCCCACCAGACGCAGGCGGATATCCAGCGCGCGCCCCACCGCCAGCGCCTCCAGCGCGCCCCGGTCAGCAGGCGCCAGACGCTCGCCCAGCGCCTCCAGACGCGCGGCCTTTGCCGCGGCGGACAGGCCCAGGGCGCCCGCGTCACCCGACAGGGTCAGCGTGCGCGACGCCGCATCCCATTCCAGCGCCAGCGCACCGGCGGCCAGCGCCGCAGAGCTGAACACCGCCTCACTCACAGGATCGGGTCACTGGACAGGATGGCGAACCGGTCATGGTCGCGCCACGCGCCGTGGATTTTGAGAAATTCGCGCGCCCGGCCCTCATGGGTGAAGCCCAGCGATTCCAGAAGGGCGCGCGAGGCGGCGTTCTCCAGCCGCGTCGCCGCCTCGACCCGGTGCAGGCGCAAGGTGGCGAAGGCATGATTGAGCACCCGGCGCACCGCCGCCCGGGCATGCCCGCGGCGCACATAGGGCGTGCCGATCCAGTATCCCAGATCCGCCGTCTGCAGCACGCCCCGGCGCACATTGTTGAGATTGCACGCGCCCACCAGCACGTCATCGCGTTCGCGGAACACGAAGAATGGATAGCCCGCGCCATTGTCGAGATCGCTCTGATAGCGGCGCAGGCGGCGTTTGTAAGCCGAGCGCGTCAGCTCGTCCTCCGCCCAGGCCGGCTCCCAGCGCTCGGTATGGGGCCGGCTGGCGTAGCGCAGCTTGGCCCAGGCGTCATAGTCATCGGCATGGGGCGGACGCAGGCGCACGCCCTCGCCCCACAGCACCAGCTCCTGATTATCGTCGCGCCACAGGGCCATGGAGGTCGTCCAAACACGTGATGTCACCGGCGCCCAATAGACGCTGACCCGCCCCTCAGGGCAAGGCGACGGGGCGCCGCCGGACAGAGATTGTAGCAACCGCTACATTCGGCTAGCTTGTGAGCGATACAGCTGGAGGACATATCAATGCAGACCCAACCTGCCCGTACCGGACGCCTGCCGCTCTCAACCGGACAGCTGGTCCGGCTGGCCGCCCTGGGCGCCGCTCTATGGCTGACCGCTGCGCTGCTGCTGCGCTGGCTCGGACCGCTGGGCGTGTATGATGGCGCCGCCCGCATCCTTCTGTATGCGCTCATCATTCCGGGCACCGCGCCGTTCATCTGGTTGATCGCGAAGATGGGCGGTCTCACCCGCAGTGATCTTGCGCTGGGGGTCAGCGTGGTGGTCGCGGCGGCGGTCTTGCTGGACGGGCTGGCGCTCGCCTGGCTTCCCACGCTGTATGGCGCCGAGTTGGCGCTGCAGGCTGGAGCCGGAGCGGCGATCCTGTGGGGCGCAGGCGTGGCGCTGGTTCTGGGCTTTGTCTTTAATCGCGCCCGCTAGACCATCCCGCCGCCGAGCGCCGCATCGCAGGCCTCTTCAAGCCCGGCCGCCTTGAGGACCACCAGCCCTTCGATTTGCGCAAACAAGCGTGCGGCGTCAGAGGCATGGCGATCAGCGGGCGCGTCGAGCTGGCGTGTGATCCAATCCAGAAACCCTGAAGCGATTGTCCGGGCGGCATCGCTATACGGCGCCTCCCCGGCTCCGGCGCGCGCGGCGATCTCCAGCCACAGACGCATATAGGGCCAGAACGCGTCATCCAGAACCTGACGGCCGACGCGCACAAACAGGATGTCAGCCGGGGCGCGCGACGGAGAGGCGGCCTCGCCCAGCGCCGCTTCAAGCCGGCCGGCGAGATGCACCAGGGCGGCCGTCATGAGCGCTTCCTTGGTGGGAAAGTAATACAGCAACATCCTGTCGCTGGTGCCCGCTGCCTTTGCCAGCGAGCGCAGGCTCGCGGCCGCCAGGCCTTCGGCGAGCAGCGTATCGGCCAGCCGGCTGACCAGCTCGGCCCGGCGGGCATCTGCTTTCGCGCTGCTGGCGACGTCCTTACTCATGACAGCCCCACCCGCGCCCTGATCGCGCCCGGCGTGACGGCGTCCGCACGCAAAGCCTCCAGCGTCAGCGACCGGTCGCGCTTGGCGAAGCGCCGCCCGGTGTCGTCGGTGAGCAGGCGGTGATGACGCCAGACAGGGACCGGCAGCTCCAGCAAGGCTTGCAACAGCCGGTGCAGATGAGTGGCGAAATACAAATCCTGCCCGCGGATCACATGGGTGACGCCCTGCAGCGCATCATCGTGGACGCAGGCCATGTGATAGCTCGTCCCCACATCCTTGCGCGCCAGGATCACGTCGCCCAGAAGGTCCGGGCGGGCCTTGATTTCGCCGTGCTCGCCCTCGGGCCCCTCGCCTTCCTCGATGAAGGTCAGCGCGTCATGGCGCGCGCCCAGCGCATCGCGGCAGGCGCTGAGCGACAAGCGCCAGGCATAGGGTTCGCCGCGCGCCAGCCGGTCCGCCTCTTCGGCTTGGCTCATCGGCGTTTCCGGCCCGGGATACACCACGCCCTCCGGGCCCTCGCCCGGGTGGTGGGGCGCACGGCCGATCTCATCGGCGATCTCCTTGCGGGTCTTGAAACAGCGATAGACCAGGCGCGCGCGCGCCAGCCGCTCCAGCGCGCGGGCATAGTCAGGGAAGTGATCGCTCTGCCGGCGCACGGGCTGTGGCCAGCTGAGCCCCAGCCAGGCCAGGTCCTCGTAGATGCCGTCCTCGAAGTCCGGCGTGCAGCGGGTCTGGTCGATATCCTCGATGCGCAGCAGGCATGTCCCGCCCGCGACCTGCGCGGCGTCAAACGCCGTCAGCGCCGAAAAAGCGTGGCCCAGATGCAGCCGGCCCGTGGGCGAGGGCGCGAAGCGGGTGATGAAACCGGTCATGGCCCTGTTTCCTAGCGCACGCGCATCCATCTGTCGCGGGCTGGCAGGCGGGCGCAGCCACGGGGTTCGCAGCGCACGCGCGCGCGCTATGATCATTGCCGGACATTACCCATCACAGAGGCCTGCTGCTTTCCATGATCCTGATCGACGGACCGCGCATCCCGCCCCGGGGCGGCAAGGCGAAGAAGCTGGTTGTGCTGTTTCACGGCTATGGCTCAAACGGCGCCGATCTGGCCGGCCTGGCGCAGGCCTGGGCGCCGGAATTTCCCGATGTGGCCTGGACCAGCCCCAACGCGCCCGAGCCGGTGCCGGGCTATCCCGGCGGTTATCAGTGGTTTCCCATCAGCCGTCTTGACCCGGTCGCGATGGAATCGGGCGTGCGCAGCGCCCATGCCAGCGCCGAGCAGTTCCTGAAATCGGAGCTGAACCGATGGGAGCTGCAGCCCTCCGATCTGGCGATCATCGGGTTCAGCCAGGGCACGATGATGGCCTTGCACGCCGGGTTGCGGCGCGAGGCCGCGCCGGCGGCGATCCTGGGCTATTCGGGCGCGCTGGCCGGGACGGAACGCCTGGCCCAGGAGATGACCTGCAAACCACCCATCCTTTTGATCCATGGCGATCAGGATGAGGTCCTGCCCGTAGGCATGACGCTGATGGCAGCCCAGGGCCTGGCCGCAGCGGGCCACGGGGCGGAGTTTCACATCTCGGCGGGCATACCCCACTCCATCGGTCCTGACGGGCTGGAGCTGGGCGTACGCTTCCTGAAAGCGGCGTTCGCCGGCAAGCTGGTTTAATTCCGCCAGCCGCCCCGTATAATCAAAGACCTGTCAGCGCGCTGTCATAGGCGTGTAACACCGCTTGGGCTAGAGTGAGGCCACCCAAGGATCGCGCCGGTGATTCGTTCAACGATAACCGGCGTTTGCTGCGAGGGAGACGCGTCTTCAGGACGCCATTGGCATCATACGGGGCCACCGGCCCGTTGACTGTCGCGGACACCCCGCGCCATCCGCCCTGCGGGAGGGTGTGATGCGGGTGTTCAGAACCGCTCCCGAAGACCTGCGCTGCCTGGTGCTCAACGCCGACTACCAGCCATTGTCCTATTATCCCTTGTCCACCTGGCCCTGGCAGGAAGCCATCAAGGCGGTGTTTCTGGAGCGAGTCGACATCGTGTCGGAGTATGACACGCTGATCCGCTCGCCCAGCGTCTCGCTGCCCGCGCCGTCCGTAGTGGCGCTGCGCGACTATATCAGCCAGGACCGCCCGCCTGCCTTCACGCGCTTCAATCTGTTCCTGCGCGACGGCTTCCGCTGTCAGTATTGCGGCACGGACAAGCTGGACCTTCTGACCTTCGATCACATCATCCCGCGCGCCTATGGCGGGCGCACCTCGTGGGACAATATCGCGACCGCCTGCGCGCCCTGTAACCTCAAAAAGGGCGGACGCACCCCGCGCGAGGCCAAAATGCCGCTGCACCGCCCGGCCGAGCGGCCGACCATGCATCAGCTGCAGGCGCAGGGACGGCGCTTCCCGCCCAAATACCTGCACGAGAGCTGGCTGGATTATCTCTACTGGGATGTGGAGCTGGAAAGCTGACGGCGGCCCGCAAGGGGCCGCCGTCATGCAGTGTCACAATGAATTCAGGCCGTTTCAGGCGCCCTTCTGGGGCGCAGCCTGGGCCTGGTGTTTCTTGGAATAGATGTGCAGCGGGGTCGCGGCGCCGGTCACCACCTCGGCGTTGACCACCACTTCCTCCACCCCGTCCAGACCGGGCAGTTCGAACATGGTGTCGAGCAAAATGCCCTCCATGATCGAGCGCAGGCCGCGCGCGC
>JBHYFR010000160.1:2895-5464 GCA_051859425.1 Oceanicaulis sp. | reverse complement strand
AGGGCGGCTGTGCATCCACAGCCGCCCTTTTGCGTTTGAGGCCCCGGCGTATGCGCCGGGCGCCGGAGCGCTACTTCTCCCAGTCGCGCTCGATGGTGCGTGAAGCTAGCAGGAACAGCACGCCCGCCACCGCGTAGAGCGAGGCGCCGATGGCGATGGAGTAGCGCAGCGATTCCTCGCCGAAGCGCGGCCCCAGAAGGGTCGACAACTCACCCAGCACATAGACGCCGACGCCAATGCCCAGGAGATTGTTGATCAACAGGAAGATGGCCGAGGCCATCGAGCGCATATTGGCCGGCGCCAGATGCTGGAAGGCTGACAGAACCGGGCCAAGCCAGCTGAGACCCAGGGCCGTGGGGATCAGGAACAAAAGCACGGCGATCAGCGGGGTCGGCGCAAATGTGCCCAGCACATAGAGCGGGAAGGCCGCGATGAACGCGATCGCAGGAACGATCGCATAAGCCGTCTTCTTTCCCTTCCCCAGCTTGTCGCCCAGAATCCCGCCCAGCAGGATGCCAAGGCTGCCGCCGAAGAATAGCACCGTGCCGAACACCCAGCCGGTGTCGATAATGCCCAGCTCATAGGTGCGCGAGATGAAGCTCGGCATCCAGAAGAACACGCCATAACCCATCATCGACGAGCAAGAGGCGCCCAGGGTGAGCAGCCAGAATGACGGCTTGGTCGCCAGAATGCGCAGAACATCCAGCACGCCGGGCTTGGCTGCGGCCTCCTCAATCGCCTTGCCGGCCAGGCCCTCACCCTGTTGTGGGGGATGCTTGGCGATGGCGGCCGCTTTCTGGCGCTCGCTGACCGGGTCCAGCCCGCCGCGTTTGGGTTCGCGCATGGTGAGCTTGAAGATCGGCGCGATCAGCACCCCGGCGAGGCCCACAATGATGAAGGCGGCGCGCCAGTCGAGATCCTCGCCAATGGCCCCGCCTGCGATCTGGGCGCCGGCCACCACGCCGAAGGCGCTGCCGATGGGAATGCCCAGCGAATAGATCGCCAGCGCCCGCGCGCGCGCGTCAGGCGGGAAATAGTCGGCGATCAGCGAGTAGGACGGCGCGACGCCCCCGGCCTCGCCCACCCCGACGCCAACGCGGGCGGCGAACAGCTGCCAGAAATTCTGCGCCAGCCCGCACAGGGCGGTGAAGCCGCTCCAGACGGTCAGGGACGCGGTGATGATCCAGGTGCGGTTGGACCGTTCGGCCAGCCACGCAATGGGCACGCCGAGTGTGGAATAGAGCGCCGCGAAGGCGATGCCGCCCAAGAGGCCGAGCTGACGGTCATCGAGACCCAGATCCTCGCGGATGGGAATGGCGAGGATCGAGATGATCTGCCGGTCCAGAAAATTGAACGCGTAGACAACGAACAGCATGAACAGGACCCAGGCGCGGTAACGCGCGGTGGGCGGCGCGGGCTCGGCGGCCCCCGGAGACTGGCTGGCGGCGGTCATGTCGCTCCCCTGGTCTGTTATGTTTTTGGCGCCGGACGGCGGATGCCCATGATGGAACCGAAGCCCCCGTCACTGCAAAGAAAAAGCGCCGCTGGCCCGGTTCCGGGCGCAGCGGCGCTTGTCCCCCTAGCCGCCCCTAGTAGCGGAAAGCGATGGTCGCGGTGTAAGTGCGCGGATCGCCGTAGAAGGCGGTCAGCGTCCCTTCAAGGCCGAGGTTCGGCGTGCCGTCGGCGTTCATGAAGTTGTAGCCCGACACCTTGTAGCGCTCGTCGGTCAGGTTGCGGCCATGAATGCCCGCCTGCCAGCGGCCGTCATTGGAGTTCCAGACCACCGACGCGTTCCACAGGGTGTAACCATCCTGGTCCAGCGTGGCGTTCGGGATCTCGAACTGGCTGTAGCTGCCGCGATAGGCCAGCGTGTTGATGATCGACAATGCGCCGTTGGACAGCGGCACGGTGTAGTTCAGCGTGCCAGCGGCCATCCATTCGGGCGTATTCTGGATCACCGCCGTGTTGGAGACATCGACGCCAAACGCGTTGATGAACTCGTCATACTGACCGTTGAGATAGCCCACCGCCCAGGTGAAATCGAGCGTATCACCAGAGGTGAAGGCGTCTTCGGCCAGGCCCAGGGCGCCTTCGTATTCAATGCCCCAGATGGTGGCCGCGCCCGCATTCGTGGTCACACCGGAGAAGGTGTCAAACACGCCGTCGCCGGTGGTGTCCACACCAATGGAGCCGGGCACCTGCACGTCGGTGTAGTCATTGTAGAAGAAGGCCAGCGAGTGGCGGTAGGCGCCGCTGTTGAACTTCCAGCCCGCTTCATAGGCGTTCACGGTTTCAGGCTGGAAACGCATGAATTCGAACACGTCGATACCGGCTCCGATCGCGACCGAGGTCTGGCCGCGCGGGTCGAAGCTGCCGCCTTTGAAGCCCTGGGAGAAGCTGGCGTAGAAATTGTTCGCGTCATCGGGACGGTAGGAGATCGAGATACGCGGGCTGAAATCGGTCCAGCTTTCCGAGCCATTGAAGTTCGAGGTGGTGGCGATCAGCGTCGGATTGCCGCCGAAGAACTCCGAGAACCCGCCGATATAGGTCCGGCGCAGCACGATGGAGG
>JBHYFR010000160.1:0-2885 GCA_051859425.1 Oceanicaulis sp. | reverse complement strand
GCGCCCAGCGACACCGACCATTCCGGGGTCAGATCGTAGGAGAAGTCGGCAAACAGCGACCAGGTCTCGGTATTCACATTGCCGAAGGTCTGGGCGTTCAGGCCCGGCAGACCAATCAGCGCGCCAGTATTGGCCAGCAGCACATCAAACACGGTCGAGGCTTCGGCGTCGAGGTAGTACGCCCCGATAATACCGTTCAGACGCTCGCCGGTGTAAACCAGCTGGAATTCCTGGCTGAACTGCTCGTTCTCATAGATCGCGGGCACGTCGAGATCGCCGGATGGCAACGAATCAAAGTCGATCGGCGTGGTTGACGTGTCTTCGCGCCATGCCGTGATCGAGCGGAACGTCCACTGGTCATTGATCTGGAAATCGCCCGACAGCGACAGGCCCTGGGCATTGATCTCCTGGTCAACCACATCAAGGCCGGCGCGCGTGTCGTACACATTGTCCAGCACTGGCGCGCCGGTCAGGAGGGAGGTGATCAGGCGGTGGCCGCCGCGCGGATTGGACCGGTCCTCGGTGCGGTCATAGACCGCTCGGATGAAGATGCGGTCATCGGGTTCGAACTCGGCGGACACGCGGCCAGCCCAGACATCCTTGTCATAGTTGTCCGCTCCGGTGTTCAGGTTGGTGCCGAACCCGCCGCGGCTCAGACGCGCAACAGCGCCGCCGACACGGAACGTGTCAGCAAGCGGCACGGAGCCACTGACAACCACGTCACGCTGCTCATAGCTGCCCAGATTGATCCGGGCCGAGAAGGACGGCTCGGCATCGAGGCGCCGGGTCACGTACTTCACTGCGCCGCCGACCGTGTTGCGGCCATACAGCGTGCCCTGGGGCCCACGCAGGACCTCGATGCGCTCGACGTCGAAGATGTCGAGAACCGCACCCTGGGGCCGGTTGAGGTAGACATCGTCGATATAAATGCCCACGCCCGCCTCGAAACCGGCCACCGGATCCTGCTGGCCGACGCCGCGGATGAAGGCGGTCAGGGTCGAGTTGGTGCCGCGCGACACTTCCAGCGTCACGTTGGGCGTGGTCTGGGCGATTCGGGTGATGTCCTGAGCGCCGATGGCTTCCAGCTGGGCGCCGGAATAGGCGGTCACCGACACCGGCACGTCCTGAAGGGATTCTTCCCGGCGCCGGGCCGTCACCGTCACAACGTCACGGCTGGCGGCGTCGCTGGCCGCGGTTTCCTGCGCCATCGCTGCCGCGGTGATCGGCAGGCATGATGCGCTGGCCAACAGGACAGCGGTGGTCGTAAATTTCTTGAGCATGGTCATTGAGCAGCCCTCCCTGGTATTGCTCGTGCACCCGGCTGGCGGGGCGCTTCGGCGGCGATAATTTCAACGTTGAATGAAAAGTCAACGGCATTTAGACTTTCTGCAGGCGTTGATACAAATCTGTGAGGCGTCAGCGCCACACTATCCGGGCCCGGAGCAACCGTTCCAACCGCTCCCAGAACGAACGAGGCCGCATGGCAGTCGCCCGCAAACTCGGACGCGGTGAGGTCACCCGCGAGAAGCTGCTGGATGCAGCCGAAATGCTATTTGCGCTCAAAGGCTTCCATGGCGTGACCGTGCGCGCGATTGCACGCGAGGCCGAAAGCGATCCCGCCCTCGTGGCGTATTATTTCGGCGGCAAGCGCGAGCTGTTTGACGATGTTCTGCTGCGCCGCGCCGAGCAACTCAACCAGGTCCGCCTGCAGGAGCTGGAGGCGTGCGAGCGCGAGGCGGGGCCGGGCGGGCCGACGGTGGAGCAGATCATCGCCGCCTTCACCCACCCTCTTTTGGACCGCTCCATCCACGGTGACCCGGGTTGGAAAAGCTATTTCGCCCTGATCGGCCAGATCACCAACGCCCCCGACTGGGGCGGCGCGGTAATGTCGAAATACTATGACCCGATCGTGCGCCGCTTCCTGCAGGCGATCCGCAAGGCCCTGCCCGACTGCCCGGAGGAGGAGCTGTTCTGGAGCTATCACTTCCTGTCAGGCGCGCTGGTGCTCACCTTCTCCGAGACGGGCCGAATCGATACCTTGTCAGGCGGCTTGTGCAAATCCACCGACATCAAGGCCGTCGCCGACCGCCTGCCCGACTTCATCGCCGCAGGTTTCCGCAGGCTGTGCGCCAAAGACGCCGAGGCGCGCGCCGAACGCCAGAATCAGACCCGGGGATAGCCCAAGCCATGACCGACTATACCGCCCGCACCTTCACCGCCGCCGATGGCGTAAAGACCTGGTACAGACACTATAACGTTGCATCGGAACGTCTTCCGGTGCTGTGCATGCACGGGCTGACGCGCAATAGCCGCGATTTCGAGGCGGTAATCCCCGCGATCATAGCGGCGGGCCGTCCGGTCATCGCTGTGGATGTGCGCGGGCGCGGCCATTCCGACCACGATCCGGTCCCGGAAAATTACAATCCCGGGGTCTATGTCCAGGACATGTTCGGCATCCTCGCCCAGGCCGGCTGGACGCGGGTGATCACGCTGGGCACGTCCATGGGCGGGCTGATGAGCATGATCATGTCTCTCAGCCGTCCCGGACTGATCGCCGGCGCCATCATTAATGATATCGGCCCGGAGCTGGACCCCAGAGGCCGGGCGCGCATCCAGGGCTATGTGGGCGGCGCCGGCGGGCCCTTCGCCGACTGGACAAAGGCCGCTGAAGCGGTGCGCGCCATCAATGGTTCGGCCTTCCCCAAGGAGACAGGCGGCGCCTTCTGGGAGGCCTTTGCCCGGCGCACCTGCCGTGAGCTGGAAAGCGGCGAGGTGGTGTTTGATTACGACCCCGCGATCTCGCAACTGGCGCGCACCGGCAATGTAGCGCCGCCCGATCTATGGCCCCATTTCGAGGCGCTGGCCGCCTCGCCTCTCCTCCTGAT
>JBHYFR010000159.1:0-5467 GCA_051859425.1 Oceanicaulis sp. | reverse complement strand
TGATGGTGTCGGCGGTATAGGTCTGCAGCTTGACCGCATCGGCGCCCGCCTCCGCCGCCGCATCGATCATGGCCAGCGCGCGGGCCAGCTGGCCCTTGTGATTGCCTGACAGTTCCGCGATCATATAGGGCGGCTCGCCCGGCCCGATGACGCGTCCGGCGATGGTGATGTGTGATGGCGTCACGCCGCTCCCCCTGCCGCTAGGGCGCCGAGCATAGCCGCGCGCCGGTCCTGCCACACCTGCGCCGGCAGCTCAAGGCGCAGCGCGGGCGCCGGGCCGCCACGGGCGCTGCGCTCGATGGCTTGCAGGCGGCTGAACCCGAGGCGGTCATACAGGGCGCGGGCGCGGGCATTCTCTGCGCGCACCTCGCAGACAAGGCGCGTCAGCGCCCAGCGCCCGAAGGCCAGCTCCATGGACAGCGCGCCCATGCGCGCCCCGGCGCCGCGCGGCGCGCCGGGTGCGCCATAAAGCGCCCACTGCGCGGCGCCCGCCTGTGCGTCCATCTGAGTAAAACCGATCACGCCCAGCGGCGCGTCGGGGCCCTGGGCGATGTAATAGCGCCGCGCCGGGTCGGCCATCATGCCCGCCCACCATGCGGCGTGCTCGGCCTCGCTGATCTCGTGGGTCGTGTACATGGCCGCACGCACGCCCGGCGCATTGCGCCACGCACGCACCGTGTCGCGGTCGGACTCGTCGACGCGGTGCAAGGCGCCCACGCCGGGCAGGGCGATGTCCGGTTCAGGCCGCATCCAGCACCTCCGCCACACGGCCCGCGCCGCGCCCGTCCACCAGCTTTAGCCCCGCGCGCGCCATCGCAATGCGGATGTCAGGCGGCGCCAGGGCGTCGAGCGCGGGCGCAATCGCATCGCTCCAGCGCGGCGTGCGCACATCACCGATCAGGCGCGCCGCGCCCGCCGCATGCAGGGCGCGAGCCCCCGGCGCCTGATTGTCCGCCAGCGTCACGATCAGGGCGGGCAGGCCCATGGCCGCACGCTCCAGCCCCGTCATGCCGCCTGCGCCGATGGCCAGATCATGCTGCGCCATCAGCCCGGCCATGTCGTCATGATCCACCCATAGCCGCCCGGCCCCGCCCCGCGCCTGCACCTGGCCGGCGACCGCCGCCAGATGCGGCGCGCCCGATCCCAGCACCACGGTGATCATCAGATCGCGCCGCTGCGCCAGCGCGTCCAGTACGCCGCCTGTGGCGTTCGCCGCATCGGCAGCCCCCATGGCGACCAGCACCCGGCGCAGCGCGCCCGCCCGGGGCTCGTCAGGGCGGCGGGCGGCGAAGCCCGGGCGCAGCAGCGCATAGTCAGGCCCGGTCAGGCGCAGGGCGCCCTCCGGAACAAGGCCGTCATAATCGCCCGCCAGGCGCCCCGGCGTCTGGTCCAGCACGATGGCGCAGTCATGATCGCGATTGGCCAGATCATCGATCACCATGACCCGCCAGCCCGGCGGACAGGCCGCCCGCTCGAAACCGGCGTCCAGCGCGTAGTGATCCACGATCAGCCAGCCCGGCGGGCCCTCCTTAAGGCACGCCCGGACCGTCCCGGGATCGTCATCGCCGAGGCGATGCAGCTCAAAGCCTGCCGCCGGGACGCGGTCCAGCCCGGCGCCGGGCAGGTCGCCGCACAGAAACTCCGCCCGCCAGCCGCGCCCGCCGAGCGCCTGAGCCAGGGTCAGACAACGCATCAGATGACCGCCGCCCAGCGCCGCGCCCGCATCACAGCGCAAGGCGGCGCGCGTCATGACTGATCCAGCCCCAGCGCGCGGAACATCAGCTCGGCGCGCGCCCAGTCCTGGGGCGTGTCGATGTCCCAGACGCGGCTGGACGGCAGCACCACCGCCCGGGCGCGCGGGGTGAAGACGGGCCGTCCGGCCAGCCAGGCCGCCCGGGCGCCGAAATAGAACTGGGCGGCGTCGTGATAGGCCTCTTCCAGGTCTTGGCTGCGGGTGTTGAACAGCTCAGGGTGAAACATCTCGCAGCCGCCATCATCGGCCATGCGGAAGGCGCGCTGGATCGGGAAGGCGTAGCGCGCCGCCGAGAACACATAGTCCACATCCGACCCGGCCATCTGGTCTGCGGCCGCCCTGAGGTCTGCTGCCTGCAGGAAGGGCGCGGTGGCGAACAGACAGCACACCGGCTCGTGACGGGCGCCGTCAGCTTCCAGCGTTTCAATGGCGTGGCGGATCACGTCGATGACGCCGGTGCGGTCGTCCGACAGGGCCGCCGGGCGCAGGAAGGGCGTCTCCGCCCCGCACTCACGCGCCAGCGCGGCCAGCTCGGGATCATCGGTGGACACGATGATGCGCGCAAAACAGCCCGATTCCAGCGCCGCCCGGATCGGCCAGGCGATCATCGGCCGGCCACAGAAATCAGCCGCATTCTTGCGCGGAATGCGCTTGCTGCCGCCTCGTGCGGGGATGACCGCCAACGCCATGGGCTTCAACCTGTCCAGATCACCTGTCCGGTCACACCGTGAGTCCCGCCACCAAAGGGTTAACGCGCTGCTTGCGCGGGCGGCGGGCAGGCCTGCGGCGCGCGCGCCTCCAGCCGGGACATCAGCGTGGCGGGCAGAAGATGGCCGCCGGGCCAGCCGGCATCCACGCCGGCGCTGCGCAGGTGGCGCGCCAGCCAGACATTGCAGGTATTGAACAGATGATAGGATGAGCGCCCCTGGAAAAACGCGCTGCCGCGCGGGTCCAGGCCCGGGGCCGTGAGGATGGCGCCGCCGTCCCCATCGCGCGCCATTTCATCCTCAATGGCCGCCACCAGGCGGGCGAGACCGGCCTCAGACACCGCCACATCCACATGATCCTGCAGATACGCTTCGCGCGGATCGCGGGTCAGCCCGGCGGCATGGACCAGCGAGCCCGTGGGCCAGGCAATGGCGGTGACGGCGTTTGCCGGGCCCAGCGGGCCGGGATAGGCGCGTACATCGCCCCAGCCGATGGCGAACCAGTCCGCGTCTGGAAACGCGGCCCGAAGGGCGCTGCCGGGTTCAAAGGCGTCCGCGGGCAGGTACAACCCGGCATGCCAGCCATTGGAGCTGACGCCGATCACGGCGCAATCGCCCGGTGCGGGTGGCGGCGGCGCGCCGCGCGGCGTCCCTGCGCAGGCGCCCAGAACCATCAGGCAAACCAGCCCGGCGAGGGCGGCGCGAAAGGGGATGGTGAAGCGTCTGAACATCAGGCGCCTTTCATCTGCGGCGTCGACGCCTTATATTGGAGGTGTCCGCTTCGGCGGTCTATGGCGATAAACGCGCGTGTAATAACCAGACCGGACCCGGGTGCGAATCCCGGCGGCTCCACCAAATTCCCGCTCATTGGCGCGGCATGAGGGGCCGACTAGCATCGACGGATGGCTAAAGGCGTAGCTTTCGCCCGAATGGGCTTCGTTACCAGCCCACTCAAAGTAGTTGCCAATGACAACTATGCTGAAGAGGTCGCTCTCGCTGCGTAGCAGCGCGTGCATCTCGCACTTTAAGTCCTGACCTCTAGCAAGGTCAGGCGGGGTCCGGGGGGCGCCTGGCAACAGAAGCCCCCCACTTTCCTCTCCCCTCACCGCGCCTCGAACCGTAGCGGCATCCCGCCCTTGGGGCGCAATGTGACCTGCATGACCGGCTCCACCGCGTCATGGGCGGGGGTGATGCGGGTGCGCGACACGATGAGGGACAGGATGATGGCCGCCTCCTGAAGCGCGAACTGCGCCCCGATGCACGCGCGCGGACCGCCGCCGAAGGCCAGGAACTGGTAGCGGTCGCGGGGGCGGCGCTCAGGATTCCACCGGTCGGGATCGAAATGATCAGGATGCTCCCACAGCGTCTTGTGACGGTGCAGGCAATAGAAGGCGAGCAGGGCCACATCACCCTTTTTCACCGGGTGGCCGCAGATCTCGGTATCGGTCACGGCGCGGCGGCCCAGGATCGGCGCCGGCGGGAAGAGCCGCATGGATTCCTCGATCACCTGACGGGCCAGAACCAGCCGCGGAACGGCTTCGGCGTCCGGCGCGCCGGCCCCGAACACCGCGTCGGCCTCATTGCGCAGGGCGTCCTGACAGGTTTCGTCGTGTGCAATCAGATACAGCGCCCAGGTCAGGGCTATGGCGGTGGTTTCGTGTCCGGCGGCGATGAAGGTCATCAGCGTGTCGCGGATATCGCGGTCGGACAGGGCTGCGCCGGTCTCCTCGTCGCGCGCCGACAGCAGCAGGCCCAGCAAGTCCTCACCGGGATCGGCGAGCGCGCGGCGGCGCTTGATCTGGCCGTCGGCGGCGGCGCGGAACAGGCTGCGGGCCTTCAACGCGCCCAGTCCCATCAGGCGCGGCGCCCATTCAGGCGACGGCACAAGATCGGAATAGCGCATGCGCCCGATCTCCTCGAGCAGCACTTCGATGGCGGCGCGCACCTCGGTGCGCTCAAACCCGCCCACATCGGAAAACAGCGCCCGCTCGATGACGGAGAAGGTGGCGTCATTCATCACCGCGTGCACGTCCACAGGGCCGCCGGCCCCCAGCAGCGTGTCTACGGCGTCGCCCCCGGCACCGGCCATGATGGGTACAAAACGGTCGATCCGGCGCTTCAGGAAGGCCGGCTGAAGGGTCATGCGCTGACGCCGCCAGCTCTCGCCATGGGCGGTGAGGATCGAATCACCCAGGATCGGGGTCAGCATGCGCAGGATCAGCGGCGATTTACGCCAGGCGTGGAAATTGTCCTGCAGGATCGATTTCATCTCCGCCGGGCCGGACACTTCATGCACCTTGCGTCCCAGATAGGGGCCGGTCAGGCGCGTGGTCTCGAACAGGGCTTCTGGCAGGATAGCCATCGGGTTGCGGCGCATCAGCCGGGCCGTTTCCATCAGGCTGGTCGGCGCCGTCAGGCCGGGCGAGCGGGCCGGGCTGAACAGCGCCCCGGCCGGTCTGGCGAGGTTTGCGGGCGTGGTCATTGGCAATTCCCCCTTGCCGGCATGCAACCGCACTAGCATGAGCCGCCCGCCGCAACCAAGGCGCGCTCTGGTGCTTTGAGGCGCCCGCGCGCAATTGACGCGCGCGGGGACTGAGCTAGGCTCGACCCACCAGAGGCCAGCGGGGCTGGAGAAGGGCGGCAGGGGCGTGAGCAAGGATCTGATGCATTACGACCAGCTGGCGCAGGACGCCTTGCGCGGCGTCGTGCGCAAGGCGCTGGAGCGCGCAGCCGGCCCAGGCGGCCTGCCGGGCGCGCATCATTTCTACATCACCTTCCGCACCGATGATCCCGCTTGCGATATCGATGAAAGCCTGGTCAAGGCCTATCCCGAGGAAATGACCGTGGTGCTTGAGCACCAGTTCTGGGACCTCGCCAGCGATGACGAGGGCTGGGAAGTGACCTTGCGTTTTTCCGGCGTGCCCAAATACATGCGGGTTCCGTGGCGTGCGGTGACCCGTTTTCATGACCCCAGTGTCGGATTCCGGCTGCATTTCGACTATGTGGC
>JBHYFR010000158.1:3921-5474 GCA_051859425.1 Oceanicaulis sp. | reverse complement strand
GGCATGGCCATCGGCCGCCGGCGCACCACCGTGTCCACCTCCGGCGTGGTCCCCAAGATCGTCGAGCTGGGCGAGCGCACCCGCGCCATGCTGGCCATCAGCCTGCACGCCACCAATGACGATCTTCGCAACGAGCTGGTGCCGCTCAATAAAAAATACCCCATCGCGCAGCTGCTGGACGCCATCCGGGCCTATCCGGACCTGTCCAACGCCCGCCGGGTGACGTTCGAATATGTGATGCTCAAGGGCGTCAATGACTCGCTGGCCGAAGCCAGGGCGCTGGTGCGCCTGCTCAAGGGCATTCCGTCCAAGATCAATCTCATCCCGTTCAATCCCTGGCCCGGCAGCCCTTATGAGTGCTCGGACTGGGAGACGATCGAGCGCTTCGCCGACGTGGTGAACCGCGCCGGCTATGCCAGCCCTGTGCGCACGCCGCGCGGCCGGGATATCTTCGCCGCCTGCGGCCAGCTCAAGAGCGAAAGCGTCAAGCTGCGCGCCAGCGAACGGTTGAAGCTGGAGCGGGAAGGCGCAACCGGCGCTGCCTCGCAATGACCAGGACGCCGTCCGGCCTGCTTGATGGCGCCATCGATGTCCGGTCTGCGGCGAAGGCCTATGCGCGCGACGGATATGCCGCCGCCAGCGCCGTTCTCGATCCAGCGTTCGCAGACCGGCTTCATGGCGCGGCGCTCGCCTTTGATGCGTGGAGCCTGGTGACCGTCATCGAAGGCCAGCATCGTGCGTTTGACGCTGCACAGATGAACCAGGTCGACGCCGCCCGCCGCTCCGCCTTCGAGGCGCTGGTGGCGCGCGAGGCGCGGGCGGGCTTCTGCTATCTCTACGACCAGTTCAATCTGTATGAGACCCGCCGCCGCGGGCAGCTTGGCGAAGGCCCTCTGGCCGACGCCGCTGCGCTGATTGCATCGGACGCCTTTATCGATCTGGGCCGGCGCCTGACCGGCGACCCGGCCATCCGCTTTGCCGACTGTCAGCTGACCCGCTATCGCCCCGGCCATTTCCTGACCGCCCATGACGACGCCGCCGAGGGCAAGGACCGAAGCGCCGCCTTCGTGCTGAACCTGACCCGCGACTGGTGTGCTGATTTCGGTGGTGTTCTTCAAATCCTTGATGATGCAGGCGATGTACGCGCGGGGCTGGTCCCGCGCTTTAACCGGCTGGCGCTGTTCAAGGTGCCCCAGCCGCACGCGGTCAGTGTCGTGGCGCCCTATGCGCCCGGCCCGCGCCTGGCGATAACGGGATGGTTCCGCCGCGATGACGAGCCGCCGCTATAAGCGGGGAAGATCAGTTCCCTTGGCCGCGCCAAGCGCGCTAGTCTGGGCGCCATGAACGCTAACCATGCCCCCGTCTCCGTCGATCTGGTCACCGATCCGGTGTGTCCCTGGTGCTGGCTGGGTCTGCGCTACTGGCGCGAGGCGCGGGCGCTGGCGCCGGACATCGCCACCGAAACTATTCTGCGCCCCTTCCAGCTCGACGCCGGGGTGCCCCGCGCGGGCGTGCCCTATCACGATTACATGGCGCGCAAATTCGCCGCCGCC
>JBHYFR010000158.1:0-3911 GCA_051859425.1 Oceanicaulis sp. | reverse complement strand
GCGCGACCATCTCGAACAGGCGGGGCCGGGCGTCGGCATCGTGTTCAATTTCGACGCCATCGAGACCCGCCCCAACACGCTGGACGCCCACCGGCTGGTCCGCTGGGCGCAGGGTCAGGGTCTGGGCGAGACGGTGCTGGACCTGATCCACAAGGCCTTCTTTGAAGAGCGGCGCGATATCGGCGCGCCGGATGTACTGGCCGCGCTGGCGGGCGAGGCGGGCATGGACGCGGACGTGGTGCGCGATCTTCTCAAGACCGACCGCGACGCCGCCCAGGTGCAGCGTGAGCAGCAATTCTACCGCTCGCTGGGCGTTCAGGGTGTGCCCTGTTTCATTTTCAATGGCCGCTTCGCCGTGTCCGGGGCGGAAGCCCCCGATGTGCTGGCCGGCGCTATTGCCGAAGCGGCGAAATCCCCGGCGTCCGAGGACTGACCGGCTCAACAGGAGACTTCAAATCATGACGGCGATGACGGCTGCGGGCCTCTATGTGGGGCTCAATATTCTCATCCTTCTGGTGCTGGGCGTTCTGGTCATGGTCCAGCGCAACAAGTCTGGCGTGGGCATCGGCCATGGCGGCCATGAAACGCTGACCCGCGCCAGCCGGGCCCATGCCAATGGCGCAGAATGGACCCCGGCGGCCCTGATCGGCCTGGTGGCCGCCGCCTCCTTGGGCGCGCCGGTGATCGCCATTC
Source organism: Oceanicaulis sp. (assembly GCA_051859425.1). Lineage (GTDB taxonomy): Bacteria > Pseudomonadota > Alphaproteobacteria > Caulobacterales > Maricaulaceae > Oceanicaulis. The sequence goes on along the minus strand of JBHYFR010000158.1, from coordinate 3,218 downwards.
ATGTGCTGGGCGGGATGCTCACGGCCGGGCGAATCCTGCATGGCTGGGGCCTGTCGCGGAATGCGGGGCGCAGCGTGGGCCGGATACTGGGCACACTGCTCACCCTCATCGTCTATATCGCCCTGGGCGCAGGCCTGGCGGCGCACGCCCTGATCTGACGGCTGCACATGACGGCTCCGCATTGCTCCGCGCGCCCGCGCGGGCTATGTGGCGCACATGAGCCAGACATCTGAAAATCCCCGCGAGGGCGCGCCCGATCCCGGCGCGCTGCTCGATCTCGCCCGCACCTTGCGCGACGCCGCTCTGAAAGCCGGCGCCGACCACGCCGAAGCGGCGGTGAGCGAATCGCGTTCGCTGGAAGCCAGCGTGCGTGAGGGCGCGCTGGAAAGCCTGGAGCGGTCGGAAAATCGCGAGGCGGGCGTGCGCGTCTTTATCGGCCAGCGCCAGGCCGGGGTCAGCTTCTCTGATTTGTCGCAGGCCGGTCAGGCGCTGGCGATCGAGCGCGCCATCGCCATGGCCCGGATCGCGCCCGAAGACCCGTATTGCGGCCTTGTGGAGCCGGATGCGCTGGCGCGCCGCCTGCCGGAGATAGCCCAGTATGAAGAGGCGCGCCTTGACGAGGCAGGCCTCGAAGCCGCCGCCCTGCAGCTGGAAGCCGCCGCGCGCGCCGTCAAGGGCGTCACCACGGTCAGCTCGGCCGGGGCGAGCCTGGGGGCCGGCGCCTCGGCGGCCGCCGCGTCCAACGGGTTTGAAATCGCCCGGCGCGGCTCACGCTATGGTCTCGGCGTCGCCGCCATCGCCAAACAGGGCGATGTGATGGAGCGCGATTATGATTCCCACTCCGCGCGCCGCCTGATGGATCTCAAATCACCCGATAGGATTGGCGCCAGCGCCGGGGAGCGCGCCGTGGCGCGCCTGGGCTCGGGCAAGATCGCGTCGGGCAAGCGCTCGGTGGTGTTTGACCGGCGGGCTTCTTCGGTCTTCGTCTCGGCGCTGCTGGGCGCCATATCCGGTCCCGCCATTGCGCGCGGCACGTCCTTCCTGCGCGACCGGCTGGGCGAGCGCGTATTCGCCGAGGGCGTGAACATTATCGAAGACCCGCTGCGCGACTGGAGCTTTGGCGCCCGCGCCGCCGATGGCGAGGGCGTGGCCTGCCGTCCGCGCGCGCTGGTGGAGGACGGGGTGGTGACTACCTGGCTGATCAACGCCGCCAGCGCCCGCCAGCTGGGCATGGGCCTGACCGGGCATGCCTCGCGCAGCCTGGGCGGTCCGCCGGGCGTCAGCGCCGCCAATGTGCATCTGGCGCCAGGCGAGGCGGGCCTGGACGATCTCATTGCCGAGGCTGGCGACGGATTGCTCGTGACCGAGATGTTCGGCCCCTCGCTCAACGCCAATACCGGCGACTGGTCGGTGGGGGTGGCGGGCTTCGCCATTGAGGGCGGAAAACGCGCCGGACCGGTCAGCGAGGTCACCGTGGCGGGCAATCTGATTGATATCTTCGCTCGCCTCATTCCCGGGTCGGATCTGGAGTTTGAAGGCTCGGTCAATGCGCCGAGCGTACTGGTCGAAGGTCTGTCGATTGGCGGGCGATGAGACAGATCGCGATCTGATCGCCCGTGCGGCCCGGGACGCCGGCCAGCTGGCGCTCGCGTTCCGCGCCAAGGGGCTGCGCGCTTGGGACAAGGGGCCGGGCGATCCGGTCAGCGAGGCGGATCTGGCCGCCGACGCCCTGCTTCGGGACCGCCTCATCCCGGCGCGGCCCGATTATGGCTGGCTGTCGGAAGAAACCGCCGATGACCGCTCCCGCCTCAAGGCGGCCCGCAGCTTTGTCGTCGACCCCATCGACGGTACCCGCGCCTTCATCAAGGGGCGCCCGGAATTTGTGGTCTCGGTGGCGGTGATCGAGGAAGGGCTTCCGGTGGCTGCAGCCATCTACGACCCGTCCACGGAACGCCTTTGGGATGCGGTGCTGGGCGCGGGCGCGCGCCTCAATGGCCGGCCCGTGCGCATGAGCGGCCACGGCTCCATCGCCGGGGCGCGCATCCTGGGTGATCCGGGCCGGTTGTCCGTGCTGCGCGATATGGGCGCTACGGCCTCCACGGTGAATTCCGCCGCCCTGCGCCTGGCGCTGGCGGCGTCGGGCCTGTTTGACGGCGTGGTGGCGGTGCGGCCCAAATGGGACTGGGATCTGGCCGCCGGGCATCTCCTGATCACCGAGGCGGGCGGGCGGATGACTGACCGCACCGGCGCGGCCCTGCGCTATGACGGCGATCCGCCCCGCCAGCCAGCGCCGCTGGCGGCTGGCCCGGCGCTGCACGCCTTGCTATTAGAGCGGCTCGCACAGGAGGACTCCCATGAGCGCCAATGATTCGCCCCAGCTCTTGCACCTCGTCATCGGCGGCGAGCTGAAAGACCTCGGACCGGGCGCCCATGAGTTCAAGGATTTGTCCCAGGTCGAGTTTGTCGGCGCCTATCCCGATTACGAGACCGCTCGCAACGCCTGGCGCGCGGCGGCCCAGCGCACGGTGGACAACGCCCATATGCGCTTTTTCGTGATCCATGCCCACAAGCTGCTCGATCCCGGCCGGAGCGGCGCGTCCTGAGCGCCCCGCCTGCCCCGCCTGCGCCGGCCCCCGGCGCGCGCGCGCTGGCCGCGCGGCTGTGGCGCGACTTCATGCCGGGCCGGTTCGCCCTGTTTGTCTGGGGCGTGGTGCTGTCTCTGATCACGGCGGCGGCCGGTTCGTCCTATGCCGGGGCGGTGCATCTGGCCAGCCAGATGATCGAAACCGCCGACCCGCGCGTGCTGTGGGCTGCGCCCGCCATGATCGGCGCGCTGGGGATCATCCGCGCCGCCTCGCTCTACGGCCAGACCATCGCCACCAACACGCTCGCCCTGTCGATCATGCGCGATCTGCAGAGCGCCATGTATGCCCGCCTGGTCGCGGCCGATTTCGCCCGCCTGCAGGCCGAGGCGACGGGTTCGCTGATCTCGCGCTTCACCAATGACATCACCATGCTGCGCGAGAGCCTGGTGCGCGCGGCCAATAATCTGACCCGCGATCTGTTCATGGTGGTGCTGGGCATTGCCTGGATGTTCTGGATCGACTGGATGCTGGCGCTGTACGTGCTGGTGGTGTTGCCGATCGTGGGCCAGCCGGTGCTGAAGATCGGCCAGGCGATCCGCAAGCGCGCCGACGCGGTGCAGTCCCAGGCCGGCG
>JBHYFR010000157.1:0-5485 GCA_051859425.1 Oceanicaulis sp. | reverse complement strand
AACCAGCCCAGCCCGCAGCGCCTGGCCGAGCTGAAAGAGATGGGCTTTCGCACCATCCTCAATCTGCGCGGAACCCAGCCGGGCCGGCCCTATTATGATCTGGAGCATCACGCCGCGCGCAAGCTGGGCCTGACCGTCATTGATCTGCCCTGGGGCTCGCGCGAGGCCCCGTTTGTGGAGCGGATCGAGCGGCTGATCGAAGTGTTCGAGCAGATCGAGTACCCGGCCTTCATGCACTGCAAGTCCGGCGCGGACCGGGCGGGTATCGTGGCGGTGTTTTACAAGCTGCTGCATGAAAAGGCGCCGTTTGAAGAGGCGGTGGAGCAGCTGTCGTTCAAGTACGGCCATGTCCGCCAGGGCAAGACCGGCATGCTGGATCATTTCTTCGACCTGTACCGCCAGCGCAATGCGCGCGAGCCCATCGACTTCCTGACCTGGGTGCGCACCGAATATGACCGGCAGGCCTGCCATGACGGCTTCATGGCCAGCTGGTGGGGCTCGTTTCTGACCGAAAAACTGCTGCGGCGGGAGTAAGTTGCGCCTTCAGGGATTTGTTTACTGAATATATGCATTATTGGCGCTCAGCGGTTTTACGAGAGCTCGCCTGAGATGCAGCGCCGTCAAATCATAACGAACCCGCGCGACGGGTTGATCAAGGTGGAGGTGTTCGGCGAACGCGATGACCGCGAGGCGGTCAAAAGCATCGCGGCGTTTCTGGACTATCACCGCAGCAGCCCGGCCCGCCAGATCCTGTTCGACACCTTGAACGCGCAATACAACGGAGCGCCCGAAGCCCTGTATGCCCGCGCGGCGCGCTGCGGGGCGGCGATGGCGCCGTGCAAGGTCGCGATCGTGTCTGACAGTCTGGATTCGGCCTATGCCCGCTTCTGGCGGCGCGGCCTGATCGAGACCGGGCACGAGACGGCCGTATCCACCAGCCAGGCCGAAGCCGACGCCTGGCTCGCCAGCGAAGCCGAGGCGGACATTCTCTTCCTCGCCTGACCCCCGCCTGACACGGCCATTGGCCCCGCCCTTGCAATGCGCGCCTCCAGACCGGAGGCCCCGCCGTGCATGTTTCCGCCCATATCCGCGCACTCCAGAGCCGGTTTCCGGCCCTGCTGGAAGCCAAGGCGAACGCCCAGCGCCTGATGCGCCGCGCCCTGCGCCAGCCTTTCGAGGCGGACTTCGCGCTGCTGGCACATTGGGCGCCGGAACCGGGCGAGGTGTTCATTGATGTGGGCGCCAATCGCGGCCAGTCCATTGACGCCATCCGGCTTTATCATCCTGACGCGCTGGTCCACGCCTTCGAGCCCAACGCCCATCTGGCGGCCTATCTGAGCCGGCTGTTTGCGCGCGATGATGCGCTGGCCATCTATGCCTGCGGGCTGGGCGAGCGCGACGAGACCCGCACCCTGCACATCCCGGTCTATCGCGGCTGTGTCTATGACGGGCCGGCCTCGTTCGACGCCGCCGAATGCGCCAGCTGGCTGAATGCCGACACCGTCGCGGGGTTCGATCCCGGGCAGCTGAAAATCATCTCGTTCGAGGCGCGCGCCTTTCCTCTCGACGATCTCGATCTCAATCCCGGCTTCATCAAGCTGGATGTGCAAGGGTTCGAGCGCTCCGTGCTGGCCGGCGCCCGCCAGACGCTGGAGCGCTGCGCGCCGCTGGTCATGCTGGAAAACAACGCGGACGCCGACGCCTTCCTGACCGGGGAGCTGGGCTGGACGCGCGCGGCCTGGACCGGCGAGGGGCTTGATCTGGGCCTCAACGGCGATCTCAACACCCTGTATGTCGCCCCGGCGCGCCGGGCGTCGCTGAAGCGGGCCGGGCTGTTGGGCTGATTCCGGAGCCTGCGGGCGCATTCGCCGCACTGAAATTTCTGGACGCGCGCGCGGGCTGCGCCACCTATTGTGCCGCAAACGGCACACGGCGGAGGCGGCATGGCCTATAAATCCTTACGCGAATTCATGGCGCTTCTGGAGGCTGAGGGCGAGCTCAAGCGTGTGGCGCGCCCGGTCTCCACCCATCTGGAGATGACCGAGATCCAGACCCGGCTGCTGGCCAAGGGCGGACCGGCGGTGTTGTTTGAAAATCCGGTCCATGAAGATGGCCGGGCCAGCGAGATGCCGGCGCTCGTCAATCTGTTCGGCACGGTGGGCCGGGTGGCGCGGGCTGTCACCATGGGCGGCGAGCCGCGCAAGACCGCCGCCGAGCTGCGCGAGGTGGGCGAGCTTCTGGCCTTCCTGCGCCAGCCCGAACCGCCGCGCGGCTTTAAGGACGCCATGGAGCTTCTGCCCCTGGCCAAGACCGTGATGGCGATGCGCCCCGCCACCGTGAAGAAAGCCCCGTGTCAGGAAGTCGTCCTGACCGGCGATGACATTGATCTCGATGGCCTGCCCATCCAGGGCTGCTGGCCGGGCGAGCCGGCGCCACTGATCACCTGGCCGCTCGTGGTTACGAAAGGTCCGTCAGAGGACAAGCAGGACGATTTCAATCTGGGCATCTACCGGATGCAGAAGCTGGGCAAGGACCGCACCCTCATGCGCTGGCTCAAGCATCGCGGCGGGGCGCAGCATTATCAGCGCTGGAAGGGCGCACGGCCCGATCCCTTGCCCGCCGCGGCCGTGCTGGGCGCTGATCCCGGCACCATCCTCGCCGCCGTGACGCCGGTGCCGGACACGCTATCGGAATACCAGTTCGCCGGCCTCCTGCGCGGGCGCAAGGCCGAGCTCGTCCCCTGCAAGACCGTGCCGCTGAAAGTGCCCGCCGAGGCCGAGATCGTGCTCGAAGGCCATGTGCTCCTGGACGAGGACGGGCCGGAGGGGCCGTACGGCGACCACACGGGCTATTACAACTCGGTGGAGCGCTTCCCGGTGTTCCAGATCAGCGCCATCACCATGCGCCGCGACCCCATCTACCTGACCACCTTCACCGGCCGTCCGCCCGATGAACCCAGCGTGCTGGGCGAGGCGCTCAATGAGGTGTTCATCCCCCTCATCCGCCAGCAATTCCCAGAGATCATCGATTTCTGGCTGCCGCCGGAAGGGTGCAGCTACCGCATCGCCGTCATCTCGATGAAGAAGGCCTATCCCGGCCACGCCAAGCGCGTGATGCTGGGCGCGTGGTCATATCTTCGCCAGTTCATGTACACCAAATGGGTGATCGTGGTGGATGACGACATCAATGCGCGCGACTGGAAGGATGTGATGTGGGCCATGTCCACGCGCATGGACCCGGCGCGCGACTGCACCATCATCGAACACACCCCCATCGACTATCTAGACTTCGCCTCCCCGGTCTCCGGCCTCGGCTCCAAGATCGGCCTGGACGCCACTAACAAATGGGAAGGCGAAACCAACCGCGAATGGGGCGAGAAGCTGTTCATGGAGCAGGCGATTATTGATAAGGTGGATGCGATGTGGGGGGAGTTGGGGCTTTAGCGCCCCCTTCCTTGCCCCGCCTCATCACTAATGGCAGTTTATGGCAAAGACTGTCACCCGGAGGAGCGCGCCATGGCCACGATGAATGTCTCTTTGCCCGATCTGCTCAAAGCGGCGGTGGATGAGCAGGTGGCGTCGGGCCGCTATGCCAGCGCCAGCGATTATGTGCGCGACCTGATCCGGCGCGACGCCGAGTCGCGTGCGAAGTGGGCCGAGTTCAATCGCCTGATCCAGGAGGGTCTGGACAGTCCGGTCAGTGACCGCAGCTTCGACGAGGTCTTTGATTCAGCTCTGGCGCGGGCGCGGGCCGATGGCGCGCGCGATTGAGTTTACCGATGCGGCGTTCGCCGATCTCGAGGCCATCGTCTATTTCGGCGCGTTGAATTTCGGCCCTGCCGCCGCAATTACGTACCGCAGCGCCATGCTTGATGCGATCAATCTCATCGCCGCTTTCCCGGACGCTGCGCCTATTGTGCCTTGGGAGCCCGGCGCGCCGGCGGGGGCCGTGGTGCGGGTGAGGACTGTGCGCAGCCATCGCATCGCTTACCTGGTGACGCCCGGCAACGCCATTCGGGTCCTGCGCATCCTCCACGCCCGCCAGGCGCCGCCCGAGCTGGGCCGGGGCTGAAACCCGGCGCCCCCGCGCGCCCTTAACCGGCGCTTAACCTCCAGACCCAAATCCGCGTGCAATTTCATGCGCGTGCAGGCATCGTCGCGGCATGGACACGCACCGGGCGCGAGCCTGCGTCCCCCTGCCCAGCTGACGATCCGGTGCGTGATCCCGTCGCCTGCACCATCCCTGCTGCGCTCTCCTGCGAGGCGCACCCGCCTCTTGTGTAGCCGCCTGAGCCCCTCGTCCCCCCCACCACCACGACGGCTCGGGCGGCTACACTTTCCTTTCCCTGACATCGTCAGCCCCAACGCAAAACGCCCGGCCTTGAAGGGCCGGGCGCTGTGTCTGTCAGGCGTGAGCCTGTGAGACGGTTACGAGCCGCGGTGCGGCGCGATGCGGATTTCCACGCGGCGGTTGGCGGCGCGGCCCTCATCGGTGGCGTTGCTGGCGATCGGCTGGGTCAGGCCCATGCCAGCCACAAACAGGCGCTCGCGGATAACGCCGCGGCCGATCAGCTCGGCGGCGACCGAGCTGGCGCGGCGCTCGGAGAGCTGCTGGTTGAACTGGGCCGAGCCCACATTGTCGGTGTGACCGATCACGTCCACATAGGTGGCCGGATAGGTCTGCAGCACGTCAGCCACGTCATGGAGCACGGCGCCGAAACGCGGGCTCACCGTGGCGGAGCCGGTGGCGAAGGTGACGTTGCCGGGCATGACCAGCACCAGCTCGTCGCCCACACGGCGCACGGTGACGCCGGAATCGCGCAGGCGCTCGCGGAAGTCGCGCTCCTGGCGGTCCATGTAATTGCCGACCATGCCGCCGGCCAGCGCGCCGACGCCCGCGCCGATCAGCGCGTTGCGGCGGTCGTCGCCGCCCGCCAGCATGCCCAGCAGCGCGCCCGCAGCCGCACCCGCCAGGACGCCCTGTCCGGTGCGGTTCGGGGTGACGTTGCCGTACTGGTCGGTGGTGGTGCAGGCCGCCAGGCTCAGAGCCAAGGCGCCGGCGGCGAGTGAACGGATAATCATGGTCGACTCCCTCAAGAATGTCGTGATCGCGCGCTAGGGCCGTCCTTGCGCACAGGCTTCCGGCCAGGCCGTAGCTTTCGTCAACCTAGCATGAACGCGCGCTGAACACCTAGGTTTCAGATTGGCGCCGATTTATGGCGCCAGAGCTCTGCGCCGCCCCTTGACGCCCGCATGCGCCGCGCTTACTTCCAGCCGCGTTGGCAGCCGGGGGCCCTGAGTGCTAACGCACCTCTCCCGGACCGCCATACATGACACCGAACGATGAGCGATACCGCTCGATAACGGAGACAGGCCATGAAATTTCGTCCGCTGCACGATCGCGTGCTGGTGAAGCGCGTTGAGGAAGAAGCCAAGACCAAGGGCGGGATCATCATTCCCGACACGGCCAAGGAAAAGCCCCAGGA
>JBHYFR010000156.1:0-5503 GCA_051859425.1 Oceanicaulis sp. | reverse complement strand
CAGGGTCTGCATCAGGAACACGTATTCCAGCGCCTGGCGGTTGGCCGCCTCACGCAGATTGGCCGCCGCCGAGTGGCCGCCCTCGATGTTCTCGTAATACAGCATTTCATGACCCAGCTGATCGAGCAGGAAGGCCAGCTTGCGCGCATGGCCGGGATGGACCCGGTCATCCTTGGTGGAGGTGAGGATGAAGATCGGCGGGTAATCGCCGTCCTCCTCCACATTATGCACCGGCGAGATCGAGCGCAGGAAGGCGCGCTCGTCCTCGTTTTCGTCCGGGAAGCCGTACTCGTCCTGCCAGCTGGCGCCGGCCAGCAGCAGGTGGAAGCGCATCATGTCCAGCAGCGGCACCTGGCTGATCACCGCGCCCCACAGATCGGGACGCTGCACATACATCACCCCGGTCAGGAGCCCGCCATTGGACCCGCCCATCACGCCCAGCTGCGGCGCGGTGGTTTCGCCGGTGGCGATCAAGTCCTCGGCCACCGCGATCAGGTCGTCGAAAATGCGCTGGCGGTTGGTGCGCAGGCCCGCCTGGTGCCAGGCCGGGCCGAACTCGCCGCCGCCGCGGATATTGGCCAGCACATAGGTGCCGCCATTTTCCAGCCACAGCCGGCCGCGCACACCCGAATAGGACGGGTTCAATGACACCTGGAAGCCGCCATAGGCGTAGAGCAAGGTGGGCCGGGGACCGGTGACGTCTTCGCGCCGGACGATGAAATACGGGATCATCGTGCCGTCAGAGCTGCGCGCCTGGCGCTGTTCGACGATCATGCCGTCCGTATCAAACCAGGCCGGCGCCGACATGGCCGGCTCCAGCGCCAGCTCCGGCGTGACGCGGTAGAGCGCTTCGGGATTAAGGAAGCCTGACACGTTGACATAGGCCAGGTCGCTCTGGTCGTCGGCGGTGACGATGGAGATGGAGGCGTTGTCCGGCGCCTCGATGGGCTGGCTGGTCCAGGCCCCGCCCGCATAGGTGAAGGCCTCCAGACGGCTGACCACATTGTCGCTGATCACCACGAGGAGATTATTGGCGGTGGCGGCCACCGACCCGACCGACTGGCGCGAATCCGGCACGAACACGGTCTTCACCTCGGGCAGCTCGCCCGTTTCAGCCAGCGCGGCCATGTCGATGGACAGGGCGGCGCCTGCCGGGAAGGTGGGTCCGCCTGCGGTCGGCGTCCAGTCTTCCTCGGTGGTGAAGATCAGCTGACCGCCAAACAGGGCCTGGGGCGTGGATTTGCGCGGCAGGGGCAGGGCGATAGGCTCTCCCGTGGCGTTCTCGGGCAGGAGCCAGTAGACGCCTTCAAAGAAGCTCTCGCGCTGGACCGCCACGAAATAGGCCGTGCCGTCCGCCTGCTCGAAGCGGGCCGGCCACACCCCCACATCGCTGCTGGCGCCCGAATAGACGACTTCAGCGTCTTCGATGGGCGTGCCGCGCGTCCAGCGCTTGACCACGAAGGGATAGCCCGACGTGGTGGTCTCGCCGGCGTCCAGCGCGGTGGCGATCAGCAGGGTGTTCTCATCAATCCACGCCGCCGAGCCTTTGGTCTGCGGGATGATGAACCCGTCCTCGACAAAGGTGCGGGTCTGGGTATCGAACTCGCGGCGCACCGAGGCGTCCGAGCCGCCGTCCGACAGGGTCAGGATGCAGTGGCGGTAGTCCGGGCCCAGGCAGGTCGAGCCGCCCCACACCCAGTTCTTGCCCTCGGCGCTGGCGAGCGCATCCACGTCCAGCACCACATCCCACTCCGGCGCGCCGGTGGCGTAGCTCTCCACGCTGGTCTTGCGCCACAGGCCGTGAATGTTCTGCGCATCGCGCCAGAAATTCCACAACTCGCCGCCGCGCACGCCCACGTAAGGAATGCGATCGGTGCTCTCGAGTACTTCGATCGCCTGGTCATACAGGGTCTGGTAGCGCGGATCGGCCTGCAAAAGTCCCAGCGAGCGCTCGTTCTGCAGGCGGGCGAAGCCCAGCGCATCCTCGCCCTCGACCTCTTCAAGCCACTCGAGATGTTCCTCACCGGCCTGGATCGCGGCATTGAGCGCAGACACGCTGAGCTCGGCGTCTTCAGGCGGCGTGGCGGTGTCCATAGGGTCGGCATCCTGTGAATTGGGCGAGCAGGCCGCCATCGCGACAAGGGCAGCGGCGGTCAGGCTCAGTTTCCAACGGCGCATCGGGCATCCTCCCAGCGTGAAAAGCGCGCGCATTCAACAGCGCCCGGCCCCCCGCGTCAAAGCCGCTGGCATTAAATTTCGCACAGCCTCACGTATGATTGCGCCCGCCGGCGGCAAGGCGTAAATCCTCGCCCCATGAAAGCCTTTGCCATGAACGGGGCGGGTAACGCCTTCATCCTGATCGATGCGCGCCAGAGCGCCGCGCCGCTGGCGCTGGCGCCGACCGGTATTGTCGCGCTGGCGCAGGCCCATCCGTTCGACCAGTTGCTGGCGCTGGAAGCAGAGCGAGAGGGCGATGCGCGCCTGCGGGTCTGGAACCGCGATGGCGGGGAGGTGGGCGCCTGCGGCAATGGCGCCCGCGCAGCGGCCTGGCTGATGTTTCAGGACCATCCCGGCGATGCGCTGGAGATGAGCTCGCTGGGCGGGCGCCTCAGCGCGCGCCGCCTTGGCGATGGCGGGGCGGAAGTGGATCTGGGTCCGGCCCGACTGGACTGGCGCGACATCCCGCTGGCCCGCGCCATGGATACGGTTCGGATGGACTATCGGGTCGACCTGCCCGGAGGCGGATGGGTTGAGGGCCCTGGCGCGGTTTCCATGGGCAATCCTCATGTGGTGTTCTTCGTGGACGATCCCGACACCCTGCCGCTGGAGGCGATCGGGCCGGGCGTGGAGCATGACGCCCTGTTTCCCGAGCGGGTCAATGCCGGCTTTGCCCGCGTGCTGGCGCCGGACCTGATCCGGCTGCGGGTGTGGGAGCGTGGGGCGGGCCTGACGAAAGCCTGCGGCACCGGCGCGGCCGCCGCTCTGGTGGCGGCCTGCCGTCAGGGGCGAACCGGCCGTGAAGCGGTGATCCGCGCGGATGGCGGCGATCTGCCGGTGCGCTGGACGCACGACGGCCATGTGCATCTGGCCGGCCCGGTGGAGCTGGAAAGCGAGATCGCCCTGCCGCAAGGCTTTGTCGGCGCCGCGCGCTAGAGATCGCGCGCCATCACCCAGTCGCAATAGACTGCGCCGCCCACATCAAACTGGCGCTCGCCGACGCTTTTGAAGCCATGGGCCTCATAGAACCCGATGGCGCGCGCATTCTGCTTGTACACGCCCAACAGCATGCGGCGGCATCCGGCGGCGCGGGCGTGGGCCAGCCCTGCCTGCAGCAGCATCAGGCCGAGCCCCGAGCGGTGCAGCTTCGACAGGACATAGATGCGCTTCATCTCGATATCGCCCGCGCGCGTGTCCACCGGCAGGTCGGGTGGGGCCAGGTGGAGATAGCCCACCGGCGCAGCGCCGGGCGCGGCTTCAGCCAGCCACAGCGCCTGCTGCGGATCGGCCAGTGCGGCGGCGTAGACCTCTGGCGTCTGGCGCTGCGCGCAGTGACGCACGATGGCGGCCCCGTCCACCACGCCGGCATAGCTTTCCAGAAACGTCGCCGCGCCCACCAGCGCCAGCGCCGCTTCATCGCCGGGGACGGATTTGCGGATCGAGATGCTCATGCCCGCCGCGATTACGCCGGGGCTGCGCGCCGGGCAAGAGTGAATGTCCATCTGTGCCCTTAATTCCGGCGCGATTGTGTGTTGCATTGGGATCGCACGTGACCGCACGCGACCGGGATGCACTGTCAGGCTCTCGCATCGCGCCAGCGGGCTACCTACATGCACGGCTCGCACGCTGGCGACCCCAGCCTGCCGCGCCATTGATGACCGGGGAGACCAGCCATGGCCAACGCCTCCATGATCGCCATCACGCCCGAAGGCGGGCTGTCGCGCTATCTGGCCGAGATCCGCAAATTTCCCATGCTGGAAAAGGATGAGGAGTTCATGCTGGCCAAGCGCTGGCAGGAGCATCAGGACACCGAGGCGGCCCACCGCATGGTCACCTCTCATCTGCGCCTGGTGGCCAAGATCGCCATGGGCTATCGGGGCTATGGCCTGCCCATCGCCGAGGTGATCTCCGAAGGCAATGTGGGCCTGATGCAGGCGGTCAAGAAATTCGATCCCGACAAGGGCTTCCGCCTGTCCACCTACGCCATGTGGTGGGTGCGCGCGGCCATCCAGGAATACATCTTGCGCTCCTGGTCGCTGGTGAAAATGGGCACCACGGCGGCCCAGAAGAAGCTGTTCTTCAACCTGCGCCGCATGAAGAGCCAGATGCAGGCGCTGGAAGAGGGCGATCTGCGCCCCGAGCAGGTCGAGCATATCGCCACCAAGCTGGGCGTGACCGATGACGAGGTGATCTCCATGAACCGGCGCCTGTCCGGCCCGGACGCCTCGCTCAACGCGCCCATGCGCGCCGACGGCGAGAGCCAGTGGCAGGACTGGCTGGCCGATGACAATGCCGCCGACGCCGAAGAGGATCTGGCCGATAGCGACGAGTTCGACATCCGCATGACCCTCCTGCAGGAGGCCATGGGGGGGCTGAACGAGCGCGAGCGCCACATCATTCAGGAGCGCCGCCTGACCGAGGAGCCCAAGACGCTCGAAGAGCTGGCCGACGTCTACAAGGTCAGCCGCGAACGCATCCGCCAGATCGAAGTGCGCGCGTTCGAAAAGCTCCAGACCGAAATGAAGCGCCTGGCCAGCGAACGCGGGCTGATGCCGGCTTAGGCAGAAGCTATTTCAAGTAGCGTAAGATTCCATCCTTGTTGATCTTTCTTATGCGGTGTGGCGTGATCGTTTGTGACGTTCACGCGCCCGCCCGGATATGCATGGGGCGTTCTCGAAATCTGCTTGCAGTTTGGTAACGCATAGGGCACTAAATGGCACGTGAGGCTCAACCCCGTTCCATATCTTCCTACGTAGATTCGACAGGAAGCGCGCCGTTCACGGCGTGGTTTGAAAATCTGGGAGTGCGTGCTGCGGCGCGTGTCGTGCGTGCGCTCAACCGGCTCGAAAGAGGCGTTGGCGATCTTGAGCCGGTCGGCGCAGGCGTCAGCGAACTTCGCATTGATTACGGTCCGGGCTACCGGGTCTATCTGGGGCAGGACGGCGCAAGGCTGGTCATCCTCTTGTGCGCAGGGACCAAGCAGCGTCAGCAAAGGACATCCGGCGCGCGCACGCGCTCTGGGCCGAGTACAAGGCCCGTAAGGCGGCAAGGTAGACGGCAGCGATAGCAGGCTGGAATACAAGACACCTAGAGCGAGGCGATGATGCCGCTGACCCGTGATTTCAAGGCGACCATCCAGGCGCGCGCAGCGCGTGACCCGGAGTTCCGCGCTGCGCTCTACGCCGAGGCGCTCGATGCGCTTTTGGAGGGCGATATCGACACCGCCAAATCCATGCTTCGTGATTATGTGAACGCGACAATCGGGTTCGAGCGCCTGGAGGCGGTG